>DAOMZH010000833.1:0-5118 GCA_035437985.1 Polyangium sp. (in: bacteria) | reverse complement strand
GGCAAAGCCCGACGGCACCGAATGCACCGGTGGCCTCTGTAAACAAGGCGTCTGCGAAACTGGCGCAGGCGGTGGCGGTGGCGCAGGCGGTGGTGGTGGCGCAGCTGGCGAAGGTGGCGCTGGCGGCGCTGGCGGCGGATTCGAGCCCATCGAAGGTCGCGGCGGCGGGTGCTTGTGCTCGATGCCCGAAAACGAATCGCCCAAACCCGGTCTCTTCGCGTTCCTTGGTATGGCGATCTTGTCAATGGTTCGCCGCGCCAAACGCTCCGAAAAGTGATCCTCCCCGATCCCTAATCGCACTCATCGTCACATCCGCGCAAACTCCAACGATTCTCTCACCGAAAGCACATCGATCCTCTGCTCCCAGTGCTCTTCGGGCACCGTTCGCGCAAGGTTCGAAAGGACGCTTTGCCACGCCAAACGCTTTTCCGGAAAAACTCGTCCGAAGAGTCCAAGCGTTTGTACACCAATGCCCGCTCCTTTGCAGCCAATCGCGCGCTCGACCAAGGTCTCGACTTCTTCGTCGTTCGTCTCTGCCCCACATGAAATCGCCAGCGCCCGCGCCAACATCCTCGCAAAAGGTCGCCCCATGCTGCGCCATATCGTGGCCGCTCGCTCGGCCAGATCACATGTCACTTCCAGCATATCCATCCGCATCGCCACGGCCGCTTCTTGAAAACAAACCAATGCTTCGAGGTCCTGAACTCCGACCCGCGCCGCCGCTTCGACCAGCTCCCAATCGGGACGCTGGGTTTTTCCAAGACGATATTCGGCCGAACGAATCAACCATTCCGCCCGGCCTTCCAAATAGGGATGCCGCGCACGTCGGGCCAATGAACGCGCCTCTTCGGCAGTTTTTCTTGCCTGTTCGTGGGCAAACGCTTCGAGCAACGCCGACGTACTCCGCAACGTAGCGTCGATTTTACCCGTCATCCACGGATCGAGGGCCGCGGCCTGCGCAAAAAGACGGGCCGCCTCGTCGAATCGCCCTTCGTGATAACGCCGCCGCGCGTGCCCCTCGGCCGCACAAAGCTCGGCCATCGGGTCTCCCGATTCCCCGGCCCATTCGTCAATTTCATCGAGAACCTCGGCCAGCAAGGATGGGGATGCTCGAGTCGCCACGGCAAGCACTCGAATGCGCTGCCGACATCGTTCGAGGGTTGGATCGACAAACGGACCCAGATCATCGGCCATTTCGAGCGCTTGAAATCCATTCCCCCCCGGCGCCGCGAGCGCCGCCCGCAACAAAGATTGCAATCGTTCCACTTCGGTATTGGCTGGAGCGGTTCGCACGAGCTCGTACAAAACTCCATCCAATGCCCGAGGCGTTGCTTCCGCCAGCGCCACTTTCGTCCAAAGCGAAAGCATATCCCGTTCTTCCTGGAGAAGTTCTTCCGTACGCGCCAAACGTATTCCTTCCGCGAGTTTGTGAGTGGCCGAGACCAGATCGCCCTGGATTGCATCGCGCTCCGCAAGTTCGAGCGTCGTCCGCATGGCGTCCCGGACCAACCCCGCGGACAACAATTCTCGCAATCGTTGTTCCGCGGGAGTTCCGACAAACCCAGTCACGAGCCGCGGTATGGAGCCATGATCGATGACGAAGGTCGATCCGTTGCGCCGCGCCAAACCCACGCGCACCCATTGCCCGAGCTCGTCTTCAATCGCCACCACGTTGCCGCGCGTCCGTTCGTAAAGCACCCGCGCTGCATCCTCACGCAGATGAAAAAGCCGATCTGGTCCCGCGAAAAGTCCCCGAAGAGTCACTTCGTCCGTGTCTTCGGCAGAGCCGGACCAAGGTGGCGAAGTGAGGGGAGCCAATCCACCACGCAGCGCTGCCAAAACCTCCGTCGCTGATGAAAATCGATCTTCCGGACGAACTGCAAGCAAACGATTGATGACCGCAGCGACCGCGGGCGGGATCGTTGGATCCAAGTCTTGGATGGGAGGCACAGGGCCGCCAAGACGCGCACGCACGATGCTGTACATGTCGAGCGCATCATGCGGAACGCGCCCCGTGAGGGCTTCGTGTAGCATCACCCCGAGCGCATAAAGATCCGTTCGCGCATCGGCGGGTTTCTCCAAGATTTGTTCCGGCGCCAAATACAAGGGCGTCCCGACAATTTGCCCCCGCGACGTGAGGGGTTTGCCCCCTTGGGTCTGCAAAAATGAAACGCTGAAATCGAGCATCACCGGGTGTCCGTCGGGACGAACGAGGACATTTTCAGGTTTGAGATCCCGGTGCACGATGGCTGCGGCGTGTACATGAACGAGGGTTTCGAGCAGGGCGAGCGTCGGGGCGGCAATGTGTGGCCATGACAAACGAGGGGTTGTGGACCCCGGGGCATTGGCCACGCGAATGACGACGTTGCTGGGTTGCGGAAGGGTCGCATCTGCCGCGAAGGAGGCTGTTGGTTCGGTCCCGATGGCGCTTGTGGCGGCTGCGCCCGGAAACGGTCGACCGTCGATCAACTCCATGACCATGAACGGTCGTTCGTCCGCCACGCCTTCGTCGAGAAGACGCACGATACCCGGAAAACGAAGCGTGCGCAGCGTGGTGATTTCGCGACGAATCCGCGCCTGCATTTTTCCGTGGACAAACCGCATCCACTTGAGCGCTACGCGTTCGTCGACGATTCGATCATGGGCGACCCAAACATCGCCGTGCGCACCATGACCCAGGGCACTGATGAGCGTGTATCGATCCGCAATGACTAGGCCAGCCGAGCCTCGAACTGCCATTCCGACAAACTACATGGGTTTGGCTTCAAAGGCAATTCTGTTGCATCACGGGCTGAAGGGCGGCGCTTTTCCGGTGTAATTGACGCAGCCCGTGATGATCAAGGTCGACCCGGGTGTCCAGGAAGGTTGGCACAGCGTGATGAAGTCGGCCAAACTGGCGACACGTTCGAGGCCCACTTGCACGGTCAAACGCGTTTTACCGGCAGGTACGTAGTCCGGTGGCAAGAGCCAATACTCGATGCTCGACGAACTGGACAAACCGCGTACGACGTAAGCTTTTCCTTCGCGATACAGCTGCGAAATGTCGATGAGCCATCCTTCATTGTAATCGAGCTGGAAGTTGTTGCCCATCTGTTCGGGAGCGGTTGGGGGCGGGAGGTCGTTCTCCGCGGGAAGTTTGTCCCACGTAATGCCGTTGTACGTCTCGCCAAACGCGTACACGTCCGCTCGAGCCCACACGTAATACCCATCCGGTCGCCACAATTGCGCAACTTTGTCTTGCCAATCATCCAGCGACCAGCCCGCCATGTCCTCGGGCGGCGGGCGAATCTGCAGCTCGTTTTTCGGGTGGCGAAAAAGCAGCCAGCGTTGAAGCTGACCGCGACCATGCTCAATCGTGTAGACATAGCCAAGAAGTTCTCGAGTATCGGGATCGACGACTTCGGCTGCGCCAGGTGCCAACAAACCCGTGGTGGTCATGGAGTCTCCGTCTTTTGCAGGAACTGGTTTCTCTTGGGCATACTGCACGAGTCGTGCCCACTTGGTAAGCCCCAAAATGAGCGAGCGTATAAAAATGTCGACGCGTCAGTGACGCGTCAGTTCGACCATTGACGTCAGCAAGAAAAACCTTTACGAAGTTGTTCGCTCGTGCCAGATCCCAGCTCGATGAATGCAGGATCAATTCGGCACCACATACTGCTCGTGGGCATTGACGCGTATCCCAAGGTCCCAGCGCTGCACGGCTCCGTGAATGACGTCGACGCGCTCGAAACCATATTTCTCGACCGTTTGCTGGTTCGTCCGGAGGCGATCACCAAGCTCGTTGCTCCACATCCGCACGCGGTACGCTCGGCGCGCGTGACCGAAGACAAACCTACGCTCGACAATCTTCGTCGCGCCTTCGAAACGCTCGCTTCGGATGCCGTTCGTCCGGGCGATCGCGTGTTCATTCATTATTCGGGGCACGGGACGCAAGTATTTTCGCGCGTGACGCGGGCGGCACGAGAAGCTTTGGTGCCAGTGGATGGAGCCGCGAGTGGGAATTTGTTGCTCGATGATGAGTTGAACGGTTTTCTTCGACGCATTGCTGCGCGCACCGAAGATTTGACGGTACTGCTCGATTGTTGTTGCTCCGCCGGGGCGACGCGCAGCGCGCTCGTGCCTAAAGAATCGTCGATTCGCTTTTGCCAGGTGTATGACGAGTTCGAGGCGGCGTCAACAGCACGGACGAGGAGTTTTTCCTGGGCCGAGGAGGGAGGTTTGTTGTCCCCGTTTGATCCTTCGGATCCCGGGTTTCTCGTTGTGTCTTCGGCACAATCGGGTCAATCGGCGTATGAAGGAATGAGTCCGCGCGGCGTTCGTCATGGAGCATTCACTGCGGCGCTCCTCGACTTGCTGACGCCGATGCCCGCGGACAAACTTACCGATTTGCGCTGGGCGGATGTATGGCCTGTTCTGCTTGGTCGAGTCACCGCGGGTTTTTCCGGGCAAAACCCGTGCTTGATGGGTCGGTGTGAGCGCCGGGTATTCGGCGGAGATTTCAAGAAGGGCGATGCCGGTTTTCCGGTCGTCGAAGAGCGCGGTTCGTATCACCTGCAGGCGGGAACGCTGGTGGGCGTAGGAGTTGGGGCTACTGTGGCGGTTTATGGTTCCGAACCATCGTTTTTCCCGACGCTCCATTCTGCCGAGGATCGGCAAGCTCGCCTTGGATTGCTGCGCGTCGAAAGTGCGACGGCATCGTCGGCGATCGCGTCTCCCATGGGCGGTCCAGTGACCCTCGACGCAGGCGCACGGGCGCGTCTCGTCACCTCTGGGCCCGCGGACAAACTCGTCGTGCGGCTCGAACCTTTCGACGTCAAACTGGCGGAGTATCTCGAAGGCGAAGCGTTTGTCCGGGTCGTTTCGCCTGTCGATGCGGCGGAACAAGGCGCGGAAGCGATGGTGGGTTGGTCGGCGCAGGGGTCGTGGTGGCTCGGAGATGACGTTTTCGGTGAGCACATGCCGCTCATTCAGGGACCGATGTCCGAGCTCCGAGAATTGGCCGCCGCCTTGCGACATTATGCTCTGTATCAATTACCTTTGCGCTTGGTTCGGCGCGATCGGCTTGGTTTGGGGCTCCTTCGATTGCGGCTACTCGACGCGCAGCACGCGCAACGACTT
>DAOMZH010000832.1:0-5121 GCA_035437985.1 Polyangium sp. (in: bacteria) | reverse complement strand
CGATCACGGCTGGCGCGGAGTGTACCGATGCATTCAGGGTCCGAGAAGGCGCAGGTTGATCGTCGGGAAAAATGGATGGTTCGCGTGTGAAAAGTGGTCGATATCCACGCACGAAGTATGCTCGCGCCGCGCCCGCACACGCCGTGCACACGCGCGTGCGTCGATGGCGGAGCAGAGAACGAGACGTGCAGCATGACGGCGCGTAGAGGCCCGGATTTCAGCCTCGAAAAAGCAGTCGAAGATCCTGGGTTTTTTCCAAGACAAACCGATGTTCCTGGCTTGCTCGATTTGATCGCGACCGGTTCGTCCGCCGCGGAAGCCGCCAAGAAAGCCCTCATCCGCTTCGGTCCCGACGCCGCACACACGGCGATCGTCAGAGCCAATGCGGCCGATGCCAAATCGCGGGCTCGTCTCGTCCCCATCGTCGGTCGGTTTGCCGCGGAACGCGCGCAGGAAGAATTCACGCAGTTTCTCTTGAAGAACCTCGAAGATGACGATGCTGCCGTTCGTCGCGCCGCCGCCAACGCTCTCTCCAAACAACGCACACCGCCCGTTGCAGAAGCACTGGCTCGAGCGCTCGCGAAAGAGACCGACGCTTCAGCTCGACGCGCCCTCGCTTCCGCTGTTGGAAAAACGGGCGGCGCCGATGCAGCCGCTTCTCTTGACAAACTCGACGTCGAAGGTGACGAACTCCTCGCCCGTTTGACCTCCAAAGCCGCGCTCATTGCGCAACGTACGGCGGGTCGTGACGTGCCGTCCAAGTTCGATCCCTCGCGCGCCTTGTCCGAATTGGCCCCGGTGCTGCTTCATTGTCGCGCGGGCGTCGCGCCGATCCTGCTGGGCGAAATCGAGCCGGACCTTGCGCCGAGGTTACCGCCCGATGCTGCCCGCGCCGATCGCGTGCTCGTCACGTTGAAAGGCGCACCTGCAAAATTGTTTCGAGTTCGAACGATGTTGCATTTCGGCTTTCCTCTCCCGCCCGAGAACATCGGTTCGTCTGGGGATGTTGCCGCCGCATTGACGCGTTCTCTCTCGTCCGCGCCGGCCTTGCGCATCTTTCAAACCTTCACGGATGGACCAGTTCGTTTTCGGATCGATTGGGCCGACGGCGGCAAGCATCGCGCGACGACGTGGCGCGCGGCCGAGCAAATCGCGGCATCCTGTCCGGCGATCATCAACGACCCGAGTTCCAGCACCTGGGACGTAGTTGTTTCGACCTCCAACGATTCCCGCACGCTCCACGTCGAACTCTGCCCCCGCTTCGATGATCCGCGATTCACCTACCGCCAGGGTGATGTCCCCGCTGCGTCGCATCCAACACTCGCCGCTGCACTCGTCCGTGTCGCGGGGGTTCGTCCGGACGATGTCGTGTGGGATCCTTTCGTGGGATCGGGCATGGAGTTGTGCGAGCGGGTAATGGCTGGTCCGTACGTTCGGCTCGTGGGTACGGATCGGGATCAAGCGGCGCTCGATGTGGCCCAGAAAAACCTCGCAGCTGCCGGCGCCAAGAATGTGGATCTGGTGTGTGCCGATGCGTTGACCTTCGTGCCCCGAGGCCCTCGAGCGCCGACGTTGGTCATTACGAACCCACCGATGGGGCGGCGGGTGTTGCGGGGAGAAGATCTGCACACGCTCTTGGATCGGTTCTTAGCTCATGCTGCATCGGTCTTGGCGCCTGGTGGGCGCATCGTCTGGATCACGCCCGTGCCCACACAGAGCGCGCGCGTGGCCAAATATTTGGGGCTCGAACGATTGATGGCCTCGCGCATCGACATGGGCGGTTTCGATGCGGAAATGCAGGTCTTGCGCGTGCCGGAAAAAGCGCCGACAGCGACTCGAGGGCGTAGCGACGATCGACGTTAGTGTTTGACGAAGTTGAAGTAGGCAGCTGCCGCAACCGCAATGATCACGAGGGCCAGCCCTATGCCGATGAACAAACCTTTCACGGCGCTGGGCTCTGCTTGGTCAACGGGGGCGACGACTGGAGGCGGAGCTACTGGTGCGGGCGCAAGTGGAGCAGGCGCAGGCGCAGGTGCAGCTGGCTGAGGCGCCGCCATTCCTGGTGTCGATGGAGCGGCCAACGCTGAAAACGCCGAGCCCGGAGGCAACCCGACATTTTGCGGCATCGGCACGGCTGCTCCGGGCGGGGGCAAATCCGCGAGCGCCGACACGGGAGGTGCTGCTGCCGGAGTTCGTCCCCCGGGATTTTTTGCCGCGGGTTTTTCGCGAGTCTCGAGGACAGACGGTTTGTCTGGTACCTCCTCAATCAACGAGACCGAAGCGAACGACACACTCGATTCGGCAGGCGGCGCGGCAGAGTTTCTTCCGGCCGTTGCGGCCACCACTGCGGAAGTCGGATCGACTGGGGTCTTGCGATCTGCGCCGGGAGGAGCGATCGACGGCTTGGCTTGCTGCATGACTTCGACAGGAGCTTCACGCATCACCGTCGCGTCGTTGTCGCCTTCATCCAGCAGTGCTTCGCGTGAAATTCCCGGCGAAGAGGCAACCGGCGGCGCGGGCCGATTGACTTGCTGCATGACGTCTTTCGCCGTGAATCCACCAGCGATCGTTCCTTTTGCACCCGATCGACCCGCAACGCCTGGAGCGCGAGCCGCTGGTCCGCCACTCGCCCGCATCAGGCCGAATCCCGTTGGCGGATTCGAAGCTGGCGGAGGCGTCGACTTCATCATGTCTTTGGGCGGTGGAGCCGGCACCGTCGCGGGTGCAAGTTTGGCCAGCATCGCCATGGGCGGCACTGAAATCATCGACGTCTTGGCGTTTTCGTCGTCGTCTTCGAGTAGCCCGTGGTTTGTCGCAGCAGAACCACCTGGTTTCGCTCCCGCTGCCGGTTGTTTTGCGGTCGAACGAATTTCCTTCGCGGCCGGAGGAGCTTCGGATGCTCGTGCCGCGACTGCCGCTTGCTCGCGTTGAGCAATCAACGCCCGGACCGCATCGGCTGCGGATACAGGGCGCATCACGGTGCGCGCGTCGTCGTCGTCGTCCTCGGGTTGATCGTCGACCATCGGTGGCAGCTCGCGGACTTTCGAATCTGGATGCCACCCTTCGAGGGCTTGGCGAAATGCCGCAAGATTCGCCGTGCGATGAGCGAACGATGGATTGAGTGCAGCGTCGAGGATGTGTTGCAGATCGTCGTCCCCCACATCGAAGGTCGACAGCGGCGTGAACGTTCCTGAACGGATCTTTTTGCGAATTCCTTCGTCGTTTGGTGCGACAAACGGACTCGACCCGGTGATCAATGCGTACAGAGTCGCTGCCGTGCTCCACGTATCGTCGGTCGCCGAAGGCGCATCAGCGTCCATTCGTTCAGGCGATCGAAATTCGAGCCCGTTGCTTATTCCTCCAGCTGGAATGAGCATTCCAAGTGACAAACGCGAATTGCTCGCAGTTTTCATTGCTGCGGGACAAACGCCACCATGCGCAAGTCCGCGCGCATGGAGCGACTCGAGTTTTTTGGCCAGGCGCACGATCCAACCAACGGCATCCAACTCGTTGACGGGGCCTTCTCGTGCAATGCGCTCCGCAAGCGTTTCCACCGGTCTCCTGAAGGGCGATGTCGATGTGTTTCGCTTCTACATCGACACTCGTTGTTGGAAAGCAAAATCTGATACCGTCGGTCGCAGATGCTCACGACTTGTCGTCGCAATGCACGCACCGGCCCAAACCCACCCGCGCAGGGTATTGCAAAACGCGTTCGGAAAGCGAGCATCCACGTTGCTGGATATAGCTTGCTGATGCTTGGGCTATTCGGGTGTCAGCGCGAGCTCGACATGGCCAAGACCTACGATGATCGCAAGGCCGAAACGACGATTCGCTACATCGGAGTGCGCGAAGGAACGCGCCAATATGCCGATTACAGCAGCGTCAACGCGACGATCCTGACCGAAACGCCGAAAAAGGGGCGCTGACGATGAGTCCAAATCCGCCCCGTTGGTCACTCGCGATACCACTTGTGTGTCTCGCTTTCAGCACCTCCAGCTGCGCAACTCCGCGCGATCGTGCAGCCGCGATCATTGCTGCGTCCACCGCGGGGCATATGGCGCCCGTCGTCGCGTGCTGGGAAAAAGAATACGAATCATCTGGATTTCAAGGCGAATACATTGCCATCGTCGACTTCGAAATCGGGGGCGACGAACATTTTCGCAACGCGCACGTCACGTCACTCGAGCCTATTGATCCAACCCTCGCCACGCATGACATGACCGCGTTTCGCGAGTGTGTTGAAAAGGCTCTCGACCAAGTCGAATTGCCCACGAAGAACGATGCCGGCGGACCCGGATACAGCGCGATCATCGGCGTTGCTGCCAAGAAGTACCGCATTGCTTTCGTCGGCGATCAAGAAGGACGTCGACAAGAAGCTGGCGGGCGCCAAGCCAATATCCTCATCGGACCACGAGCCAATCGGTGCCAGGGCATGTACACGTACAACCCTCCACGCGATACCTCGACACTCTTCACCGAGATCGAGTTCATCAAGTCCAAACCCGCTCCGGCCCAAGACAAAGACGCCCAGGCCCGTGAGTTCCAAAGGCTCTACGACCTCCACCTCGAACTCGTAGCGCGCCTCGAAGCGGATCTCGCGAATGCCTCTATTCCCAAGGCAAATCGTACACGTCTCGAGACCGCACTCGAATCCGCGCGGAGTGAGATTTCGTCCATTCGTGAACGAATCGGTTGTTCCGCGACGAACTCCAAGTAGTTTCGTGGGCGGACGACAATCCGCCTCTTTCAGCTCCCCCGCGGCGGCCGTTTCCGCTCCTTGAACCACTTGCGCATCTTGCGCATGCGGGCGAATTGCTTCCAAGGCGCGTGCATTTTGCAGGTCGCGACTTCGTCGCTTCCTTCCGGTGCACCCCAACGTTGTTCCGGACAATCGTTTGGATTGTACGCCGCCTCGAACGACTCCGCGCGTTGCACCACGTCGGTCAACGTCAACGCAAATGTCGATTCATCACTTCGTACGTACTCGAACTTTCGCTTTTTCAATTCTTCGGTCAGCGTCGTGTCGAGTTTCGCACGTACTTCTTCGGCGGTTTGTCCCTTCTCGATGGCATAACGCGCCAAACGTCGCGCGCTCCGCGCCGCCGCACCCGTCACCATGTC
>DAOMZH010000831.1:0-5124 GCA_035437985.1 Polyangium sp. (in: bacteria) | reverse complement strand
GCTTTGCCGATGGCGTGCGGCGTGGCATTTGTCTTTACGTATTTCGCTTCAATGATCCACGCATACTTGGCACTCGACCCTTGGCTGCGAATGCCGAGCAGCAAGTCGCAATAACCTTGCATCAATTCGAGTTCACTGGCGACAGAGAACACCTGGGTTTGACAGATATACGCCATGAGCATCAGCTTCATGTTTTTCTCGTCAAACTTTCGTAGGTCTTTGTTGCTGACGCGCTCGAGCACTTGTTTTTTGAAGACATCCAGCAAGGGCTGAATCTCCCCCGTTTTCGCCATTGTGTTCAGCGACTGCTCGATATCGGTCATGTCGATGCGGAGATTATCGTGTTGGGCGAGCGCGATCGACAAGTAACTCCATTGCAATTCGCGCATGACCCGATTCGGAATGACCAACTGTGACACTTGTTCGGACCCCGAATCTGGGCCAAATGTCAACATGCCCATGTAATAAAAGAGCGACGCAATCTGCGCGCGGCCCATGGGTAACACCGTGCCAAACTGCTCCACGAGGGGTACCTCAATGGATTCGTTCGTCAGGATCTCGTCCAGCAACTCGCGAGTGCCCAACGGCTGCGCTGTTGCTGCCGTGACGAGGCCATACAGACGTCCGTAATCGGTGCGGACGTTCAAATCGAGCATGTTGCGCGGATACGTGTCGTCGGATTTCAACTGCGCCAGAAAGTACAAAACCAAGGTCGAGTTGTACATCTTCTCGGTCGCTTTGGGCGAAAAACGATAACCGTTGTAATGCCGTTCGAGCGTTGCCAGCAAGACGTCGCGATCACCTATTCGAGGGTCCTGCCCCAAGTGAGGTTTGTCGGCGAGCAAAGTATCCACGGCGCGTTCGACATCGGCTCGAGTGAAACCGGCCATCCCGTTGAACAATGGCCAATTGGAGATGTGGGTGATGATATTGAATCCGCTGGACAAATCGTCGAGCATGATGGGTGAAACACCCGTGACGAATGTGCGTGCAATCGTGCTTTCGCGGGTGAATCTCTTGAGGCTTGCATAAAAACTGCGGACGAATCCGGCCGACCGAATCAGCCCTTTGTATACGTCGTCGCGACCGTCGGAAAGCAATCGATTGCCAAAATGGTCGTATTCATCGATGAGCAAGTACATCTGATGACCTGCGTTGCCGATGTACTGGAGCAAGGAGGACATGAGTGTTGCCATGTCTTCACTGTCTGACTTGACAAAATCGAGGAGATCCGACAATGCAGGGATCAATTTCTGGTACCGCATGATGAACGATCGAACGTCAATCTTGACCTGCCAGGCAAAACTCGTGCAGATTTTGGCCTCGTCGCCGTACGTGTCCACAGGCGAAAAGTCGAGCGTCAACACCAAATACTTGTTTCGATTGGGCGTGGGATTTTGATGAATCCAAAGTCCCCCAAAACGTTCGTCGAACTTGTCGGCAAATAGAATATCGTAATAATTCTGGAGCGTGCTGATCAAGGTCGATTTGCCAAACCGGCGGGGGCGCAAGAAGATGACATGCTTCTCGTCTGCGGCCTCGAGCCGACGGATGAACGGAGTTTTGTCGACGTAGAAGTAGCCTTCTCGGCGGATTGCTGCGAAATCACAGGTAGCGTACGGGATTTTCATGTCGTGGCTCGCTCGCGGCGCGATGGTAGCACGCGGGCGGGGGTACGCGCGAGGAAAACAAGCGCATCCTGGGAAAACTCGGCCGGCGCCAAACCCACCGCGGAAAATTCCGAATTGTACCTACGCTGCTCGTGGATACAGACCAATCACGCGACACAGTTATTTCCTTGACGCGTCAAAAATGCCCCTCGCCCACGGCCTCATTCCGTCGTAGAATCCGCTCCATGAAAAAGCTCCGCATCGACATTTGGTCCGACATTGCCTGCCCTTGGTGCTACGTCGGCAAGCGGCGCCTCGAGGCTGCGCTGGCTCAATTCCCCGACCGTGATTCTGTCGAAATCGTGTGGCGGGCTTTTGAACTCGACCCTTCCGCGCCGCGCGTGCGGGACAAGAGCATTTCCGTGGCTCAGCGCCTCGCCCAAAAATATGGCACTTCGACGGCGCAGGCCCAAAGCATGATCGATCGAATGACCAATGTCGCGCGTGGTGATGGCCTCGATTTTCATTTCGAGCGACTTCAAGCGGGCAATACATTCGACGCGCACCGCGTATTGCATCTAGCGGCGACACGCGGCAAACAAGACATTATGAAAGAACGGTTTTTGCGCGGTTATTTGACTGAAGGCGAGGCGATTGGCGAGCCTGAAACGATCATTCGCTTGGCGGCTGAAGTTGGTCTTGACGAACAAGACGTGCGGGCGACGCTCGCGAGCGACGCGTATGCGCACGAGGTGCGGGCGGACGAAAAAGAGGCGCGTGAAAATGGCGTGACGGGAGTGCCGTTTTTCGTATTCGACGGTCGTATTGCGGTATCGGGTGCTCAGCCAATGGAGTTGTTTGTCCGGGTGCTCGAGCAGGTATGGAATGAGTTGCAGGCGAAGCCGGTGGTATTCGAGGAAGGTGCGGCTTGCGGACCCGATGGATGCGGCTGAGGGTTGTTCGCAGCATCGAGAGCCAATTCTTAATTGGCCATGTATCGGGATGTTGTAACTAGGTAACCTCAACAACACCCAAGAAAAAGAATCGCGTTTGCGAAACCAGCGTACACCTCTTCCGTAGTGGGCTCGGGGCGTACCTCTCGATGTGGTATTTTTCCACATGCGGGGCTGCGTCCATTTTCAATCGAACCATGAAACGGCATAACGCCGGAGCAACGAAAAGGGACTGATATATGCGCGTTTTTTTCGCGAGGAGACGCCGATTCGGGCTGACTGGGCTCGTGATCGGAGCCGTCGCCGCAGCAGCCATCGCTGGATGCAGTGATGATACCAACAATACTACAACGTCTTCATCTTCTTCGAGTAGTGGTAGTAGCAGCAGTTCCAGCGGCACACCGCCCGACACAGTTACAGCGGCGGATGTACGTACACTCATCGAGACCACGATCCCGGGCGGAATTGAGAAGATGCAGGTACCCGACGTGATCCCGGTGCCCGATGCACCGGCAGGTTACCCTGGCCGTTTCGATATAACCGAGGCGAAACGATACCTCGGCAAGCTGCTCTTTCACGATCCCGTCCGTACACAGCGCGTGAATACCAATATGGGCCAACCGCTGGACTTCCCTGCGGCAACCGCGTTTGGCGGGACAGTCGGCGTCACCGACTCGCCCGCAGGACCGCCTCCAGCCGACACATTTGCAAATACGACGACGGCGAACGTCGACGCCGTGCAAATGCAGACCGTCGCGACGGGTGGTTGCGGCTCGTGCCATATCGGCGAAGCCAGCGGAAAAGCAGGACAAGTCCTGAACTTCAACACCGGTGGCGAAGGTCGAGGGTATACCGACGACAAAGGCAATTTCGTCCCTCGCAGGCGCGCAATGGCGTCACTCACGAAACTCCGCGATACGCCGCTTTTCCCAGGCGACGCGCTCGTCGACGCGCTGCCAACCCTCACCGATATCTTCATGTTCAACGGCCAGCGCGTCGTTACGACACCAGCGCTCTTCTATCACAATATCGGCGCGCCAACACTGAGCATCCTGCAATCTGGTCGTCTCGACGAACTCGACAGCGTTGCGCGTTTGTCGCCGTCCATGATTGGGTTCGCCTTCAACAATCGCTTGTTGTTTGGCGGATTTGGGGGCGAAGCTTCGACGACGCCTGGATCTCTGCAGCCGTCGTCGATTCTCCTCGATCCCAAGTTTGATGACCCGGCGCAAGAGAATCTGACGTTCCTTTTGCTGGATGCGCACCGCATGCTGACCAACGAAAATGCGACGCTCCAAGGGATTCCAGCGTTTGTCCAGGCATTTCGCGAGGCATTCCCCGAGGAGGCCGCAGCTTCGGATACGAGCGGCATGCTCGACGATCTCATCAACAATTTCACGGTGGCGCGCGCAACCGCCAGTTTCTTGCGAACCGTCGTCACGCGCGAGACGCCCTACGACAAGTTCCTCGCGGGTGACGATAAGGCGCTCACAACTGCGCAGCTCAGGGGCGCGAAGCTTTTCTTCACCAAAGCGAGCGAAGGCGGAGCTGGCTGCTTCTCGTGCCACAGCGGCCCCATGCTCAACAAGCAGCCCGACGATCAGGATCTCGCCGGGGTCGGGAAGTTTGTCGAAGAAAACTTCGCCAACATTGGTATCGGTGACCATCCTGTGCAGGCCCTCAATGCCGCTGCGCGGGGCAAAGCCACCGCCTACCATGCAGAAGACACCGGGCGCGAGGAGGTCACGCACAAGGCCGAAGATCGCTTCAAGTTCCGGAGTCTCACGCTCCGACAACTCCACGACGCGCGGCAGTTCTTCCACAACGGCTCGTTCCAAAGCGTTCGCGATGTGGTCGAATACTTCAACGCGGGCGTTCCTCAAGACATGACGGCGGCTGCCGAGCCGAACCTCGACCCGCGGTTCACGTCGCCCCGTGGCGCGGGGACGACGGGTCTTGGACTCACGGCTGAACAAGTCGCTGATCTCACCGACTTCCTCGAGAACGGGCTTTACGACCCGGGCTTCGCGGCAAATTTCCAGCCGACTGCAGACGATCTCAACTACTCGAAGAAGCACCCGACCCTCGCGGCGAAGGGGGCGAAGGACGGAGTGCTCCTGAGTGGTCTGGCGATTGACGACAATGACCCGCTTGCGCGTCGCGATCAGGGGCTCGAGTTCCTGGACGTGACCATGCAGGCGGACATGACGGTGACCACGGCCGGGACGACGGACACGTGGGTCATCAAGAACAAGGGCACTTCGGTGATTGATACGCACCTGTTGGTGGTCTTGACAAACCTCGCTTCGGGGGTGACGGTCGACGCTGCTGAAAAAACGGCGAACCAGGCACTTCCTGGAGGTATGCCTTCGGGTGAGCCAGTTGGTGAGCCGTTCTACCGTGTATTCTTGCCGGAAGGTGTACTCGCACCGGGCAAGTCTGTCTCGGTGAACATTGTGCGAACCGGAGGTTCGAACACTTCGTATACGCTGAAGTTGTTGTCTGGTCAGGGCAAACCATAACAAGGCGGCTTATCGGCCGAAAGAGATCCCCGGCTCCTC
>DAOMZH010000830.1:0-5136 GCA_035437985.1 Polyangium sp. (in: bacteria) | reverse complement strand
AGCGGGTGCGTTAGGCGTGCCGCGACGCCGCAAAATCGAACCCTCCCGGGCGGACAAACTCCGATTTGGCCGGATATTCTGATGGCCACCCGCTCAGAAAACGAGCGCTACCGCCACCGCCTCTTCAATGTTGTGAATGATGATGTCATTGGGCATGAACATCGGCGAATACGTCACGCTTACCTTGAGCGCCAGCGGCGAGGCTATCCACCATTCGAACTTCGCCGTGCCTTCCGGTGCCAGTGGAAATCCAGTCGCATCTTTCGTGCCTTGATCCGTCGTGGGTTCGAACTTTGCATCCACGAGCTGTTGACTCGCCGTAAACCTTCCGAATCGAACGCCCGCTCCAACCACGATGGCAAATGGCCATTCCAGCTCGCGCAGACGCAAGTTCAAACCTGCCGACACCGACAATTGAGCAAAATCCGGCACGCCCTTGTCGACACTCGTTTGAAAACGTCCAATCACCGGTATGGACAAATGCGGCCCAATATGCGCTTCGACACCCACCCGAGGATAAATCCCCGGAACCAAACCGCCTTGACCGACGACTTGATACACTCCAGCCCCAGCTTCGACATGAAACCCCGCGTCGAAGAGCCCATACTTCGGCTTTATTTTACGCGGATCCGTCTCGTCAGCGCGAGCGGTCGTTGCTCCAGCAACGACTGCTACACAGGCCAAACCAGCGAAAGCACTTTTCCAAAAACGAGTGGCAGGACGCATGCCATTTTTTATCGACAGATCCCCATTGTCGTCAAGCAAGCAGCACGAGTACGGGAAATTTTCTGTCCGCAAGACCGATTCGAGCTGCACGAATGTACAGCATTATGGTGACATTGAATCACGGGCCAAGGGGAATGGTAAAGGTATCGCGCGTCATACCCGTTTCATCGATGACTGTACCCGTGAGCGCCGTGTCTTGAACATCGAACAACACCGCGTGACGAAATGCGCCCGAGACGACGCGTTGTGCGCATGTCGGTCGATCGATGTTTGCATTGATGTCATCCAGCGTGCCGCCGCCACCACCCGTCGTGATGTACGTCCTGCCATTCAAGTCGAAGCGCTCGTAACCATGCATATGTGCTTGGATGACAAACCGTACGCCATACATATCGAAAATGGGCTCGAATTGCGAACGAGCCGTCGTGTCTTCCGATTTGTCTCCGCACGTGATCCACGGTTTGTGAAAATAAACGATTGACGTCCGAAACCCAGGTTTCGCCGCAACATCGGCCAGTGATTTGGCTAGCCAAACCCCTTGAGGCGAAGTGAGCGTCAAGTCGAGTTCGGTATCGAGCGAGAAAAACCAAATGCCCCCCGACTCGAAACGAAAATATTCGTCTGTCCCTTCAAACCCAGCCGCCCCAAAAAAGCGTTTGTAGTATTCGTCGAGCTCTTCGGGTTTTTCTAATTCATGGTTGCCTACGGCCGGCAAAAACGCGCCTTGCGCCAAGAGAGGCTCCATCCGCGGAAACCAGGACGCCCAGGTTTCGAGCCCCGACGCGTAATACTGCACGTCTCCCGCATGCACCGTGAAATCGAATCCTTGGGGCACCACCTGACCCAAAAGTTTTTCGGTAATGCCATTCAGCCCCGGATTCGTGTCCGCCAAGGCCAAAAAACGAAATGTGGTTCCCGAAGGTCGCGCCGTGCAAAATCGTCCCGAGGCTTTGGGATCGGCAGCCAGCTCATAACGATGACACGTGCCCGCCGGTAAATTCGTCAATACCGCGTCGTGCATGTAAAACATGCCCTCCTGGTCCAGCGGCGCCGTCGGATCCAATGCCGCGGAGTAGGTCGCGGTTACAAAGAAAGGCGTCTCCGTCGACATCACCTCGAGTTTGTCTCCACCACCCTCTGGCGTGAAGGACAAACCAGGCGTGGTGCCTTTGCGACACGCTTCCCAACGTACGACAGCGCTCGTGCCATCCACGCGCAGCACCCATGGCCCTTTGCTCACGCCAGATGCGCTCGTACATTCAACGACCGGCGGCAGAACGATAGGATCTTGGGGAACGGGTTTTTCCGCGGGCCCACACCCGAGCAGCAAGAGCGAAGCGAGGAAAAAAGCGGTAGGCGTTTGGATGGTCGAGGTGCGCATTCCGGCAGGATAGCTTATTTCGTCCTCAATGCGCCATTGCGACGGATCATGGCGCCGACGTGAATTTTGCCGTGCGCGTTTGCTCGAGAACGAACGAACTGTCCGGATCGAACGCCGCATCGACAGTGCCATTGCGACTACGTTTCATATCCACTGTGATGTCGCATGTTTCCGGTTTGTCAGGATTGACCGAGGCGAGCGTTCCAGGCTCGATCATATGCGATCCCGTATCGCCAGGAATGTCGATCGTGCGATTGAAAATGCACGTGCCGTTTAATTCCATCGTCATGTCGTCCGTCGACCCTGACGGCGACCATGTGATCGTCAGTGCTTGCATGCGTGATGTCGACATGGTTGGAACTTGAAAGGTGAAAGGACCAGGCAACAGACCGGTGCTCAGCGGCGCATCGTCGTCGGTCTCGCGCTGCAAATCGACGATGAATTCCGTGTTTTCAGCGGCGGTGTTGAAATCAGTCTGATACGTACCCGTACCTTGGGCCTCCATTTCGACTCGATTGTCATTGGCAACCGCAAAAATCCGATCCCCTCCGGATAGATCCACATACGTATTGCTGCCTGTCCCCCCAACCTTCAACGCCGCCGTCACCGACGTCGCCGAATCCGAGGTCGAGCTGGCCATCAATATGGCCACAATGCCCCCCGTGCGGATATTTTTCGAATCCACCGTTTCCGCGGTACAGGCACTCAACATCAAAAGGCCGAGGCATAACGAACCGAACTTCGCTTTCTCGATCATGGCCCGCTACTCTTTCTGATTGTATTCGAAGCGTTGCTCCACATCACGCCCGCCACGATGCGCGCGCAACGAATATCTAGCCTAACTGAATTATTCGGGAACGCAGCCGAAAAATTGTGCTCCGCCCACGATGCAAAGCGTCATCGAGATCCCAAAATCATCCGAATCTGCTGGCAACTTCAAGTCATTCGGGGATCGATGGTTCGTCACGACGAACGTTTCTCGTCGCTCAACAAAGCACGCGAGATGACCAATTTCTGGATTTCGGTCGTTCCCTCGTAAATGCGAAGTGGACGGATTTCGCGATAAAGCTTTTCCACCTCGCTTCCTTCGAGCACACCGAGTCCCCCATGGAGTTGCACGGCTTTGTCGATGATCGTTTGCGCACTCTCCGTCGCATACATTTTCGCCATTGCCGCTTGCGCCGTCACTCGCTCGCCTCGCGTATCGCGCAGATGCGCCGCCCGCGCCACGAGCAGCCGGGACGCATCGAGCTCGGTCGCCATTTCTGCCAGATACGCTTGCACCATTTGTTGCTGAGCCAATGGCGCCCCGAATTGCCGCCGCCGTTTGACATGATCGATTGACGCCTGCAGTGCCCGGGCCGCCATTCCATTCGCCGCTGCACCCACCGAAATGCGAAACGCATCCAGCGTTTCCATCGCAATGCGAAATCCCGCGCCAAGATGCCCAATCATGAATGAATGGGGCACGCGACAACCTGCCAAGCGCACACGCCCAATGGGATGCGGAATGCTCATGGGTAGTGGTTCGAGTGTCAAACCAGGCGTGTCTTTCGGAACGTAAAATGCCGTAATGCCTTTGCGGCCGAGCGTCGGATCCGCATTGGCAAAGACCACGTAATGATCCGCGATACCGACATTCGAAATGAACGTCTTCTCGCCGTCGAGAATCCACGAGTCGCCGTCGCGTTTGGCCAAGGTTTGGATTGACGAAACATCGCTTCCCGCTTCGGGTTCCGTCAGGGCAAACGCGCCGATATGTTTGCCCCGGACCACCGCCGGCAAAACATCCCCAATGAGGTCCTGCGATCCTCCGAGCACGATGGGGTACGCTCCCAAGCCTTGCACCGCAAAAATCGCGTCACCCAAAGGCGAAACTTGCCCCAGCGTTTCACGAATCAACACCAAACTTCGTACGTCGATGAACGAAACGTCCTGCGGACGTCCCGACGCCGCTCCGCCATACGCCTCCGGGACCACATACGCGTACAGCTCCAGCGGGTCACCCATCAGCGCCGCCACCCGCGCCGAATCATGCACGTCTTTCAGAATTTCGACGTGCCCTGTTTGCAAAAAGGCCGCGAGCTTCGTGTGCCTTTCGTCAAAAAATGGCCCCAAGTCCGGCACGGAAAGAGCAAACCGTTCACGCGTCATGACGAACTCCCCGTGGGTTTGTCGTTTGGTTTGTCTTGGGTGATCTCGGCCCCGACAAACTTGGGCGTACGTTTGTCCCGGTTCGCCTCGAATGCTTCGCGGAAATCCGGATGCGCCATGCACAAAGCTTGCGCCTGCGCTTCCGCTTCGATCGCCGCGCCAAGCGTCATTCCATCTTCGCTTTCGAGCATCTGCTTCGTCATGCGGTGGGCAAACGCCGGTCCGGCAGCAAGCTTCTCGGCCCACGTGCGTGCCGTGGGCAGAACCTCGTCCACTGGCACCACGCGATTGGCCAAGCCAATCCGATACGCTTCGTCGGCACCAATGAGATCCCCGAAGAAAAGCAGCTCTGCCGCCCGTCCTCGACCCACGATTCGCGGCAACAGAAACGATGCACCCATGTCTGCACCGGACAAACCAACGCGCGGAAAGATGAACCCGATGCGCGCTTTGTCAGCAAAGATGCGCATGTCGCAAGCTGCCGCAATCACGGCTCCTGCACCCACAGCCACGCCGTTGATCGCCGCGATGACCGGCTTGCGCACCTCGCAAATCGCCTGAATCAACGCGCCTGTTGCCCGCGTGAATTCGAGCAGTCCGCTGATGTCCTTGGCAAACAGTTCGGCAATGATTCCTTCAACATCACCGCCGGAACAGAAACCGCGTCCTTTCCCTGTGATCACGATCGTGCGTGCTTCCGCGAGCCCATCGAGCGCGCGAAAGGTCCGTGCGAGCTCCCCGTACACCTCGAACGTCAATGCATTCAGGCGTTCGGGACGATTCAGGGTGATCTGCGCGATGCCGCGAGATACTTCGAGGTCAAAGGAATTCGGAGATAACGTCACGATGACTCCTCACGTTTGTCTTGGGAAATG
>DAOMZH010000829.1:0-5140 GCA_035437985.1 Polyangium sp. (in: bacteria) | reverse complement strand
TCGGCACGGTCAATCGCACGCGCCCAGTCACTTCCCCGCGCTGCACTTTGACCGTATTTAGCGATTCGAGTGCCTGATCGATAGCTGGCCCCGCGTGCTCGAGCAGACGCTGCCCAGCATCTGTAACTGCCACGCTCCGCGACGTGCGCGTGAGAAGAGGCACGCCAAGACGTGCCTCGAGTTGACGAACGGATTGACTCAGTGCGGATGTGGAAACGCCGAAATCTTTGGCCGCTGCCGCGTAACTTCGACGACGAGCGACGGCAATGAACGCATTGAGCGCATTGAGCGGTGTGAAAGCCATCGTGAAGATTCTCTACAGCATTTTGCGCGCCATGCCAAGCACATTACCCGACACGACTCACGCCGAGGCTCCGACGGCTCTCCATGCCCGGCGTGAGTGAAAGTTTCACGATGAGGTCGGACAAACTGTTCAGCGACACGTCGTGCCCTTTGAACGACTCTCCTTTTTGGGTAGTTTGGTAATTGACCTCGTCGTCATGCGTGAACCATCCGGGCCGAAGAATCGTGTAATCGAGGTCGGACGCTTCGATCACCGCGGCAGAATCGCGATATGGATTCAAGACATTGCCATATTTCTCGCCAGGAACCTCGCCGTAGATGCCCATCGAGCTGATGAAGACAAGGCGCGTCGAGCCAGTTGCATGCATTGCAGCAACAATGGTCTCGGCTTGCTTTTTCATTTCGCCAGAGAGGTTCGCGTATACGACGTCTTTCCCATGCATTGCAGATTCGAGCGTTTGTCTGTCGAGAACATCGCCCTCGATAATCGTCACCCGTTTCGGATCGGGATTGGTAAGGCGATTTGCGCGACGCAAGTACAACGACAAGCGTGCGTCCGTATCTTGGAGAAAGAAACGAATCGTATGGCGCGCGAGTTGACCATTGGCGCCCAATATCAGAATATTCTTCATTGTGCAGTCCTTTCGTTGATGACGCGAAGGGCATTGAGCGCGGGTACCCAATGAACGCCAAGAGCTGGGTGGATCGCCATGGGGCTACCTCGTTGTCCCTTTACGATTGATTCACTTCCCGACGCGCGCAGCAAGGTGCGCGGGATAGCGCTCGCCCTGTATTTCTACCTGCTCGAGCGTGTCCTGAATGGCCCGCAATTCATCGGCCGTGAGCTGTACGGCGGCAGCGCCCAGGTTTTCCTTCAATCGATGTTGCTTGGTGGTCCCGGGGATCGGCACGATCCAAGGCTTTTGGGCGAGCAGCCACGCGAGAGCAATTTGCGCTGGAGTCGCTCCTTTGGCCGCTGCAATCGAGGTAAGTTTGTGCACGAGCGCTTGGTTTGTTTTGCGCGCTTCGGGCGTGAAACGCGGGACGATATTGCGAAAATCGTCTTTTGCGAATGATGTATTTTCGTCGATCGCACCCGTCAAGAAACCTTTGCCCAATGGGCTGAACGGAACAAATCCAATACCCAGTTCTTCGAGCGCTGGGAGAAGCTCTTTTTCAGGCTCGCGCCACCATAACGAATATTCGCTTTGAAGAGCCGCTACAGGCTGCACTGCATGCGCGCGACGAATCGTCTGCACGCCGGCCTCGGACATACCAAAATGCTTCACTTTGCCGACACGAATCAACTCCTGCACGGTGCCGGCCACGTCCTCGATGGGAACGTTCGGGTCGACGCGGTGCTGATAAAAAAGATCGATACGGTCCGTTCGCAGACGCTGAAGTGCCGCATCGGCAACGGCACGAATACGCTCAGGGCGGCTATCCAGGCCGCTTTTCGAGTCTCCGTTTTGAAATCCAAACTTGGTGGCGATCACGATTTGATCCCGGAATGGTTCGAGCGCCTCGCCCACGACTTCTTCATTGGTGAACGGGCCGTATGCTTCAGCGGTGTCGAAAAACGTGACGCCGTTCTCGAATGCACCGCGAATCAACGAGATTGCAGCTTGTTTCTCCGTGGCAGGACCATAACCGAAGCTCAGACCCATGCATCCAAAGCCAATTGCGGAGACCGTGAGGTTACTTTTTCCAAGTGTTCGCTTTTCCATTTGTCCGTTTCTCCCTTGGTCATCTGTGTATCAAACGATGGCTTGACGTCTTGCGTTACAACTCCTGCGCCGTGGGTCGCGGGAGGATTTCATTGATGTTCGACATGATTGCTCCCTGTCCTCGCCGGTTGTGTGCCGGTTGTCGATGGCTGGATTGTACATCTGCGCGCGAACGCGCGAAACCCACATGATGCGCATGGGCCGTTAAGTAAAACTTCACTTTGACGTCACGGATTGCACGCGAACTTCCCCAAGAATCTTCCTCCTTTTCGATGCTGCATCGCCATTCGATCTTGATGGGCGGCCTGGCAGCGCTAGTACCTCCCCCCAGGGATTTTGATCGATTGGTTGTCTGTTCAATACGTTCCCGCGAGCAGACCCATTGCGAAGAACCCATTGCCGCCAGCGGCCACGGGGACGAAATGCAGTTGCACCGTCTTTGCTGGTCCTTCCGGTTGCTTTCCGCGAGGCCAAAGAGCCAAAACGGCTGCACCCGCCAGCGCCGCGCCTCCAACGAGGAACGTAACCGTCGAAATGGTCGCGTCCGTTCGAGCTCCACTCTTCTCCAAACGCACTTTGGCATCTTCGAGGTCACACTGCGTCACCACCCCGCCATTGCACGATTTCAAGACGACTTCATTCTGCCATTTCGACCTGGCCTGAATACCAAATACACTGCCGACCACGATGCTGGCCACTCCCACCGAACCCAGCACGATGGCTCCTGTGTGTCTCGACGAACCCATCGCCACCAACTCCCCGATTACGACCGTTTCCGCCGCGCCCTCCTTCAGGTCGACGACTTTTTCCCATGTGCGTCGTCCTGGTGCACGCACGGCAATCGTGTGTTTTCCGGGATCCACGGGCAATGGTTGTCCCCAAAGCGGCTGCTTGACGACGTTGTCCCCGTCCCGCACCTCCACCCCAGGAACGTTTGCCACCGAAGGCGGAACCTGCAGCGTCATTTTGGGCAAACGCACCTCGAGCTGCGTTGCCCGCTGCCGGGCAACAGACTCGCGCCCCGCTTGATTCGTCCGCTTCGCCTCGTCGGCGACGTCCGTGAACAATGCCCAAGCGCTGGCCACACGGCCCAGGTTTTCGTAACAATCGCCCAGGTAAAACCGCGTGCCCATGCCGGTATCGAGCCGGTTGCTTTCGGCGAGTTTGGGACACGCCTCGGCATATTTTTTCTCGGCCATCAGCTGCATCGCGTCGTCGTAAAGTTTCTGCGCAATGGCGACATTCTGCGCAGACTCAGCGGTGGCCGATTGTGCTGAGGCCCATTGGGGCAACCCGACGAGGGTCGCAATCATGATCCACCGAAGCCCCAAATGTTGACGAAGGGGTTTGGGGCGCAGGGCGCCAAAGGCGACCCGAAGCCCCAAATGTTGACTAACGCGCATGTCGTTCATTTGCGAGTGGAGAATTCCTTGTTCGCCGGCGTTTTCGTCGTTGTCGGTTGCTTCTTTTGCCCGATCGGTTTGGGAGCGGACTGGACCGGAGGCATCGAAAGCGTGGCTGCACTCGATAGACTCGCCGCCGGATTCACCTCGGGAGTCGCAGACACGACCGAAGCGGTGTTTTCCGACGATGGTTTGTCTTGAAAATGAATCGACGGATCATGATTTGCCGGTGGCGCGACGGTCCCCAATGGTTCGTTGTGGCTCCCACCAGCGACCATAATCCACACGGCAGTACCCGTGATCAGCAGCGTCCCCGCAGCGACACTTGCGACAATCGTATTACGCACGGACGGCGTTTGTGGTGCCGTCCTGACCATGCCCCCGGGCAATGTTGGCCCGACCGGCGCCATGATCGGTCCTATCGGGACCGTTGGCATGATGTTCTGCTCGATAGGTCGTGGCTCGGCGTTTTGCACCAGCGGAATCGTACCCATCATCGGCAAAGTGACCATAACACCCTCCGACGATTGCAGACCGGAATGCACGCCCGTGGCAAAAGACGTGAGCGCATTGACGAGCTCGGCAATGCTTTGATATCGTTTTTGGATTTTCTTTTCCAGGCAACGAAGAACGACCGCATCGAATGCGGGCGTAATTGCAGGCTGGATCCGCGAGGGAGGGGGAGCCATTTCGCGGTCGTCCAGAATTTTGGCGTAAAGAACCGGATGGTGACTGGCCGCGAACGGGAGTGTGCCCGTCGTGAGCTGGTAGAGAATGACGCCAAGCGACCAAATATCCGCGCGACCATCGACGGTTTTGCTATTACTGACATGCTCGGGCGACATGTACGCAGGCGTGCCCATCGTCGTGTGCGCAACCGTGATGCTCGGGGATTTCTCGTCATCACTACGAGCGACCTTGGCAATTCCGAAATCGAGCACTTTGACGAGCGGCTCGCCCCGCACGCTCGTCGTGATGAACAAGTTCGCGGGTTTGAGATCTCGGTGGACAATGCCCAACGAATGCGCTTCGCCGATGGCTTCACACGCCTGCAGAATGTATCGGCAGGCTTCTTCGATGCCCAAACGTCCACGCGATTTGAGCAGTTTTTCGAGGTCCATTCCCTCGAGGTGCTCCATCACGATATACGGTACACCCGTGGGCATGCGGGCGACGTCGTGGATCTTGACCGCATGCGAACTCTTCAGCCGCGCCGCGGCTCGCGCTTCCCGTAGAAAGCGTTCCACAGCTTCGACATTTTGCGCAGCCTTGGGAAGCATGAACTTGATTGCCCGCCGTTCGTGCAAGTCCTGATGCCAAGCGGCAACCACCATACCCATGCCCCCGCGGCCAAGAA
This sequence comes from Polyangium sp. (in: bacteria), assembly GCA_035437985.1. Lineage (GTDB taxonomy): Bacteria > Myxococcota_A > Polyangia > Polyangiales > Polyangiaceae > Polyangium. Next base: position 350 of record DAOMZH010000829.1, on the reverse strand, counting down.
CGCGTTCGACACGGTACCTATCTGCAATCAAGTCACCAACTTTGACGTCCTGCATGCAACACGCCCCCCTCCATCGCTTTGCATGCGAAAAACGGCGGCAAAAGCAGAATACCACGACACGTGCAGATTTGGAAGCTGTTTGTGATTGTCTGTGGTTTGGTGTGTACGAGCGTGTCCATCGGGCGTGACGAGTGAATTGGGGGTAGGGATGCCTACGGAAAGCGTCTTTTGATGATCTCTTGAACGCAAGCACTCCGAGTCGCTGGGGGGCTTTTCCCTATGCGCTCATCGATTCCACTGGCTCGACGAACCCAATCCCCGGGCCATCGCCAAGAAAAACACGCTGAAGT
>DAOMZH010000828.1:0-5150 GCA_035437985.1 Polyangium sp. (in: bacteria) | reverse complement strand
GAACGGTTTGCCTCGACAATCCGCGTATTGCGCTTGGCGACGGGTTTTCCGCTGGTGGAGGCGGGGCCGCTCGAGGCGCCGCGAATAACAAAATCGGGGAATCTGTGGGTGTATTCGTATGCGAGCGCGAAACTCGATGCGAAGGCGCATGTCGATCAGCACGAATGGGTCTTGCCGGCACTTGCTGCCGCGCACCTCGGTCCTGCATTGACAGGACAAACGCATGTGTCGACAGAATCGGCAAAAAGCAGTGGATTACCATTGGCGCTGTTGGCGGCTGGGGTTTTGTGGGCCGTGGGGTGAGTGAGGAGCGAACGTGTTTCATTACTTCATTCACAAAAAGGTGCGGAATCGTCGAGGTGACTTCGAGCCCGGGCCGGCGTACCATTGGTTTTCGGCGACCGAGGTATTGGCGAATCAGGCGGATATCGAGGTTTCGTGGCGCGTGCCGCTTTTCATTCAAAACGATTGGACGGTTTTCAAAACGCCGGAAATGCCCGTAGTGCCGTCCATTTCGTACATGCCGGAGACGCTTCCGCGAATACGCACGTGGTTTCCCGACAAATCGCAAAACATCACGCCGACGTATCCCCTGTCCTTTTACGGGGCCATACCCGTTGCTGCGCAATACGGTCCGATGAAAGTGGCCTACTTTTTGGGCATTTGGCCACTTTACAAGGATTACGTCGAGGCGCCAGACGACCCGAAAATCTGGCCGATTCGCGGTTTGATCGTATCGGGCCCTGTAGGGATGCAAGCGACGCTGCGCAAGCTAGTCGATTATCAATGGCGGTTCGAGTATCGGCACCGCGGCCGAAGATCGGTGCCCGGTGGATACGTGCCAATGCATTACGTCGAGGAATGCTATTTTCTGGACGGGCATGTGCCCACGGGCGCGACGCGGTGGTGCGTTGGGGACAAGGGTTTGTCGTGGGTGGAGTTCGAGGCGAAGTGGAGGATGGTGTAGGGAGGCGATCGACACTCCTCTGGCGTTCTGGTCCAATCTACCCACCACCCGAAGAATTGATGTTGCGCGACAAACGCATTTCCAAGACAACTTCATATTCTGCTTGCGCTCTGTATTTCTAGAGATAAACTCGGGCAAACGCAAGCGGAGTTTCTATGGTGCAGCTTCCACGTATTCGCATTGTTGTCCTGGGTCTGGTCTATGTAACCCTTGTCGCGTGTGCATCTGGACCGGAAAAACCGAATCCAAGTCCTCCTATTGCTGCGGAAGACGCCAATCTGGTCCCGCTCGACGTTCCGATGACGGACGTTCCGATGCCCAATGTTCAAAAAGTGGACGCTGAGAGCACCGGGGCCAAGGGAACGGATGTCGAGAAAACGGACGCTCCGGAGTACGCGAATGTAACGATACCTTTTGGGCCGGGCATGAGTCGCCCAACGCTGATTGCAGGTCTAACGCCCTCGCTTCCCCCCATCGCCATTGCTAAAGGCGTCACTGGAACATGGATTGGTCGTTGCATCATTACGGAGCAAGGATCTGTCGAAGGGTGTGAAGTCATCAAAGGGTTGCCTGAATCGAATGAGCATATCTGTCAGAGCATCCAAGCGCAGAAATACACGCCCATTATCTTCGAGGGCAAACCCCAGCGTGTATTTTACCAGTTCAAAATCACGTTCAGGTAGCCGTTGACTCTTCGGCCGTGGTGACCATTCGCTCACGTCGACCTCAAGTAGCTGAGGGGTGGTTTGCCGTCTCCTGACGAGACCGGCCCCTAGACAAAAAGACCCGTGAACCAGAGACTCGAAGCTCAGCGAGAGCCGTTTTACGGCGTAATGGGGTTTGTTCTTCTAAGTCAAACAAGTCGATAATTTTCGCTGAGTTTTTCTAGTGTTCGTCCAGGTATCGTGGTAAGGTCCGAGCGTTTATCACGCAGTGCCCAGGACAACATAGCGCACAGCCTATAAGTGTGCGTTTGCGCGATTGGCGCAATCTATGCTTTTTAGGCGGCGACCTCGACAATGGGGTTTCATTGAGATGAGGCCAGTAGCGACGTATGAAATTGGGACCGTTCTTGTCGGTAAATACCGCGTCGTGGGAGTGCTCGGGACGGGCGGCATGGGTACCGTGTACGACGTTGTGCACGAACAGATCGGAAAACGGCGGGCGCTCAAGATATTGCACCCCCGTGAAGAGCTCTCGACGGAAGCTGTGCATCGTTTTCAGCGAGAAATGAAAGCCGATGCAGTCATTCAAAATGCGCATATTGTCGAAGTATTCGATGCTGGAGAACTCGAAGCGGACCAGCCGTATGTCGTAATGGAACGCCTCGACGGGCAAACGTTGTCTGACTGGCTTCGATGCAGGGCGGAGCTTCGGGTCGACGAGATCTGTGACTTGGTCGCACAAGCTTGTGAAGGCGTACAAGCGGCGCATGATGCGGGAATTATCCATCGCGATTTGAAGCCCGCGAATTTGTTCGTGACGATGCGGCAGGGAAAACCGTTCGTCAAGATTTTGGATTTTGGCATTGCCAAGTTTTCTTTGCCAAACGCAGATGATTTTACCGTAACGCGCGAAGGTGTGCTCGTGGGAACGCCTTGTTACATGGCCCCTGAGCAGATACGCGGGCAAACGGACCTCGATAGGCGTGTTGACGTGTATGCCCTCGGCGTGATTCTGTATGAGAGTGTAGCGGGGCGGGTGCCGTATCGACCAGACTCCTTGGCGCATTTGGGAGCGTTGGTTTGTGAGGGAAAACCGACGCCTTTGCGGGCAATCAATCCAACCATACCCCAGTTTTTTTGTGATGTCGTCGCTCGAGCAATGGCGGTGGATCGAGCGAATCGCTTTGGAACGGCGCGCGAACTTGGGGCGGTATTATGGAGCATCGCTAATCGTGCAGATTCGGATGCGTTGATCACGCGCGAGTTCATTCGCGCTACGTGCACGCAGAATGTATCCACGCCGAAAGTCACTGGACCTTTGGACTTGCCCCGGCGTCGGGCATCGCTTGAATTGCCGCCTGTTTCAACACTGCGTGCATTCCGCAAGCGGCATTGGAGGCCATTGCTGGTAGCGGGCACGATGATTGCTCTGTTGGCGAGCATGATGACGGCGCTGTTGGTGTCACGCATCAACAAGGTAGAGCAACGCGAGCCCGTCGTTTTTCTGGAGAATTCAAGTGCACCGGCAGAACCAACTATTTCGGTGCCGACGAATTCAGCGCCGGTGACTCATGATTCCGCACGGATAGAGCCAAAAGCGATACCTGCTGAACACCATGATGATTTCCCGTTACAAGCAGGTAGCGCGGGTGGCCCTCGCGCGCGACACGTGGCGCCCAGGCCGCCGCCCGATTCGCAAAATTGGCGAAAGGAAAAGGCGCTGGAAAAGGCGCGTGATGGGGGCATCGTCACCGATGCGCTCCCTTCCGCGCGTCCAATGTAGGAGCAAAAAATGACGCGATGTCTGAGTAAATTGGGATTGATGCTGTGTGTCACACTGGGTTTTTCACCGAATACATGGGGACAAACTTCAAATACGCAATCCATTGATGATACGGATGCTCGTTGGGAGCGAGCGCATATCTTTTTTGGTCAGGGCGACTATGGTGCCGCGTTGGCGGAATATCTGGAGGTATACAAGCGTCGGCCAGCTCCCATTGTTCAATACAACATTGGGCGCACGCAAGCAAAGTTAGGTCGACCCGTAGAGGCCGTGGAGTCATTGAACAGTTGTTTGTCGAGCCCAGGCAATCTCACCAAGGAGGTGCAAAAAATCGCTGAAGAACTGCGTGATGAACAAGAATTGCGTATTGGGAGGGTCCTCGTTTCAGCCGATGTCATGGGTGCCGCCATTGCCATCGACCATATCGCCAGAGGGCGGACCCCAAAATCGATTCGTGTAGTGAGCGGCATTCATCTCATTACAGTAATTGCACCTGGATATGTCGCAATGGGAAGAGAAATCTACGTTGCAGGCGGGATCGAGGAAAAAGCGCAGTTCGAATTGGTGCCTCTCGAGGGCAAGGCAGCAAGATTGATGTTAGTGACGGATGTGCCCGACGCAGAAATCTTGGTGGACGGTATCCGGGCGGGCAAAACACCATTGCTTGGTTTGATCAAGGTGCTGCCGGGTAAACATAGAATCGAAGTTACGCGGCTGGGATATTTGCCGTTCGCAGGAGCGCTCACAGTACCCGAGGGTGACATCCTTTCGTTGCCCGTGAAGCTCGACGAAAATAGCCGTTGGATCGTGGAACATGGCGGGCAATTGCAACTCGAGTTATCAGAATCACACGTAATGGTGACGGTGAATGGCACGTCACGCGGGGAATATCGTGCGAAATTGCATCTAGCGCCTGGATTGCATCGGCTGCGTCTGGAGCGTGCGGGCTTTCAGACCATAGAACGGGAGGTGCACATTTCTGCGGGCCAGACGACGACGGAACGCATCCAATTCGAACCAAATCCAGAGACGCTGGTTAACTCGGCGCAGGAATACCGTTGGCAAAAGGCCGTGGGTGCGCGGATTGGCGCAGTGGGAGGGGGGATCGTGATAGTCAGTGGTATCGCATTGCTTGCTCTCGGCATAAACTACGACACGAGCTGCACTGTGCAAAAAAGCGATGCGTCGTTATGTACACATCTCCCGGCGTGGGTAGGTGGTTGGGGCGGCTTCGCCGGGGTTGGACTGGGTGCGTTTGGCGCCGGAATATGGGTCTTTCGAACCAATGTCGATCCCACCGACTACGAGATCAAGCGATCGGGTAAGAGTGCCTCCGCCGTATGGCTTGCGCCTACCGTGGGACCATTGCCCGGTGGTGCCGGGGTAAGTCTCGTTGGAGCGTTTTAGCTACAGTGAATGGCAATCGTGGCCATTTCTTGCCCCGTTATCTCCCGGACGCAAACAAGAAATGAACGCGGCTTGCACAACGAGCGGGCGATTGCAATACGCAAAATTGCGTAGCTTTTGGTGTCGTCATCGGCGTCGATGGGCAACGCCGAACTCACGTGTGACCGAGCGTCTGACCCATGCGTCCCATGCGTATGGACACTCCACACCTGATCCTGCCATCATGCGCGAATGGCGCAAACAAAAGGCTCATCCTTGGGATGCGCGATCGCTGGCGGTTGCGTGATGGTCGCGGGACTCTTTTTCGGGTCGTGCCTGTTCTGCACGG
>DAOMZH010000827.1:0-5153 GCA_035437985.1 Polyangium sp. (in: bacteria) | reverse complement strand
GGCGGTTCTCGACGATCACACGCTGCTCGAGCAGACGGCGGAGAGTTTCCACACGGTGTTTGCGCCGAAAGCCCGCGGTGCGTGGCACTTGCACGTCCATACCCAAAGCGAAAAACTCGAATTTTTCGTGATGTATTCATCTGCCGCGAGTCTTCTTGGGTCGCCCGGACAAGCGAATTATTGCGCCGCGAATGCGTTCCTCGACGCTCTTGCCCGGGAACGTGTTCGTCTTGGTTTGCCGGGCATGAGCATTCAATGGGGGGCGTTTGCGGACGTGGGTCTCGCGGCGGCCCGAGAATCGCGCTCGGCTCGACTGGCGAATCGAGGAATGACCGCCTTGACGCCGGCGGAAGGGCTGGAGATTCTGTGCCACCTGCTCGCACATCCCCGTGCCGAAATAGGCGTATTGCGGCTCGACGTTCGGCAATGGATCGAGTTTTACCCTGCGGCGACGCGCTTGCCCTTCTTGACTGAAATCACGACGCTCGACCTGCCGCCAGAAAAAGGGGCCTCCGTAGCGCGAGACACGCTGCAAGCGCTCCAAGCGGCACCCGTTGAAGAACGATTCTCATTGCTCGATGAGCACCTCGCCACGCAAATTGGTTTGGTCTTGCAACTCGATCCTGCGCACATCGATCGGCTCGCGCCTTTGCAAAACCTGGGGCTCGATTCGCTCACGAGTTTGGAATTACGTAATAGACTCGAAACAGTGGTGGGCGTGAAATTACCGGCGACGGTGACGTTTACGTATCCCACGATGGACGCGCTGGTCCGGCATTTGCTCGACCAATTGGGGCTCGCGGGCGCATTGCCTGCTGCCCCATCGGCAACTGCGATAAAGACTTCGTATAGCGATGATTTGGCCCATCTGTCCGACGACGAGCTTTTGCGTGCGGGCGAGGAGATTTTGAGTTGACGACCAACCAGTGCTTTTTTCGTAGTCCGTCCAGTGACATCACGAGTTCACCTGCGCCGACCCCTTTCACGTTCCGCATCGAAGGTACGACATGACCACCGAATCGAATGACTTCAAAGAATTGCTTCGCCGCGCATTGGCCAAAGTAAATGACCTCAAGGCCGAGCTGGCCGCGCGTGATGCCGCGCAGAACGAACCCATTGCGGTCATCGGCATGGCCTGCCGAATTCCGGGTGGAGGCCATACGCCGGAGACTTTTTGGCAATCGCTTTGTAAGGGAATCGATACGGTCAAACGTTTGCCGCCGGATCGCTGGGTCGCCGAAGCGCTCAGCAGCAACTATCCCGAATCGAAATGGGCCAGTGTGCTCGATACCGAAACAATCGAGCGATTCGATGCCGAGTTTTTCTCGATATCGGGACGCGAAGCAACGTGTCTCGATCCCCAGCAGCGACTGCTTTTGGAGGTCGCGTGGGAGGCCCTCGAGAATGCGGGACAATCCGCGAGCGCGATCGCTGGTACACGCACGGGCGTGTACGTGGGCATGTGGCGCAGCGATTATTCCTCGTACATGGCTATGCTCGGGATTCACGACGGACACATAGCCACCGGAACCCTCCACAGTGCGGCGTCAGGAAGGATTTCGTACGTACTCGGATTGCAAGGGCCGAGCATGACCATTGACACGGCCTGTTCGTCCTCATTGGTCACCGTACATGAAGCTTGCCAGAGCTTGCGCGTTCGTGAAAGCGATATGGCCCTCGCGGGTGGCTCGAATATCATTCTCGACCCGGAAGTCATGCGCCTCGTGCCAGCAACGCATGCTGTCTCCCCCGATGGCCAATGCAAATCGTTCGATGCGCAGGCCAATGGTTATGTACGGGGCGAAGGATGCGGTATGTTGGTCCTCAAACGGCTCTCCGATGCCGAGCGTGACGGTGATCCCATTTTGGGCGTCATTCTGTCTTCGGCCGTGAATCAAGATGGACGTTCCACGGGACTCACCGTGCCCAACGTTCTTGCGCAGCAAGCATTGATTCGAGAAGCCCTCCAAAAGGCCAAACTCGATCCGGCAGACATTGGGTATGTCGAGACGCACGGTACGGGCACTTCGCTCGGCGATCCCATTGAATTCGAAGCTTTGCGCGGGACCATCGGAGCTCCCCGCGCGGATGGTTCATCCTGTATTCTCGGAGCGGTCAAGACAAACATTGGCCACACGGAAACGGCAGCCGGCGTCATTGGCATGATCAAGACCCTGCTCTGTCTGAACCATGAAGAAATTCCGAAAAACATCCACTTCGAAACGCTCAATCCGCGAATCACGCTGGAAGGCACGCCGTTCGTCATTCCGACCGAACACCGGAAATGGCCAGCAGGCGCCAAACCGCGCCGCGCCGGGGTTAGTGCATTTGGTATTGCCGGGACGAACGCGCACGTCATCGTCCAAGAAGCCCCCAAAGGTCCGACGCTCGCTGTCGACACGGCCGAGAGCACGTACGTTTTACCCTTGTCCGCGAGGACTCCGGCGGCTCTCGATGCGGTCGTCGGGGCTTACCTCGCTTATTTGCCGACCGCCAAAGACTCGCTCGCCGATATCGTGTATACCGCGGCTTGTCGTCGCAGCCACTTGGAACATCGTTTGGCGGTGCTCGGCCGAAGCAAAGACGAGTTTGTTGTGGCGCTCGAGCAGCACATTGCGGGAAAACCATCAGGACGACTGCTCCAGGGCAAACTGAGCGGACGTGAGCCGCAGGTCGTGTTTGCATTTTCTGGCCAAGGTGCGCAGTGGATTGGAATGGGCCGCGAGCTCTTGCAACAATCGCCGCGTTTCCGACAAACCGTGGAAAGCTGCGAAAAACTCATTATGGCGGCCGGGGGCAGCTCGGTCATAACCGAGCTCGAAAAAGCCGAAGGTGAATCGCTGCTGCAGCGCACGGAAGTGGCGCAACCGGCGCTCTTCTCGATTCAAGTGGGTATTGCGGCAGAATTGCAGGCCCGAGGTGTGCAACCCGCGATCGTGATTGGGCATAGCGTCGGAGAAGTAGCTGCGGCATATGTGGCCGGATTGCTGGATTTGGAAACGGCCTGTCGAGTGGTGGTTGCGCGGGCCATGGGCATGAAAGATCAGGCGGGACGCGGGAAAATGTACGCCGTCGATATGACCGAAGCGGAAGCTTTGGCGTTTTTGCAAGGCGAGAGCGCCGAAGTGGGAGTGGCCGCATGCAATGGGCCGCGTTCCGTGGTTTTGGCCGGAGAAACGTCGGCGCTCCAAAGGGTCGTCCAGAAACTCGAAAATCAAGGCACGAAAACCAAAGAACTGCGCGTCGATTATGCCTTCCATAGCCCGCAAATGGCTGAAGCCGAGCAATTCTTTTTGCGGACCGTCGGCCCGATCGTCGCCAAACGCAGCGCCGTGAAAATGATCAGCTCCGTGACTGGTCAAGAACTCAAGGCGAGTGATTGCAATGCCGCCTATTGGGGACGGAACATCCGCCAACCCGTGCGATTCGCCCAAGCCATTGCCGAGACACTTCGCATTCCGGGTCGGGTGTTCGTCGAAATCGGTCCACATCCTGTCCTGAGCGCCGACATTGGCGAGCAACTCGCGAATGCACGATACACTGGAAAAGTCATGGCTACATTGCGGAGAAACCAGGCTGGACAGGATCAAATCCTCACGACCCTGGCCAATCTGCACGTCCAAGGTGTGGCCGTTTCCTGGTCGGCCGAATTCGCGTCGCGGCGCCGCGTCGTTGCGCTTCCGAATTATCCCTGGCAACGGAAGAGATATTTTTTCGATATACCCAAGGCCCAGGCGAAACAACCGGGCGTCGCCTCGCAGTATTACGATGCCGTGACCAAATTGGTCGAGACGGTCCAAGGTCCAGGACAAACCGAGGAAAAGGACAAGTACGATCTGTACCTGACGTTTGCGCCGTTGACCGAAATCGTGCCGGGTTTGTCCTGGATGAAGGTCGTGGCGAAACCAAACGAGCACCAAGAACAGGCCGACTTCATCCAAGAAAAACAACTCGAAATGCGGCAAGTCCTGTTTCGCCATGTCGATTTCGACAAGTGCGCGCGGGCGCTCGATTTCGGATGCGGTTTTTCGACGGATATCTTGCACCTGGCCCAAAAACACCCGCAGCTCACGCTGGATGGGTATACCATTTCCGCGGAACAAGCCGAAGTTGGTAATCGCCGATCCATGACGCGCGGCCTGAACGAACGCGTGCACGTGTACAATCGCGACAGCGGCAAAGATGCCTTCCCGAACAAATACGACCTCGTCTTCGGATTCGAAGTCGCGCACCACATCAAAGACAAGGCCGCTCTATTCGGCAACATTCGCGACCATGCCAATGAAGGGGCCACGCTGGTGCTCGCCGACTTCATTTCCCACGTGGGTTTTGAAATTGAACACGACGCGTCCTCGTCGTTCTTCCTGACCGTCGATCAATGGACGGAGCTGCTTGCCGGGGCGGAGTTCGAATTGCAAGATATCGTGGATTGCAGTCGACAAATCTCCAACTTCCTCTACGATCCGGATTTCGACGCGCACCTCGAACAAATGCGTCAAGGCGGCGAAGACGAAAACGTTCTCATCGGTTTCCAATCGTATGATCGTCTGGGCAAAATGCTCGATCGTGGTCTTTCGAGTTATATTTTGCTGTCGGCAAAGAAGGTCAGTGGCAAGAGCGTCGAAGAATTACGCGAACACAATCGTACGGTCCTGACGAACCTCACGCCATATACGGCGCCAGGTGCGGATGGTGCAGACAATGAACTATTGTTCGGCGTCGAATGGCGACGAACGCCGCTTCCCCATGAGGCGCAACCCGGAGATGGCTGGTTGCTCGTGGCCGAGCGGGAAGAGACGACGGCGGGATTGGCAGAACAATTGGCCCAGCACGGCGTGCGGGTCGTGCGGGCGCATGCGGGCGAGGGATATGCGCAAGCGGGGCCGGATCATTATCGCATGCAGATTTCCACGGCGCACACGCAGCGGCTCTTGCAGGAGGCGTTTGGTCACGAAAAACCGCTTACGCGCGTGGTGTATCTGCACGCGCTCGAAATGCCGGAATCGACTTCTGCGGGCGAACTTTCCAAACAAGGTATCGACCTATGCGGTGACACGACGAGTTTGGTGCAGGGTTTGGTTACGCATGGGTTCCGCACGTTTCCGCGGCTGTATCTCGTAACGCGCGGAGCTTGTGCCGTGGGTTCGAGCTCC
>DAOMZH010000826.1:0-5157 GCA_035437985.1 Polyangium sp. (in: bacteria) | reverse complement strand
GAAAATGCCGCGATGTGGCCACTTTCTTCGGCGACATACACGTCGCATTTCTCATCGACGCGGAACAGATCCGGTATCAGGTCCGCTGGCACACGACCGAGCAGTTTGCCGTCGCGCGGACGCACGATGAGCAGCTCGGTTTGCGGGACGAACAACGCTCCGGATCGCAACATGGGCTCGAGACGTCGCGGACGATCGCCGTCCGCACTTCCAAACACATGGCGATAACGCGTCGAACCATCAGAAGCGTCGATGCCTACGAGATCTCCGCCTTCGCTGTTGAGAATGATGGTGCCATCGACCACGACGCACGAAGCTGCAGCCGTACACGCAACCCCCTCGAAGCGTTTTTCGCCGGTTGCTCGGTCAAACCCGAGGACACCCGTTCCACGACGACCGTGGGTCACGATGACGACCGTGTCGCGGGCAAAAAGAGGCGCTCCGACAGGAGCCGATTCCGTGGGTAGATCCACGATCCAACGCGACGCACCCGACCACGGATCGACATGATGCAAAGCCGCGGCACCTCGTTCGACAAACGCACCATCACCGCTGATCGCAAAGAGCGATTCCTGATCGACTGCAACATGCGAGGCAAACCGACGGCGATCACAAACACGCCAAACCACTTCGCCGGTCAGGACATCGAGCGCCACGAGGGCCGTTTCACCCGACGCAACGACGAGCAGTTTGCCCGCACGACGAACGCGGAACACACCGTTGCGCCGCGACGCATAACGCCAGCGCACGTCGCCTCCATGCAGATCCACGGCAGCGAGATGACGCGTGCCTTCACTGACCACGATCATGCGCGGCAAACCTGGCGAGTTCACGACAACGCCCGATGTGCTCGTTCCCGTGCGTGGCGATAGGTTGGTCGTCCATTGGACATCGCCAGTTTGAAGATCGATGAGGTGCAGGGCCCCCTCGGCCTCGATCCGCGCCAAACCGAGCGGCGTGATGACGCTCGTCGCGCGAGGAACAGGCTTTGTCCAGACAATCTCGCCCGTTCGTCTGTCGAGACAACTCAGTTCACGGGTGGCTCCAACGACGAACGCATCACCGCAAAGAAATGTGGCGCGCAGGTCGATCGAAGGAACTGCCGCGAGCCAACGCGGAGTGAAACGAAGGCGGCTCGTTGCAAGGGAGTCGTCTTCGGCAGGCGGTGGACGAGAGGCCGCAGCAAACGCGCGATACCCCTCGGGAGCGTCGTTGATCTTGGATTCGTCACGCGTGGTTTGTCGCACGCGCTCGCTGAGCTCGCGCACCTTCGCCCGGAACGCATGCACACGAAGGTTTTGCGCCTGCGTACGGTCCCGACGAACGATTGTCCGGGCCAAGGCCCGAGCAAACGCTATGACGCTCTGCACGAGCGAGGTGAGATCAACGGCCGGGAACGTCCAGACTTGGCCACGTTCTTCGGCACCACGTCGCGGCATGCCGATCGTGAGCGACGCATGTCCTTCGCCTTGAAGACGAACAGCACACACCGCTCCACCCACGGTAAGACGACGGTAATACGGACGGCTCGAAGCAGCTGCGTTGAGCGCTTCGATCACCAAGTCGACGAGTTGTTCGGCCACGAGAAAAACGAAGACGTCGGGCAACTCGCGCGCATGCTCACCCACGATGATGCGCAGTTTTCCTCGGAAAATAAGCGCAAATAGATCCGACCGCGAGACCCCCGTCTCCATCGCCGCTGACGGGGGAATGCGCATCAGCACATCCGCGGCGATCATGATGGGCACATCGCCTGTCGGTTCGATGGTCACGAACGTTGGTTCGGGATCGGAATTTTCAGTGCCGAACGGCAAACGCGGGCGCAAGTAGTCACGGGCCGCGGCAGTTCGAGCCGCATCGCTCCACGCGGGGATCTCGATGTCGTCCGTCGGCGGCGCATTCGCCACGACCTCACGACGTGATCGTTCTCCGTTCGCGAAGGCATCGAGGGCGCCCATGAGTCGCGTACAGAAGAGATCGACATTGACGCGACGCTCATGGAACACGACTTCAGGAATCGCGGTCGTGCGTACGAGCGACACGAGCAAATCCGTGCCGGCGCGTTCGAGACCGAGTTCCAAGGGTTCTGCGCCATGGACGAGGCGCAAAGCGATACGATGTCGCCGCGCAGCGGAAAGGTCCGCTATCGCATAAGCGAGATCTGCCACGAACGCACTGACATCGCGTTCAGGCAAGTCGGCTAAGGGAACGCGTTCCATCAACAGCAGGTTGAAGAGCGCGCGTACCGCCAAGCTCTCGACCGATGAAGTCGAGGCAGGCGAGATCTCAGGGCGTTGGGCAACGAGAGATAGGCCGGTCATCCGTAAGCTGATGCTAGAGAGGCTTGCGCTCAGACCTAACTTTTCGGTGACGATCGCCATAGAGTGGACAAACCGAAAGAGGATCGCTAGGAGCCCGGATCGCGTGTGTTGCAGATGACGACGAGCCGCAAAAGAACTCTCGTCGTCGCAGGATTTGGCGCATTTCTGGCCCTGATCCCGGCGTTGTTCTTGTGGGAGTTCACCGTCGACGACGCCCTCATCATCGCGCGGTACGCGACGCACATCGCGCGTGGGGTCGGGTATCGATGGAACGTGAACGGTCCGATCACGGACACGATCACGCCACTTGGTTTTCCCTACCTCCTCGCACCTTTTGGCAGACCGGGGCCGCTCGCCGCACTCGCAGCAGCGAAGGCAATTGGGCTGATTTGTTGGTTGGTCGGAGCAGGGTTCGTCGCAGTCGCTGTGGATCGCGCGTCGAGTGATCGTCGGCGATACTTGGCGCTGCTGTTGATCCCGGTTTCGGCACCGCTCGCAGCATGGAGCGTGGCGGGTCTGGAGACGGGTGTAGCGACATCACTTGCGGCGATTGGGATCTCGCTCGTCGCTCTTGGATCACCAGGCTTGGGAGCGGCATTCGTGGGTCTTTCCGCAGCTCTGCGGCCAGAACTGGCGCCCTTCGCGTTTGTCTCGGCGCTCGCACCTGCGCCGGACAAACCAACCCCGGCATGGAAGAATCTCTTCATTCGACTCGCGATCGCGGCAGCGCCCTTTGTGATCGTGGCGGTAGTGCGGGTGGTCATTTTCGGACGTCCCACGCCGCTGGCGACACTTGCAAAACCTTCGGATCCTGGACTCGGCATGAAGTACGCGCTCGCGTGCTTTTTGCTGACGGGACCGCTGGCGATCGTGGCTCCTTTTGCACTTCGTCGAGCCAAACCTTTTGTGCTCGTATTATCCGGAGCGATCGCCGTGCACTTCGCGGCCATCGCGATCGCGGGTGGAGACTGGATGCCGCTGTCGCGACTGGTGGTGCCGATCCTGCCGACATGTGTGATCGTTGCGGCGCATCTGGCTTCGATCGCGGATACACGAGCGACTGCTGTGCGCTTGATCTTGGCGCTTGCGGGCGAGCTTTTCGTGATGATCAAGATTGGTCCGTCGGCAGCCCGAGTTGGTCCAGACAGACGGGAGTTGATTCGGCAACTTGGTCCAGTGTTGCGTGAGGCCAGGGTCGTTGGGGCACTCGACGTGGGTTGGATCGGAGCCGCAACGGAGGCGACGATCGTGGATTTTGCGGGTCTCACGGATCCAGCGATCGCGGTTTTACCTGGTGGGCATACGACGAAGCGGATCGGTCCTACGTTGCTCGACAAACGCGGAATCGACACGTTGGTCTTGTTGCGCCTGCAAGGGACGACGACGGCCACGCCATGGACGGACACGCCTTTCGATCGTGGGGTGGAGGAGCGGATCGCGTCGTTTCCAAATATCGCGGATGAATTCGCGGTGATTGGCGAGAGCACATCGCCCGGGCTGCCCTACGTGGTGCTGCGGCGGCGCGTGAATTCGGGGTTTGGGGTGCAGGGCGCCGAAGGCGACCCGAAGCCCCAAATGTTGGAACAGGTGATCGACCCAGGGCGCGAAGGTCCTTGATCCTTCGCCGTGCCCGCCGTTTGATGCACGCATGGCGCGCCTCGAAGAAAGCCTTTCGCGTTTTTTGGGACGCGTGGAGATTGTTGCCCGCGGACTCGACAACGAGCGTCGCGCGGCCGAAGTCGCGCTGGGACGTGGACGGCCCCTCGAAGCTCGCGAGCGTGCCCGCGCGATCCTCGCTGAGGTTCCCGGTTCCCCGCTGGGTTTGGCGTTGTGGGCCGACGCCGCTGAAGACGCAGGACTGGATCATGAAGTTGCGAGCGCTTTAGGGGAGCTGGCGGAGCATGTTCCTTGGCGCGCTGACGTGTGGTTGCGACTCGGACAAGCGCAATCGCGCATGAATGATCCGCGAGCGGTGGAATCCTTCGAACGTGCAGCAAACGCGCCTGAAGAGCGCGAATCGGCACAGCTAGCGCTGCTCGAGTTGTGCGACATCGATCTGCGCACGGGTGATCCCGATCGTGCAGGTCGCTGGCTGGATCGTGTCGGAGCATCGCTGGGTGCGGATCACAAGACTTGGGTGGATCGAGAGGTAGCTTTGCGGCGTGCAGAGTGCGCGCTGGCTCTGGGCCGGGTCGATGCCGCATCGCGCGTCGCGTCGCAGCTCGATGCCGAGCGCAGCGATGGTCGTGGCGCGCTGGTGCTGGCGAAGCTGGCCATTACGTCAGGACAAACGTCTACGGCGCTCGATCTTGCACTTCGCGCATGCATCTTGGATGCCCCGGGTTCATCCGAACTTCTGTCGTCGTTCGTCGCTGGTTGTCGAGATGCGGTGCTCATCAATCGGGCGCGGCGCGTCGTTCGAGCTGCGGAGTTACTCGATGAACCTGCGTGGGCCGCGGCGTTCGCCTTTGCGGAGGGGCGCACGGCCGATGCCCGGGCTGCGCTCGCGCGAGGTTTGTCGAAGGGTAACCAAGGTGCGGCAGCAGCGCTCTTGCGTCTCGCGACGGAAACGCGCGATCTCGATGCACTCAACGCCCTTGCGGCACGAGATCCGCAACGTTTGCCCGAGGACTTGCGGCGCCTGCGTGAAGGTTCGGTGCTTGCTGCGGAAGGTCGCGATCGCGAGGCACTCGACCGGTTCGATGGTGTAGCTGGCGATGCGTCGGCATGGGCGACGGAACTTGCACGCAACGTCATTCGATCTTGGGTGCCGGCGGAAGGAACTGCTGCATGGCCGAAGATGCTCGAGGAGTTGCGGCAATCAGCCCGCGCGCTC
>DAOMZH010000825.1:0-5161 GCA_035437985.1 Polyangium sp. (in: bacteria) | reverse complement strand
GTGATCGCGCCGATGATTACTCCCATCGCCGCCCCTGCAACGCCCGTCCTGAAAGCTGCTGCGGGGATGTTGGGAACCGTGAAATGGACCGCATCCTTGGGGCGCGTAACGAAAACGGTGGATGATGAAGATTTGATCGTTCAATCGTTGTTGATGGCAATCAACAATGCGTTGAAAATGGTCGCGGCCAACGTACCTGAACAACGCATTTTGGTCATTATTGACGGTCTGGACAAAATTCACGAAGAAGAACGTGCCGCCGAACTCTTCATTCAATCGAACTTGATTGCGCGGCTCGCGTGTTGTCTCATTGTCGCTTGCCCATTCGCATTGCGGCATCATGTATCGATTGGCTCGAGTTTAGGCTTCTCCAGTGTTCCTTCGCTGATGAACGAGCCGGTGATGGATCAAGTAAAACCGGCAGAACATGGTCCGGGAGTGGCTTTTTTCTGCCAACTGTTCGAACATCGGGTGCGGGACTTGGACAACCCCGAAAAACTGATAACTCGCGTTCATCTCGAAAAACTCGCGTATTATTCTGGCGGGCGGGCACGGGACTTCGTCAAGCTGATTCGCATCCTTTCGGAGTTGGCCTGGGATGAAGACATTGGTACTGCAACAGAAGCCGTCGTCGATGAAACGCTGGACACCCTGCGTCGCGAACGAGAAATGGGTATACATCGCGGACATATCGATTTGTTGCGCGGCGTGATGGCGGATTCCGAGCATCGATTGCCAAAAGATCCGCTGACTCACGAACTGCTTCGATATTCGTTGTTGCTCCCCTACTCCAATGGTTCGGAATGGTTTTACCCGCATCCCCTCCTGCTGATGCATATGCTCGTGACGCGGAACGATGGGTCCAGCGCATCCTCCGCCAGCTCGCGCTGACGAAGCAGGGCATTTTGCTCTTGGTCGACAATGGCCAGCCTTGGCAGCTGCAAGTGCTGTTGGAGCGGCTCGTCGACGAATACCCTGAGATCGAAGTGTATACCAAAGCGGCAGCCGTGGCCGCACTCCCTACGGGAAGCACAGCGGTGTTCGTCCCCGATCCCAAAGATGCTTATGCGCTCAACATGGGACGTCCTTTGTTTTCGCGGCATGAATTGCGCGTCGTCCTATTTTGCGAAACCGCGGTTTCCCATGCCTTGCGCCGTGACGCGCCAGATTTTTTCGATTGGATCTCTCTCGTCGTGCAGTGCCCACCCAGCCAGCCTCCGCATATCGTCGAAGGATTACGAATGGCACTGGATCGAAATGCCGGAGTTGCCTGGATGGATGATCGACCGGATGCAACGCAATTGATGTGTCACGCATTGAATGACATTTTTCATGCCGATGTTTTGAAAGAGATCAACCTAAACGATTCTTTTGCCAAGATCGTGAAGGAAATCAAACTCGCTAAAGACCATTGGCTCTGGGCTCATGCCAAGCACGAATTGCTCGTCCACCGATTCCGTTGGGGATTGGCAGCGGCACGGCGAAAAAGCCGCGCTGTCGTCATCGTACCAGAACGACTCCAGGCTACGACTGCTCTCGAAGGGTTTTACCCGGTACGCGCCCGCGAAAGATCCATTGCCGAAATCCGCCGGAGATTCTTTGATGCTGGCGCGAGACGAATTCCGGGCCGATTAGCCGCTTGGACACGTGGCGATCCCGACCGCGTCGACTTCCTTGAACAACGTCTTCGAAGTAGCTTCGACGAAATGGCCCTCGAACGAGACAGAGATTCGATCGATACCACATCAATCGCAAAACGTAGCTCAATCGACATCGTTCCTTATGATGATCCCGCACGAATGGCTCTGCAGGCATTCGAGTTGGGCGACGACGATGCCGGAAACTACCTCGTCAAACGAGCATTACGACGGTTGAAAACACAGCCTTACGCCAAACCTTTGCGTGAGCAATTGCTTCAATGGGCGGATCTTCGACAAATTACAGAGGAAATCCCGAAATTTAATCCCCTTACGTATCCAACGGAAGAGAACGATGACTTCGCGGAATTCGTGGAAAATAAAATTCTCGTCGACCAACTCATCAAATTGCTCCCCGACGACGATCAGAAATTCATTCGCAAGTTTTTGGCGGATTTCGACGAAGAACGGCTGGCTCGAGAATTAGGGCAAAACGTAACTACAATTGGGCGAAGACTAAAAGATCTCGGCGCCCAACTGCACCGGTTGCTCGAGGAAAACGAGCTTTAGGTACACGCCTCAACCCTTCTCCGACCCGAGCACCGGCCCCGTCGTCACCGTAATGCTTCCGCCCGGACGAACTCCGCCCCGCGGATCCCGCCGGCGCGCCCATTCACACATGATCATCCCCGCCGATATCGCCACCGGATACGAATGATTGATTCCGTACATCGGAATCGCGATGATGTCCGCCGACGCGTCGAGCAATACTTGCGGCAATCCATCGTTTTCACTGCCCAACATGAAAACCAAATCGTCCGGCATCGCCGCCTCCCATAACGTGCGTTTCGCCGGTTCCCGCTCCACGCCAATCAAATGCCTCCCACGCACCTTTTCGAGAAAATCTTGTTCGTCCGGGCACTCGACGATGGTTTCGTATTTTTGCATACCCATCGCGGCGCGTTCGTACCAAGGTTCAGTTCCAATCAGAAAAACCTCTTTGACCAAGAACGAATGCGCGGTGCGAATGATCGCTCCGATGTTGAACGGATTTTTGGCGCGACAAATCGCCACCGAAAATGGGTGCCGCAACGGCGCCAATTCTTCCCGAATCTCTTCGGTCGTCAGGCCAAACGGGGTGACTTTCACGGGATCTCGAATTCAGTCTATTTGACCATATTGGTCGAATGTCGGGTAGATAGGGCCTTCTTTTAATGACGCCGAGAATGACTTGTTGTCCTCGTGACGCAAGACGAGCGAAAGGCCATCTCTGGGAATGGCCCCAAATGCACTGCGAATCTCGTTCGTGGTCATGGTCGTGACTTGTTTGCCGGAAATGGCCACGACTTCATCACCCGGCAAAATGCCCGCGCGTTCCGCCGGACTGCCGCCCATGAGCCGCGTGACGAAACATGTCTCCGAACGCAGCTCGTACCACATCCCTACCCCATACATCGCGTGGGCCGGTTGATACGCCAAAGTCACTTCGGATCCGCCGCCAACTTCAATCCGAATCTGATCGCCAATCACCACTTCGTTCGTCGCGCGAAAGTCCTTGATCCCGATGGGTTTGTCCCCGAGCGTATCCCCGTCCCATAACTCGATGCGCAGCTTGTCCGCCGCGGAAATCTTGTAGTTGCCCCGAACAGCATCGGGCCAGTTCGGCGTGAGCGTCCCGGTTTGCGGCTTGGTCCGCATGAGCTCCACGTCATTCACGATGAGTTTGGCGTAGGGATTCGGCAAACGTCCCAAAGACTGTTGCCACGTTCGACCATCGCGCATCTGCGACGGAATGACGGCCCCGGTAAAACGCAACCAACGCAATTCTTCGGGCGGCGGAGGCTCCAGCGTCATCTCGCTCGGCGGTGTCCGCATGCTGGTGCCGAGTTCGGGATACACCGCAGCGCATCCAACGAGGGCGGTCGCGAAAATCGCGCGTGCAAAATGAGCAAAGTTCATCGTTTGAGCGTCCGCAAATCCTGCAAATCGAAGGCCAAGCGTGCACCGACGACACGTGCACCGTGCACACGTTGCACGTCCTTCATCTACCAGAAATCCATGGGCCAATGCGCTCCGCAATGCATGTTCCCTGCATTTCATGAACGCTCGTTCCAAGTCGCCCTCGGTCGATACGCCGACAAGCACAGCACCGCCTTGCCGAAGGGCACGTACGCCGTCACAAACAACAGAAGGCGGAAGAAGGCTGTCGACTCCCCGCTTTCGCGTCGCAAGACGCAGTCTCTGCAGCCGAACCATCCAGGCTCGATTTTGGGGCGAAGAACGCCGCCGGCGATCAGCTGCCCCACATGTTCAAACAGGAGGTGCGGTACAATATGGCTCGTCTCGTTGGCTTCATCGGAAACCGTCCGGATCTTGGCGCTCGAGTGCTCGAAATCGAAGCCCGGCAGTTGGTCGTGCCACGAAAAACCGAAACGATTCCGGGGTGGGGCGTAGGGTTTTACCAAGGAGGCGAGTTTCTCCTGAAACGTCGGCCTATTGATGATCGCCCGACGCTCGATTTTCGCGACATGACGCGCGACCTACGTGCGGACATTCTCGTGGCGCACGTACGCGTAGGAACGGTGGGCGCAGCGCGTTCGGAGAACACGCATCCCTTTCGGTATCGACAATGGCTCTTCGCGCAAACGGGAACGATCAACACCTTCAGCACATTGCGCGGACGACTGACCGATTCACTTCCGCAGTTTCTCCTGCGCGACGTGCGTGGTGAAACCGATGCTGAACTCTTGTTTCACCTCTTCTTGTCGTTCCTTCATGACGCAGGACAACTGGATCGACCGCATGTGCCGCCAAACGTTGCTCGGAGCGCGCTTCGTTCGAGCCTCGCACTCGTCGACCGTCTTTGTGCCGAAGAAGGACAAGGACCAACCTCGCTGAACTTGCTGTTGGCAAGCTCGGAGTATCTGATTGCGGTGCATGGTCACGGGCGCATGGCGATGCGCGTGCTGCATGGAGTGCAGGACCTCGAAGGGGTACTCGGCGATGGAGGTTTGGGGCGCATGCGTTTGCCCGACTTTGCGGCGTGCAGCCTTTCGCTCGTTGCCTCGGATTTCGAGAACGACGCGACGCTGGTCGGATGGACGGATGTTGCAGACCGTGCGATCGTGACGTTCACGCGAACGGAAGATCCCCACATCGAGTTGATCTGAAGTCGCCTACGTGTCGTTGTGAACGATCGATTTCCCGCCCATTTTTCGAGTTTGTCCGCGGCGTGGCTCAGGCGAGTCATCGTGCTGGGCGTTTTGTGTGGTTGTGGGGCGGAGCCGGATCGCGGTCTGGTGACAGCGGCTGATTTGCCCGAGCAAAAACGACGTCCAGATGGAGTCGCGGTGGATCCGTCGAGCGCTGCGCCAACGGCCAAAGACGTGGCTACGACGACGGATGGGCTCGTGACGTTACGCACGCCAATCGGTTTGGAGCAGGCTTTTTCGACAATCCAAACGTTTTTCCAGGCCATCGTTGCCGAGGATGCGGACATGATGGGGGCAGTGCTCACGCGCGAC
>DAOMZH010000824.1:0-5173 GCA_035437985.1 Polyangium sp. (in: bacteria) | reverse complement strand
AATCTATGAGCAAAAACGGAATGCGTTCGCCTTGGTTGGCAATGGTTTGCATGGCCAGCAAAGCTCCGAGGGGCGAGAGTTTGCCATTCCAAAACCCGGCGGCTGCTCGAGCCATACCAAACGAATCGTCCGGAATTTCGACACGCCCCGGATGAACCGCGACATCGATGGGAATGTCCCCAGAAAAACCCAAAGACAACGCGGTTCGTCGTAAATCACCCGCGCTGAGGTGCTTTTTTGCCATGCGGGCAAACACCATGTTGATGCTCTTGCCGAGCGATTCGCCAAACTCGACACACGTGCCGCCGCCATGTTCGAGGTCCGAAGGCCGAATCTCGTGTTCACCACCCTCGTAACAAACATTGGTCGTTTCATTGGCATAACCGCCTTGGAGGAGCGTCGCCGCCGTGACGATTTTGAACAAGCTGGCACTTGGCGCGTAAGGCTCGGAAACGAAATCTCGACCGCCGCGGCTGGCCCAGGCGAGGATTCGTCCGGTACGAACATCGGAAGCGACTATGGCGCCTTCGGGCGCGTCCGCACGCGTGAGCAATCGTTCCGCAGCACGCTGCAACCGGGGGTCGAGCGTGAGTTTGACGGGTTTGCCCGGGGAGCCAATGCTTCCATAAACGGCGTCATTGGTCACGCGAACTTGATGCAATCCCGCCGCATCGGCGCTTGGAGCCGACGAGCAAACGAGTGCCGAGGTCAGGACGAGAGAGCGGAAAAATGAGCGAAGTGTGGTCACCACGAGCAGGTATGCCGGGGTGAAGAACGACGGGCCAAGTTTTTGTTGCTGGTAACTACGGACGCGTGAATTTCGCCGCGTCAATCAGGATTTGCCCGCCGACACGAACGCTCGTCTACTTGGAAAAATCGCAATTGCCCCCAACGCACGCTGCCGGCACCGTGATCTTCGCTTGACCGGCCCACGCACTGTTGATGAACGCCGTAATCTGCGCCCGCGCCGCGTCTCCTGCAGGACCACTTCGCGCTGCAAAACCGTGAATGTCGAGCGCGTCGCCACCCGCAGGAACCTTGTATTGCGTGAGCGCCGTGCGCTCCACAGCCTCTTTCCCCGTTTCCAAACCCAGAATCGGCGTAATCGCTTGACCAATGTGGAGAGCGTTCGTCGCGACAGACAACATTTCCGTTCCTGCGTTCGGCAAAATGGGATCGCCAATGCTCTCTTGCACCAGCAGCACGGAAGGATCGGCCGGTATGTTTCCTGCCCACGCTCCTCCGTCGATATTGTCGAAGTTTGTCTGGGACATCAAGAGGGCGGCCATGACGTCGATGTCGCCACCGTAGCTCGTTCGCAGGAGCCCACGAATCGTCGAATAGGTTTGCGATCCCGGTATGAAGTGCGTCCACGCGGCCCCCGGAACGTTCACGACGCCATATTTCATGTTTGGGTCCATCGAGACATACAGAAGACCCATGGTTCCTCCCAACGAACCCCCCGTCCACATGGGAATCGAGGCGTCAGGACGTCGTCCTGCTGCCGGATTGTAGGAACCTCCAATTTTCGCTGCATAAAGCACATCGCCAAGAATGGACCCCATTGCATGTTGAATGGCTGCTGCCGCGGCGACTGCGTGCATGGTGGTCGTTGCGGCTCGATGTGTCGCTTCCGCCATTCGGACGAGGGTCGAAAACGTCAAAATGAGTTCTTTGTCGGTCCAGCCGTCGAAACGCATGGCAACTTTGCCAATGCCATTTTCCCCGAGGAGCTGATCGAAGGAATCGTCCGTGTAATCTCCGCCCGTTCCGTGTCCGTACAAGACAAACCGATAATCTTCGGTGCCAGCAGGTACGATTACGCGAAACGGAGCTTCTCGCGTTCCCGTTTGCATGATTTTGCCATCGGGGCCCAAGGCCAAATCGCCATCGGGCTCGAAAAATGCTGGCAATCCCGTGAGGCGCCCTTCGACCGTCAAAGCGAGGACTGAAATGGGTGACGTGTCGACCTGGTCCAGGACGATTTTCACGTCGCCCTTTTCCACAGCGGCCACTGCAGCCTCGCGCATTTCCGCCAGGTAATGAATCCCGTCTTGGGCCGAGCGGGTCGTGAAATCGAAGACTCGTAATGCTTTGGTCGGGTCAACGCCGGCTTTCTCGAGCGCGCTCCGCGTTGGTGCGTGATAACCTCGAAACTCTGCTTCTTCCTGCGAGACGGGGTCGACGACATCGAGCGCCACCTGCGTCGCCCTCGTCGGCAACAGCTCTTCGCCATCGAGCGCCTTTAATTCGTTTGTCACGGCAACCACGTAATCCGTTGCGGCGTCGAGCGGGCGCAGCGGATACGCAGCAAGTAGCATTTCGGTTGGGGTCTCTTCATCTGGAGTGAGCAGAATCCGGACGGGAATTTCTTTGCCGTAATCAGGATGATTCGTTTGGGCCACAATCAAATGCACCGGAGAATTTTCATAGGTGCCCAGGCTCGTTTCATCCAAGGCCGTTTCAAAGGTGACCATCAGGGGGGTGAGCCGAGAAAAACCGTCCGCCAATGCATAGGATCGCGGATCATCGTCGACCGGCAAACTCGATGCCTCGATGGCCAAGCGAATTCCCGTTTCGGTGGAAGAATCGGCTTTCGTGTAGGCGCTCGAAGGCCAGGGCAAGAGACAGCGCGATTCACCCGGATCGCCACACGCGGAGGTGAGGGGAGCGCGCACGCCTGCGTCACGATCGGGCGCGGCATGCGTGGGTGCCTGTGTGCCGCATCCGCCAAGAAAAACCGTAGCCAGCAAAGACAAACCGAAGGAAGCGCGAGCGTATTTCATGGAGTACCTGTTCTGGGGTCGAGTTGTTCGTAGATGACGGGAATGGGGTCTTTGGGGCGCAACGTAATGCTGGCCAAAGTACGAATAGGTTTGTCTGAATTCACCAAACGAATACGAAAATGACGCAAGAGCGTCACGAGCGCAAGTATGCCCTCCATCATGGCGAACGTATTACCAATGCAAATCCGAGCACCACCTCCGAATGGATAATATGCAAACCGCGGCAACGTACGTTCCAAACCGTCGAGCCACCTGTCGGGACGAAATTCCAAGGGCTCAGGGAAATATCGAGCGTCGCGGTGGTTTACCCATTGCAACAGCCATAGCTGCGAACCTTTCGGCAATGCGTAACCCGCAATCGACAAATCCTCCAAAGCTTCGCGACCAATGGCCCAGGCGGGAGGATACAAGCGCATCGATTCGAGCAGTACGGCTCGGGCGTAGGGCAGTCGCGGCAAATCGGCAGGGGATACGGGTTTGTCCCCAAGCACGCTCCGCATTTCGCCGCGGAGTCGCTCTTCGACGATCGGGTTTTTCGCGAGCAACGTGAACGTAAAAGTGAGCGCTAACGCGGTGGTTTCATGACCGGCCAGGAAAAACGTCATCAAATGATCCCGGACCTCTTGATCGCCGAGCCCCGTGCCGACATCGTCGCGAGCGTCGAGAAGCATGGACAAAAGGTCTGTCCCGGACGCTTGACGTTCGCGCGCCTGCCGCACGATGCGCATGAGAATGCCGTCGAGTGAATCGAGCGCTGCCCGTCCGCGCTTGTTGGAAGGCAAAGGAAGTTTTTCGAAGGCTGGATAGATAGAAATCAAACCATGCCCATAATGGTCGACCAACGCCTGAATTGCCAGGCCGACCTTATCGGCTTCCGAACCCAAATCACTTGCAAACAAGGTGCGCGTCACGATATCGGCGGTGAGCTTCGTCATGTCGGCATGCAATTCCCGCGGCACACCACAAACGATTTTTCGAGTATGTTGCTCGGTCACCTCGAGCATTGTCGCCCCAAGACGGGCCACGCTCGCTGGTTGAAAAATCGGCGCGATGAGTTTGCGATGGCGAATCCAGGTTTCGCCGCCACTCGTGAGCAATCCGTCGCCAAGAATACGCCGCAACACGAGCGTCGTTTTGTCCTTGGTCAAACGCTTGTGTTCGCCCATCAAGAGGCGCTCGATGTCGGTCGGTTCGCGCAATACCACAGCTTCGAGTGGACCAAGACGAACCCGGACGACAGGGCCCCACGACGCGGCAAACTCCATGAATCCAAGCGGATCGCGATCGTACGCGAGCGTGTGTCCGAGGAGCGGCAACGCGCCAGGTACGAGCGGAACTTTGTTCAGGTGAGTTTCACGAGTAGAACGGAATGGCCCCATCGCGGAGCATGGTAACTCGAATTGGCCGAGAAGAATCGAGGAACAAACACGCAATCATGCGGGGCGGTCGGCGAGCTGTGGAGGACGCACCGCTGCGTCGCGATCTCGCTCTTCCGCATGACCATGTTCTTCGATGGCCCTTGCAGCGCGCAGCCGCACGAGCGCTTGAAGGCGGGAGATGCAGGCATAAACCGCGGGGAAATACACGGCATCTTCCCGATAGATGAGAAAATTCAGGGTGAGTAGGCAAACCAGGACAACATTGTGTCCAATCGAGAATTGCGCCAATCCTCGGGCTTCAGAAACAACGCCTTCGGTGCGTTGCAACAACTTTAGTCCAATCCCGAGCTGCCGCGCGCCAATGATGAAACCCGTGGGGCACGACAACATCAGCACCAAAATGACCCAATCGGCACCACCAGAAAGCCCGTTCGCCACCAGCCCCAGGCTCACGAACAAGCCCACCAACGCGGCCAAAGCGCCGGGTACGACCATTTGGCCCATGATGAAACTGGTGAGCGCCGCAATATGCACGGAAATGGGTGGCTTTCCAGCAACCCACACGGGCCTTATTTGCGCTCGGTATGCGCCAAGCCCGTGCTTTTCATATCCGCGTAGAAAAAGCCCCCAAACATCGCGGCCTGCTGATCGTCCCGAGATATAAAGCCCCAATGGAACGACGAGCGCCACGGCGGTCGTTATGAGCAAGAACTCCATCATCGCTCTTTCCTCGCTCTATGGAACGTGCGAGGGGGCAAGACAATTGCCTCGCCGAAAAAGTTTCTACGATTTTGCCAAATCGAGGATGGAGCGTCGCGGTATGTCCGCGTCAAGCGCTCGATGCGCCGAAAACTTTGCGCAATTTGGCCAGCATACGCGCAATGGGGCCAGCGTCTTCGACGTCGGTGCGGTGATCGGCAGGGCCAATCGCGACGACCTCGTCGAGGGCCGCCGAGGGCACGAGAACTCCCGAGCAATCGGCGCAACGCATGACATGCGGGCCCTTGT
>DAOMZH010000823.1:0-5178 GCA_035437985.1 Polyangium sp. (in: bacteria) | reverse complement strand
CGCCGGTACGAGCGTCGCGAGCCCTGGAGCAATGCAACTTTCGGCCGTCGCCTCGAAGATGGGTGGGTCGTCGGGACCAACCACCAACGAATCTCGATAAATGAAAAATGTTCGTCCAACCTCAATGATGTCGCCATCGGCAAGAGTTTGTCGCGTAATCTTGTCGCCGTTGACTCGGGTTCCGTTTTTCGACCCCAGGTCTTCGATGATCAGCCCATTCATCAATTTGAAAATTCGGGCATGATTCGAGGACATTGATCCGTCGTCGACTTTGACGTCCAGAGCCTTCGTTTGTCCAGGAACACGCGATTCATCGTAACTGCGTGCTGCTCCCCGCCCCAAGCGCACTTCGCTGAATCGTGGCAGTATGAAACGTGCCGCCGGAGCGAACGGGTGATGCCCTTCGGCGCAAAGAAAAAGCAGCGGTGCGGCGGTGCCTTTTGATTCTTCGCCGCCGCTTCGAGTGGACGAAAGCGTTAACGTGTCCCTGGCGCTCATCTTGCGTCTTGTTACTTCATTCGCTTCACGATGTCACGTAAGTCCGGATCTGCATCGACCCAGGCCCGATCCACTTCAGCCATCAACTTTCGCGCTTCGTCTTCGCGTCCGTCGGCTTTGGCCATGTCCGCAAGACGCAAACGCGCGGCAATGGCGTCGAATGGTTGATTCCATGGTTCGTCCATGCATAAACGATAGGCTTTCTCCGCTTCCCCCTTTGCACCAATCGATTGGAGCGCCACGCCGGCCTCGAAAGCGACACTTCGTCGCGAGTTGACGAGTGAAATATCGCGATACGACTTCGCTGCAGCTTCGTTTCCGCGATAGTACCGAGTCATTGGCCAAATCAGCGCTTGCTTGTAGTCCCTCGCAAAGTCGAATAGGCTCCACGCTTCGAGCAGTTCGTTGGTAGCATCCTTCGATTTCTTTTCCTTGTCATCCCGAGCCCGCAGGAGCGTGAGCTCCACGTCGAGCGACCTGCGATTGGCCACCGATACTTTGGCTCGCGCCTGCTCGATATGCGCCATTACGGTGCTCGGAGGAGCAGGTCGGTCTAGAAGGCGCCGCAACCGCAAATGATCCGCAGCAAAGTTGGCCAGCAAATCATATTTCTCGGCCCGCCACAAAAAATAGATTCGTTGTTCTCCAACCTCGAGACTCGTGCGAACTTTACCGCCAAACATCAACGAATTCACATATTGAATGGCCCGCTCGTCGGTCGTCGCCGCATCGGGCTCACCGAATGAAGCCTCGGTAATCGAAATCGCTTTGGCCGAATCGAAAGTGCCAAATGCCAAAACCATCCGCGACGTGACGACATCCGCTTTGGACGTCGATTCTGGGTCCAACCATTCGAGCAGATCTTCAGCCTCCCGCGCAATGTCGAGTTTTCCCAGGTCTACCAGGACGCTCACGTAATCGATTTGCCATTCCGGTAAAACCGATCGTATCCAAGCAATATGCCGCTCCGATCTTTCGCGCCCCGCTTCCCCCATGCCAATCGTACATGGCAAAATGGGCAATCCCATGACCTGAGCGTGTTTTGCCAACCAATCCGCCATCGGCAGAGATATCCCCGTCGAAACACAACCACACATTGTGAATAAACTGGAGAAATCAGGATCCTCGCCGATTTCCGTATAGCTGTCGACAACGCTTGGAGCGTTCGGAGGATCGTCGGGCGTGGGAATGAAATTCATGAGGCTTGCCCGGACGAGTTCGGCTCGTTTTACCGGCATCGCGGAAAGTCGGGCGAGCGCCTCTTTTTTTTCTTGAATAGCCAGGTCGTGTTCCGAGTTCTTTGTGGCACAAGCCAGCATGGCGTGGGGGATAGCCGCATCAGCATCCGTGGCGACGACTCGTTTGGCGATCTCCAATCGGTCATCCAAGCGAAATGCCTTTTGCCGCATCGCGCGTTCGATCCGTAATGCACTCGCCGCGTCACGCGCACCCCAACCCGCAATACGCTCGGGCGACATGGGCGGCACCTGCAGCTGTGGCGCTAACTTTTTAATCGCGTCGTTGGTCGCCCCAATCAGGGTTTTACCATCACCCTCCGATTTTTGCTGGGCCACTTCGAGGATCACGTGGGCACTGCGATCTCCGCGCGTTTCGGCATGAATCACGAGCGGCGTGCCTTGGGGATCGAGCCACGAAACTCCCAATTCGATTCCCAATCGTGCACAGGCACCTTTGGCCAATGCGTCTGCCAAATGCGGAGAAGCTCCCGGCCCTTTGATTTCCGCTGATGGGCAATGCAATGCGCTAACGGTTGGCGGCAGGATGACAACTTTTTCTGGCGTGCGATTGCGTAAGAAAAATACCGCCGTGGCTGCGATTCCCAAAAGCGCGAAAGCCGTCCCACCCAAGATTCGTCGTCTTTTTCGGGCCTTGGCCAAATGCTCGTCAGGTGCGGTTTTGGCGAGACCCATCGTTTGGGCCCGTACTTCCTCGCTGGGCTCATCGCCCAACGTAATGGTTTTTCCGTGCGCCTTTTCCGCGTTTTCTTCAGCCTGCGTGGCCGCAAATGCATCGAATTGTTGTGCTCGGCGAGATGTCTCCTCGCTCGGCTGTATTCGGCGTTCGATGTCTCCACGCCACGCGCTCGAATCGACTCCCAAAGCTGTACAGAGATTCAACGCTGCCTCGATGACGTCTGGAAATCGATCGGCCGGATCGGACGCCGTCCCGCGTCGAAACCAATCATCGAATGCCGCGGGCAAACGAATTCCGATCCTTGCGGCTCGTTCTGTTGCCGGCTCTTTCGGCCCATCTAGGGCCAGCAGCGCAAATCCAATCGAGCTCGTTGCCGTTTCCGCTTCGGTCGCCCAATATTCTTTTCCAACGAGCAATGAATACGCCACCATCGCGAGCGCATACGCGTCGGTCGCAGGCGATATTTTCCGATTCGCCATTTGTTCCGGCGCCATATAAAGTGGCGTGCCGACGACCGCCGTGGTCACCGCCGTATCAATCACCCGTTTGGCCACGCCCAAATCGAGAATCTTGATGATTTCCGCATTGTCTCTTTTGGCGAGGAACAAATTGGACGGTTTGAGATCCCGATGCACGATCGCTGCCCGATGTAATGCATCGAGTCCGAGTGCGGCTTGAAAAACGAATTTCGCTACGTCTTCCGCGGGCAAACGACCCAGGCGATCCACGCGACTGGATAGATCCTCGCCGCGCAATAATTCCATCACCAAAAATGGACTTCCCGTTGCTTCATTCACCCCCGCGTCCAGCACCTCCACGACATGCGCGCTCGAGACGAGAGCTGCGGCCCGAGCCTCGAGGCGAAAACGCTCTCGCGACGAAGCATTGGCGGCCACGTGTGCGAGCATGACTTTCAGCGCGCATGCCCGACCCGTCTCGAGGTGCCGAGCCTCATAAACCGCGCCCATTCCCCCCGACGCCAAGCGGCGAACGATTTGATACCGACCCGCAAAGATGGCGTTTTCTTCAAGCATCGGGCGGCCGCGATTCTGCACGAGAGATGTGGTGTTGACAAGAGGTTCGTGTATACTCCGACGCGATGGGGTAAAGTTCCGCCTTGCCGCGATTGTCTTGACAATCTCCTCCTGCGCCACGGCTGCGGTGACGCAATCACGTCGTGATTCCGTATCAACGGCCTCCGCACCCACGGGCCGCGCGCCGACATTTCATGACGACGTCCTGCCCCTGCTTCGAGGGCGCTGCCAACCGTGTCATTTTCCAGGAGGTTCAATGCATGCGAAACTCCCCTTCGATGACGAAAAGACCGTCCGTAAGCTCGGCGAAAAGTTATTCAGTCGCATCCGCGACGACAAGGATCGCGATCTTTTCCGCGCTTTTTTCGCGACATCCCCCACGGCAGCACCCAAATCCACGCTGTGAATCGCGAATGATCTGAATTCGACGCAGCTCACCGCGCTGGATTGTACAGCGTCAATCCTCGTACGTTTTCATCTACTTGCAATGGATGCCGCATCGACGGTAACGCCCGCTGCTCGCAATCACTCCGGTCGCACATGCGACACGTCACGCCCACAGGCACAGCCGCGGTCAGATTATCCAAATCCACTCCGTCGCTATACACCAATTCTCGCGCATATTGCACCTGGCATCCAAGACCCAAGGCCTGCACCGGATGTTGCGCATGATATCCCCCGGAATCTTTCAATATCGTGCGGGCCAGACAAAAATAGACCGCCCCGTCCGGCATGCGCGATAACTGAATGCGGATCATCCCCGGCGTCAAAAACGACGCGAAAATGTTCCACCGCGGACAAACCCCAGAAAACCTCGCAAAGCGAATCCCACTCGCCGAAAATCGTTTCGATATGTTTCCCGCAATATCGATGCGGATCATGTGAAATGGCACGCCCTCCGCTCCAGGACGGCGCAACGTCGTCAATCGATGCCCAACTTGCTCGAATCCCACCCGAAATCGACGCCCAATCACATCGATGTCATATCGTTCTTCTCGCGCCGCTTCCAAAAAGCGCCCATAAGGCATCAGCACCGCCCCTGCAAAATAATTCGCCAACGCGACTCGGCCCAAAGCTCTCGACTCATCGCTGGAAAATCGTGCTTCCGAACAAAGCTTGTCAATCGTCTCTCGTTCGGCCAAGAGCCCAATTTGATGTGCGAGCTGAAATCCTCGACTTCGCGTGGGCAAAAGTTCCGAAAGCGTCAAAACCTTTCGATCGGGATCAAATCGCCGTAACGTCCCTCGTTCGGCCCCTCCGCGCGCAATGCGCAATTCCACCTTGTGCGCCTTTTCGAGATATCGCGATAATCCCGGATAGAGGTCCTCCGCCTCGAGTTTGGCGCGGCGCCACAATTCTTCGGCACCTGCTTCGAGCTCCGGAAAATGATTGCTTTTTGCTTGAATGAAATCCGATACCTCTTCGCTCGGCAAATGCGTCCCGGGATCCACGCCATGCAGCTCTTCTCCATCCGTCAGGCGCGAGGACAAACTCTCCACGGACGAACGCGCCCCTTGATACGCGCGATAAAGCGTCATGACGGCCCGGGCCGCCGTCGGACTCGCACTCGCCATTTCCCGCACGTCCACCGAAGTCAAGTCCGCGTCCTCGAAGATCGGATCGGCAAATACCTCATACAAATCCGCAACCATCCGCGCATCTTCGTCGGTCGCGAAAGCTTCGAGGTCGAGCTTGAAAATCTGGGCGAGTT
>DAOMZH010000822.1:0-5181 GCA_035437985.1 Polyangium sp. (in: bacteria) | reverse complement strand
TCGACGACGATCATCGCCGCGTTTTCGTTCTTGCTCCACTTTGGGTTGGTCGGGACAATCTACTCGGATTGGATGGATCCTCCTGTGAGCGATGACTTCGACGTCGCCCAGGTCCTCGACTCCATCAAGAATTTGCCGCCACCTCCGCCCGTGGAAGAACCGAAAGATCCCACGGAAAACGCAACGCCTACGCCTACTCAAGCGGAAGCGACGAAGACCCCCACGCCTGCGGCAAAAGCCGAGGGGGGTGGGAAAGTCAGCGATGTGCGCGCAGCCGCGATCAGCAACGAGCTTGCGCAACTCGATCTGCAAATGCTTGGTGCTCTAAACAATCTCGGTGATGCGACGCAAGGCGTTCTCGAGCGTGGTGATGTGCCGATGGGTTTGTTCGACAGTGCTGCGTCATCGAGTGCTGGAGCATCGGCGCTTGGTGGCATGGCGAGTTTGACGCTGGGTGAATCGGGTGGAGCGGTTCGTCCGGGCGCAGCGGGCAACAGTTTGGCGAACATTGGTGATACGCAAGCGGCGGCAGCGACGGCTGCGAGTGCTGCAGGCGCCGCAAAGACGGTCAAAGGTCCCACGGGAAGTGCGCAAGTTGGTGGTGCAGCCGTCACGGGTAACGTGGCCAACGCACAAAGTGTCGTGGCTGGCATGAGCGCTGGTTTCCGGCGTTGTTACAACCGTGGTTTGCAAACCGACCCCACGATGAAAGGCTCGGTACGCATCACGGCCCGTATCGGTCCGAACGGCGAAGTGGTTTCTGCCACCCCGTCGGGTGGTGGCGGTTTGTCCGGAGAGGTCATTGGGTGCGTCGTCGCGCGCGTGCAAAGTGCGCCATTTTCGCCTCCAGATGGTGGTAGCGCGACGGTCGTCATTCCGGTTTCGTTCGTCAGTCAGTGACGAACCTTTGGCCCGCCTTCGAGGCTCCCGAAAATAATTCAAAAAAAATTGAATGTGCCAGGTTCGTTGGCAACGAATCGGTTGGTGTCTATTTCCATGCATCCGGGTCGATTGATTACGGTGCAGGCGCGTTGACACTTTTGCGGGTACTCTTCTACAGTCTGTAGGCGTCTCGTTTAGGAGGACATCGATGCGACGGGAACGGATGCTTGGCTTCGGCGCGGTCTTTGCACTATCGCTGCTAGTTCTGCACGGTGTGGCGTCTGCGCAGGCCGAACTCGCTCAACCTGCTCCGCCGCCGGTGGATCTGGGCTTGCAACAAAAGGTCGGCTTGTCTCCGGCTGAGCAAGCCTTGGAGGCCCAGGACATCCTGGCGCGGATGGATAGCTCGCGCGGTGTCGTGCGCCGAATGCTCGAAGAAGCACGCTCCCAACGCGATGTCGTCAAGACGCTGTGCCTGGATGACAAACTCAACCAACTCGACATTGCTTTGCGGAATGCTCGCGATCGCCGAGCGGCAATCGACAGCGCGATTCAGCGCAACGATGCCGATCTCGCAAGTCACGAGTTCACTGTTCTCGGCGTGCTCCGCAACCGGAGTGAACAACTCGTCGCCGAAGCGAATTTGTGTATCGGCAAAGAGGCTGAAATTCTTGGGCAATCCGCGGTCATTCCTTCAGTCGATCCTTCGATTGCCGACGAACCTGCCTATTACCCACCGGGCATCATCATCATCGAACCTCCTCCCACAGGCAGTGTGATCAAGTGAGGTTTGTCGAAACCGAACGGGACTTCTGACCGAGTATCCGATGAATTTACGTGGCCTCCTGATCGTGGCCGTGCTGCTCACGGTGCTCGTACCCGCCCGTGCGTTCAGCCAAGACCAACCCTGGCTTGCAGATCGCAAGTACACCGTTGGCCCTGGCTACCGAGTGGGTGATTTTGAATTGCACCCTGGGTTTGCCGCCGAATTTGGATACGACTCGAACTTCTTTCTCCTCGCGAGCAAAGGAGATTCACAGGGCGAGCCCGCTGGGGCGATGCGTTTGCGTCTCACCCCATCTTTTTCGTTCTCCACATTGGGTCCGCAGCGACGTGAAACGACGGCCCAGACCCCTCCACCACCTCTCGAAATCTTTGGTGGTGTTTCTGCTACCTACAACGAGTTTTTCCCGGTCAATGGGCCGGAAAAAAAACAGTTTCAGCTCGGCGAGCAACGCAACATCAGCGGTCACGCCGACATCCGTTTCGGCTTCAACACCGGACATCCTTGGTCTGGATCTATCGCGGGCAGTGTTTCGCGTTTGATTCAACCCTCCCAAGAAGGCGTCATCTTTCAAAGCTTCAACCGCTTCGTTCCCACCGGCGCAGCTGAAATTATTTGGACCCCAAACAATGGGATGCTCGACTGGCGCCTTGGCTACAACTTCACCGGCGTCGTCTTCGAGTCCGATACTTTCTCCGGGCTCACCAACTTCAATCACACCTTGCAGATGCGTGGTCGTTGGCGCTTTTTGCCTCGCTCCGCCCTGCTATACGATGCTCGTTTCAGTATCATCCACTACGTTGCCCAAGACGAAGATGACTATAAAACCGGCTCGATGCCCATTCGTGCTCAGCTTGGGTACAACGGCCTCATCACGCCGAATTTTGGCGCACTCCTGATGGTTGGATGGGGTTCGAGCTTTTATGACCCGAATAAGGCGGAGTCTGCCACGAACGTGCAGGACTTCGACAGCATCATCTCTCAAGCAGAGATTCGCTATTTCTTCAATGTCGGGAGCGGCCGAACCGTAGATCCCGCGGGACCTTCCTCGACCTCCGCTTTTGCCCTCGGTTTTACTCGCGATTTTTACGACGCTTATGTTGGGTCGTACTTCGAGCGCGATCGTGGCTACCTCAAGCTCACCTATTATGTGGGAGGCAAGTTCGTAGTCATCGTGGATGCAGGCGCCGGGGCTCTTGTGAACCCGTCGATCAAGAGGCCAGACTTCGCAAAAAGCGGATGGACAGACATCCGGATCGACGCTGCCGGCTTTGCTGAGTACAGATTCAGAGATGCGTTTGGCGTCAACGCAACTCTTCGCTACGGGACACGCCTGAGCGACGAGACACTTCCGATCAAAAATTCTTCTATACCAGACAAACTCCAGTGGTCGCAGTTCGAAGCATATTTGGGCGTGCGTTGGCTCATGTGACGCGCGTCGTCACGTTCGTCGTCATGATGGCGATCGTCAGCTGCGGCGCACGTGTGCCTCCTGCGCAACTGCCGCCACCCACCAGCAACACCACGGTGGGTGTTGGCGATGTCTTCGAGATGCGCATCGTTCGTGAAGACAATCTCCCCACGATGTTCACCGTTGCGCCCGATGGAACCGTCGATTTGCCGTACATCAAGCGCGTTCATGTCGCGGGCCTCGAGCCGCAGAAGATCGCCGATATCGCGCGCCAAGAGCTCATCGAGCAGGACTACCTCACCGATCCCATCGTGAGCGTCAGCGTCAAAGAGTACAACTCCAAGCGCGTGGAAGTTCTCGGTGAAGTGGCTCGTCCAGGGTCGTTGCGTTTCGAGCCTGGCATGACGTTGCTCCGCGCAATTTCCCTGGTGGGTGGTTTCAATCCGATGGCCGCCAAAGACAACGTCACCATCCGGCGCAAGCTCGAAGGTGGCGACACCCGCGCGGTCACCTTGAGCGTTCAAGACATCATCGACAACCGAACGCCCGACATTCCGCTTCAATCGGGCGATTCGATCAACGTCGCGCAGCGTATTTTTTAGGGATGCGAATCAGGTTTGTCCGGATGAGCTTCAGTTTTTCCGGGACAGCTTGAACATACGTTTGTTCGTCGCCGGATCGGTGGTCGGTCCTTCGACCTTGAGCATCGCGAGCGCGAGCTCCCGCACGCGCCCATCCTTGATTTGGCGCAGCCGAATTCGCTCACCATCCGAGCTGATCACTTCACACTCCCCAAATTGGAAGTGCGACACGAAGTCGCCCACGTCCGGATAAACCTCGGTCGTATCTTCCTGAGGCTTGTGCAGACGTGCCGGAGGTGCGAGGGCTGGAGTCGTTGGTTGCACCTTGAGATCCGGCTCGGGCCCGCGCGCGCCAGGGACAGGTTTGGCTGGAACGACCGGGGCGGCCGGGGCAGCCGGGGCTGCGATCACGGGCTCGCGCGGAGCTTCTTCAGCAACCACCACCCGCAGGGCACTTCCTGCCGTGGCTCGAGTCTGGGCATGAAGCGCCGCCGAGAAGCCTTGTTCGTCCGTCAAACGCTCCAAGACGAGGTCTTCGAAGACCGTTACGAACAAGTCCAACGCCGATGCCCGTGCCCAGCGGACGTGACCTGACAGCGTCTGATGACCAAGCTCGGTTTGTCGCGCCAAGGTTGCATAGAGGTGCACGTTTGTCGCTCCGTCTTCCATCGCCACGTTGCCGGCGAGGGAGATGACGAGCGTTGGGGTATCGATTCGGTGAATGACACTTTGGCCACGCGCATCGATGCTGGCGAGTTCGATGGCTTCGACGATACCCACGCCAGTCAGGCTGGCGGCTTTGGCTTCGACATCATGAAGGGTGCGGATCAGAGCCACGGGCACTTCTTCTCCGCGTTCGACGTGGAGGACCAGGTGGCGAACACGTTTCGATTCAGCGACGTTCATCAAGTTTTTCCAAATTCTTTGTGCTGCAATGATTATTTCGAGTCCGGCTGGGGAGCTCGTTTTTCGAGGGGAGTCGTCTTGGGTTTTTGGCGCTGCACCGTGATTTCGAAGTGGGCGGCCGTGGCAGCACGTTTCTCTGTTTGGTCTCCTGCAGCTGCCGCAATGCGCTCCGTGGGCAAACCTGCAGAAACGAGGATCGCCTTGACCGCGAGCGCGCGTTGTTCGGCCAGCGTTATCGCTCGCGGCGATTCGTCGCCGACGCGGTCCGCGTAGCCTTCGATGATGATGTTGGCAATAGGCGCGTGACCTTGGGCCAATTGCGCCATCTGCCGAATCGTTTCTTCGAGCGGTTTGGTCATCGTCGCCGTGCCTCCGCCAAACCGTGGAGCACTCTCGGCAACCACCCGATCACCCGACCAACGCACCAGCGACCGCGCGTTGGGCTCCGGACAACCATCAGCGTCGTCTTTGCCGTTGATCGTCTCCGCTTCGATAGGGCACCGATCTACACCGTCGAGCAACCCGTCTTCGTCGTTGTCGGGCTCAGGACAACCATCGCGGTCCTGGAAACCATCGAGATCTTCGCGAACGAGTGGACACTGATCGTCTTTGTCGAG
>DAOMZH010000821.1:0-5185 GCA_035437985.1 Polyangium sp. (in: bacteria) | reverse complement strand
TGGGCACGGAAAATGCCCTATGAAACAAGCCTTCATGTGAGCCCCCGCGTTCGCGTGGACGAACGTTTTTCTTGGTCGGTTTTGTCCGGGCCATTCACGAGGTTTTACACGAACGAACGGAACAGGCAAGGGAGCGCTTGCTTCGACGAGCTTGCTTTCCATGGGCCGTTTCGATAAAGTCGAGCTGATGACCCAATTTCACCTACGTCGTTTTTCACCCCTCCACCGCCCTTGGACCTCTTGCGTGACTGCGTGGGTAGCCACCATGCTCCTCACTTCGACGACTGAAGCAGCCCCGAAGCACGAGCCATGTAAAAAACGGCCGCACGCGATCGTCGCAGACCTCGGTCTGCACGTCATCAATCTCGGATACCAACACACGCTGAACTGTTATATCGTTGCGCAATCGAGTGCCGGACTTTATGGCCCGTGGACAGTCAATGACAATGTCCTTGGCCTTGGCGGCGGAGCGCAAAACCCGCCCGGAGATGTGATCGGATTCGTCGTCCGAGCACGGGGCTTCGTATTTCCACTCGGGCACGCGCCCAGAGGATTTTGGATCTCACCGTATGTGCAAGGTGGCCCGGTTTTCGGGACACGTAACGACCAGAAGCTCGTCGGTCCCGCATTTGCGTCAGGATTGAGCCTGGGGTGGACATTTCGCCTCGGCGAGCGGGTCTTATTGGGGCTTGGGCTTGGAGGCCAATACCATCGAGCCTCATTCGGCGGCTCGACGGCCAGGCCAGGTTTTTCCTTGTTTGGCCCCACGGTGGATATCAATCTCGGCGTGCGTTTTTGAATTGGACACCCATTGAAGTATGGGGCGATTCCGCGACGCGCGAGCATCATGTGGGGAGCTGGTCAGGGAGCGTGCTTGCCGCCAATGACGACGACATCGACACGTCGGTCGTAACCCCGCGAATAATCGGGCAGATCGCCTTTCGCCTCGGCCTCACCCTTCGAATTCGTCTTGATACGCTCAGGGGCCAAACCGTACCGGATCAAGAGTTCTCGAATGCGGTCCGCGCGCTTTTTTCCAAGCTGCGCATTATAGGCGGCCGTTCCTTGCGCATCTGTTCGTCCAACGAGAAGCACGTTCCGATCCTTCATGGAATCGTGATTGAGACACGACGCCAATGCTGCGAGAGCCGCGCCATCTTGGGCGTGAGTTTGCGCCGAATCAAACGGAAACTTGGGGCTCACGTTGCGGCAGTGCTCGAACGAATCCGGACCGATGTCGATGGTTATGAACCGATCCTCGCCTTGTCCGAGTTCTGGCCATGATAACGAATATTCGCCATTTGCGTCCGTGGGAGGCAACTTGGGAGGCGGCGAAGGCGGCGGCGGTTCACTCGTCGCACAAGCCGCCAAAACGCACGTCAAAGCCAGGACGATGAGCTTTTTCATAATTCCTCCTCCGCTCTGTGCGTGAAGCCTCACGCAAGAATCTCTGTAGAGAACGTTCCGAAATCCAAACCAGCACAACCCGGTAATCGTCGGTTGTTGGAATTCGCGCCGTTACTCGGTACGAGCAGTCTCATTGTCGGAGACGATTATTTTCATAAGCAGTCGGATCAGAAATGCCAACCGGTATTTTCTTGCTCAGCAGCAGAGTGCTCTGGATGCTGCTGAAAAGACGCGCATTTTTCGACAACGCGCCGCGTTGTTCGTGTGCTCCGGCAAAAATAGCGGGGGCGATATTCCTCTACGGTGCAAAAAATCTTGTATTCTGAATACGTTTTCGGTTCAATGAAGTTCGATGTCCGTCGCGCGCGTGACGACCTGTGTGAATCGTCGCAGATCGTCCCTCAAGCCCGATACATCGTCCACTGCCGCGCTTTGATCGGCTCTGGAAACGCCTTGGATGTATATTCCATGGCTTCGAGCTCGGCCCCTCGTTCTGCAAGATACCCAGCGACCCCAGGAGCTTGGTACGTCACCTCGCTCATCGCGATCTGCCACGTCTCTGCCAACGCTTGAAGTTTGGCGGCGACATTCACGGTGCCTCCAAAAAAATCAATATTGGCATTAAGACGCACCGCGATACATGGCCCCGTATTCAGCGAAATGCGGAGCCTTATCGGCGTATCCGTACGCGCCGGCGAAAACGTCGCGTGAATTTTTTCCGCGGCCTGCACGGCGTCGAGCGGATCGCCAAATGTCGCCATGACCGCATCACCGATGGTCTTGACAACCGCACCACGATGATTCGCCACGATGGCAAAAACTTCATTAAAGTGCCGTTTAATTTCGACAAACGCCGCCGGATCCCCACGGGTCACGTAAAACGCCGTCGAACCTACCACATCCGTAAACAAGATCGTTTGTTGACCGACGCTGAGCTGAACGTCGGCACCCAAGTATTCCTCTGAAAACAGATCGCGAAATTCGTGAAAACTAAACAGCTGCCGCGCGCGAAGTGCATAATCGCTCCACGTCGCTTGCTCGACCGTGAACATCCGGTCTTCGTCGCTCTCGTTCACCAGCTCCAACGTCGCCGCTCGTTGCGCCTTCACCACGGACTCTGCGAG
Source organism: Polyangium sp. (in: bacteria) (assembly GCA_035437985.1). GTDB lineage: Bacteria > Myxococcota_A > Polyangia > Polyangiales > Polyangiaceae > Polyangium. Next base: position 2,654 of record DAOMZH010000821.1, on the reverse strand, counting down.
CTCGGCACCCCAGCGGACGAGTTTGTCGCCTTCGTCGTCAATGTCCAGGTAAAACCAATTTCCTCCACCTTCCCGTGCTCGGTAACGCCCGGGGTCGAGTTTCGGGGACACCTGCACCCGACCTTTCGGGGGTACGAGGCGCTGGACACGAATATGATTCTTTTTCGCTGGCTCGGCGCTGCAATAAACTTGAACGGGCACGTCCCGAATCGACGGATGAACGTGAAACGTAACCTCCACCGATTCCTCGGTGTCCGTTGCAAAATCGATTCGACAAACCTCACAATGCGAATTGACCGAGAGGCTCGCCAAAGACTCGTTTTCGTCACGCACGCCACGGCAATGCGGGCATACCGTATCCCACGACAACGCCAAAAGTCCGGCCCGCGTCGCGTGCAGGGCAACACGAAGCAAATCGAACTCCGGGAGTTTCCACACGCGCGCCCGTTCACGTATTTGAATGCGATGCAAGTCCTGATCGTCGCCATTTTGGATCCAATCGAGCAGCGCATCGACACACGCCTTGGGGAGGCCCTTTTCAACAAAAGCCTTTCTTTGAAGGCGAAGCTTCTGCGCCGCAGCGTCAGACAGAGGCGCAGGAGCAACCGACAAGATCTCGGGACGGTATTGGTCAAGCTCCGCGGCGAGCGCGGGCAATACGCGCGCATATGCGCGCTCGATCGAGGGAAAGCCAATTCGAATGGCGATTCCAGCGAGCAAGTCTTTGGGCACCGCGCCATAATAAAGATAGAGCCGAGTACCCGAGGGAATCGGCTCGAGGTGATGAATGGCACATACTGCCCGGAAAAACCCACGTTCGTAAACACGTAATGATGTGAGCCATTGATTGGCGACCCAGTTCCAGGGAACTTCCACCCACGCGTGCTCGATCCCCCCGGCTTTGCTGCGTCCAAAGCGCTTACCATCACGTTCGGAAAACGTCATCTCCGCAGTGCCAAGGGCGCGATTCATCCGCGAAGTATCGGATATGAAAGGCCAAAATGCCTCGGGGGCCCCGGGAAGGTCGAACACCCAAAGCCGTTCGATTCGTTCGGCGTTGGCCCATTCTGCCGGCCAAGGATGTAGCTCCAGCAGTCGTTTCGTGTCAAGCCGCTCCACGCTCGCACCCCTTCCTGGTAATGGAGCGAAACATTGTCACACTCGGCGCGCAGATGCAAGCTACTTGTTGCCAAGCGGCATCGCGTGGGGTAAAGGTACCGCGACCTGGAGTGGATCCTGATGCCGCCTCGAAAAACCGCGTTATCACCTTTTGCAGGCCAAATGTATCTGCAGAGCATGTATGTAGTCGAGGAACGATTGGCCGCCGAAGAACGAGTTTTCCCTTTTACGTTTCCTTTCTTGCCGCATTTCGATTTGTCCCTCGATCAACCCGTGACGTTCTTCGTCGGCGAAAATGGCTCGGGAAAGTCCACCTTGCTCGAAGCGATCGCCGATTTGTGCGGGTTTCAAATCGGCGGCGGCGCAGCGCACGATCTGTACGAGCAACACGAACGGCACAGCCGACTCGGGCGCGTCTTGCGCCCGCGTTTTCGCCACCGCCCGCGCGATGGCTGGTTTTTTCGCGCCGAAACCCTGGTCAATTTCGCCACGTTGCTGGAAAAGCGCAAAGACGACCCTGATTTCTTGGGCGATCCGTACAAATACTACGGCGGAAAATCATTGCACCTGCGCTCACACGGCGAGGCCTTCCTCGAAGTATTCAAGCAACGCATTCACGAGGGGTTGTTTCTCGTGGACGAACCCGAAGCGGCCTTGTCTCCGCAAAGGCAATTGTCATTGATGTATTTGCTTCACGAGCGCGCCAAACGAGGTGGCGCGCAATTCATCATCGCCACGCATTCGCCCATTCTCCTCACATTCCCCGGAGCGGTCATCATCGATTTCGACGACCCCTTGCTTCCGCCGATCAAGCTTCAGCAAACCAAACATTATCAGATTACGCGGGGCATTCTGGAAAGGCCCGAACGATATTGGACCTTCGACGAGACGGAATGAGCCTGCACAGACGCCAATGAACAGTATTCATTCCCGTCACGGCACCATGCGCACCGCGAAAAGATCGGCTCCCCCCGTCGAGTTGATCTGCGCCATCGGCGGAACCTCGAGCTCCGTATAAAATGCACCTCCAGCCAACGTGCGTCCATTGGGCAAAACCGCGACGTCCCAGCCGTATTGATTTCCAGACGTTCCAAACGATTTCGCCCACGCAGGGGTCCAGTCATTCGCCCTGAGTTTGACGAGGAACGTGTCGTTGTTCATCGTCCCTGAAGTCAGTGGTTGGCCCCCGAAACCGATAGTCCCATTAAAATGCCCAAAAACGGTGACATTTTCACTCCCGTCGAGCGCAACGGACGTAGCCACGCAAGCGCCCACGCAATTGCCCTTCGCATGCATGAGGTAGCTACCATCGCTTACCTGAAGTCGAGCTACATACGCATCGGTAGTACCAGCAGGAGCAGTCATGGTGACGCCGGTCTTCCAGTCGACGCTGCCTGAAAATATGCCCGTAAGGAAAATGTCTCCGTTCGTAGCCGCCGCGAGTCCCCGGCCCCCTTGATCGCCCGTTTTCCCAAAAAGCTTGCTCCACTGGTGGGTCCCATTGGCGCTCGAGTATCGACCCAGGAAGAAATAGT
>DAOMZH010000820.1:1947-5186 GCA_035437985.1 Polyangium sp. (in: bacteria) | reverse complement strand
CCCTGCGCCGTACAGGCCAAACAGTTTCCGCAGTTGCTACCTTCAGCCAACGGATCATGCAGAATTTCCCCCGTCGCCGAGCAATAATCGGCCGTGCAAGGATCCTCGTCAGACGGCGCATCCTCGGCGGCAAATACCTCGGGTGATTCGCCAATCGTGTTACAAAGGTTTTTCTTGCAATCACCTTTCACGGGATTGTCGATTTCTAGACCGACCTCGGCCAGTTGTTTGACGCAGTGCCCTTCCTCACAGATCCACGTCGTGCACTCCGTATCCTCCCCACAATCTGGGTTGGCGATACATCCTTCGCACGATCCCGTTTCCGTGCATTGAACATTCGGGGTTGCACCGCATTGCGTACCCGCTGGAGCCCGCGAATTGATTGGATTTCCATCTACGCAAAGGTCGATGGTGCAAGCGTCGCCATCCGAACGAACATTGCTCGGATCCTTCTCGATGAATTCATTGCCGAGACCGTCGCAAACGAAGCGCAAGCAATTGCCAATCTTGTTGTTGATGGACAAGGTTCCTGCGGCAATGGGGTTTTTCAAGGTGCAAACCCCATTGTCACATTGTCGCTGGCCACATGTATCCGACCCCGGACACTCTTCAGCCACTTTGCAGGTCTGCGGCGGGTTTTTCTCGAAATCCTCGAAGCTGTAAATCGCTACGCAACCGCTGCCCACGCCGAACAGCAAGGTGAAAGCCAATATGCCACGCAATGCTCCCGTGGGCCTCGTTCGTCCCATCAGAAACTCCCTTCGACACCCACGAATCCCGGGCCAAACATCAACGACTGGGCAGATTTGGAGGGTTTGGAATCTTTTTTTCCGCCAAACAACCACAAGAGTGTGCCCCCGCTCGCCCCCGCCAAACCCAATGCCCACCCCACCGTATTTCCAATCAATAACGGTTGGCCCTGCTTCGACGCTTCGTATCCCGCCGCTGTATTACATGCCGTTTGCGGACATTCCTCGTCCACGCGCGATTTCGTCGACACGAGCAACCCTCCCGTGATCGCTGCCGTGAGCACCCCCAAACCCCCTACGCCAAATGCTGCAATCGCCGCGATTCGATGCGCTGGCAAGACCGCTCGTGGAGGTGGAGGATCGGGCAAACGCGCGCCAATTGAAATCGTTTTCGTCTCGTGCGCCGATTCCGCAATCTCGAACGGCAATACCCCATCGGCATATTTCGGCGCCAATACCCGCAGCTCATGCTTGCCCGGATTCACCGGCAATTCAGCATCGAGTTTTTCCACCTCGCGCCCATCGAGCGTGACGCGTCCTCCTGCCGGCATTGCCGCTCCCAGTTTGACCGTCAAATACGGAACCCGAGGCTCCACAAGCGCCAATTGCTGTTTTGATGGAGCCAATCGCAAATCACCCGGCTCGAGAACGACAATCCCTTCTTTGTAATACGCGACCGCTGTAACCAAGCGCCCTTCGTGCTCTTCACATTGCGCCAAGTTGAAAAGCGTTCCCGCGCGACGCGCCAGTTTCAAACTTTCCTCGAACTTGGGACACGCCGTCGCATAATCGTTCGCCTTCACCGCAGCTCGACCTTCGTTGAACAACGCCTCCGCTCGGGCTCGATCGTCATCCGTCGAATCGGCAAACGCCGCAGTCGAACAAAACACGACCGACAACAACGTGGTCCATCGCAAAAGTAGATCCGGACGAAATGCAATCATGGTGAGTTTGTCTGGGCCTAAAACGTACTAAAAATGTCTTTCGGAAGTTCTGTTTTGTTGCTCGAGGTCGGTTTGGTGCTCTTGGTCGTTGCCGTCGGACGTACGGCCGTACCAGCATTGGTTTGTTTGGACGTACTCGGCGGGTCCGCAGCCGTGACCGCAGTCGTCGCCGATGTTGGCGGTGGAGGATCCACGCGAGCTGCCGTCGTCACGCTCGGTAATGCTGCGCGTTCGGGCGCTGCGGACGGTGTCGATGCGGACGAATTTCCTCGCGGTCCTCGAGTCACGACGAACACGAGCACGACCACCGCCACGATCGCAGCCATCGTTCCCGCAACAGCGAAGACAAAACGTTGATTCTTGCTGCCGGAAGGGTCGAGGGCCACATGCGTGCGAGCCAAGGCGGCCGACATGTGGGCCGCGTTTGGGGCCCCCGCCGTCGTGCGACTCATGGGCAAAAAGTGCGATGTTGGTGGGAGCGATTGCCGCACGGTGCGCAACGATCGCTGCATCGTCTGCGCATTCGGCCATCGTTTGTCGCGCTGGAACGCGAGCGCGCGATCGATCACCTCGCAAAGATCTCGCGGCACGTCCGGGACAATCGAAGCAAGCGGCGGAGCTTGCCGCGTCATTGCCGACAGCAGCACTTTGTTCACTGTTTCGGCGGTATGAACGAGTTTCCCGGTGAGCACGTAAAACATGATCGCACCCACCGCCCAAAGGTCGGTGCGGCCATCGATCTCCGCGTTGTGACCCAAGGCTTGTTCTGGCGGCATGAACGATGGCGTTCCCATGATGTGCCCAACATCGGTCATTCGCCCGGCCCCGCCAGCCCCTTCATGCACACGCGCCGTGCCGAAATCGAGAATCTTGACTTCACCATACACGGTCAAAAAAATGTTTTCCGGCTTCAGATCGCGATGCACGATGCCTTTGTCGTGAGCACTGGCCAGCACGTCGAGGAGTTTGTCCACGACGAGAGCAATGTCGCTTGGCGTCACGCGCCCGCCGGGACATGCCCGGGTGTACTCTTCGAGGGTTTGTCCCTCCAAAAGCTCCATGACGAGGAAGACCGAACCGTCTTCAGAGGTATCGTCATCGAGAACCACCACGGCGCCGGGATGTTCGATACGATTGGCGACGTAACCTTCCCGAAGAAATCGCCGCTTGGCTTCGTCATTGGTGCACAGTTCGGGGCGCAAGAGTTTGACCGCGCCACGTTTGCCGTTCCGATGCGTTGCGGCATAAACGCAAGCCGAACCTCCCACCCCGAGGAGCGAATCGAGTCGCCACTTGCCGCGCAAGATTTGACCGACACGCGCCGCAGCAAGGGCGTGGATATCGACGGCACCAGCGGACATCGCCATGATCGAACTGATTTATTCGAGAAATGTCAAGGAATGCCGCTTCCAAGCACGGGTTCGAGGCGCACGGCGTCGCAGGCGACTCGCAGCCCCAAATGCTCAAACCGGGGTTTGGGACGAAGAGCGTCGCAGGCGACTCGCAGCCCCAAATGATCAAACTAGGTAACGGCTCAGGGCTTTTT
>DAOMZH010000820.1:0-1847 GCA_035437985.1 Polyangium sp. (in: bacteria) | reverse complement strand
CGCAGGCGACTCGCAGCCCCAAATGATCAAACTAGGTAACGGCTCAGGGCTTTTTGGCGCGATCGAGCGACTCGCGCAATGCCAAAAATCGTTCGCACTTCTTACCAATCTCGAGCTTCCAGTCGACGCGCGCTTGGCACAGCTTTTTCGCCTGCTCGATGATCTCGTCCTTGCCCGTGCCCATCGCTTTGCTAGCGACCGCTTCGGCCTCTTTGCCGATGTTTTGCTTGTAAGCCGTCTCGTTCTCGAACTCTTTCGTCGCGAGCATCTTGCGCAGATCGTCAGAAATCGTCGGCGTTTCGCCCCATGCATCGGTCGAATGCACTGCCGCCTTCACATACGCAAGCCACAAGCGATCCTTGACCTTCGTATCCCCGCAAGGCATGTCCGAGGGTTTGGCCAGAAGATCTTCGGCTTGGAGTTTGCCCCCGGCTGCACGAACCAAACGCGCCGCAGAAGCTTTCGCCGTCACTTCATCATCGGGCGTCAGTTTGCCCGCCTCGAAGTTCTTCGCGAGCGCATCACACGAGGTCAAGTAGCGTTCCTTGGCCTTTAGTTCGTCGCAAACCTTCTTCTTTTCATCGATCGCCGTGAAATGTTCCGGCAGAGCGTGACGTTGCTCTTCATCGGAAAGCTCGATGGGCGTGCACGGATCTTTGATCGCAGCGATCCGCTTCTCCACCCGCATTCGCGCGTACGTAATGCGTCGTTCGCGGATCATGTAGGCCATTACGAGCACCATGGCGGCGAAGATCAAAAAGCCGAAAGACACCCGCAACATCAACCGACGTTGCAAGACGCGACGCACGAGGTTGCTGCGATTGATCGTCTCTGCAGCCTTCTCGATCCCTTCCTCCCAGATCTCGAGTTCCGCCGAGAGGTGTTTCAACGGGGCCACCAAGTCGCGTTCCCGGGAAAACCTTCGGGACACGTTCATCAACGCTTGCGCGGCGCTCTTGCGTCGGGGATCGACCTCGATCGTCGCTCCCGCAAGACCGGTCAACAAGCCGCCGACGGCGAGCGAATAACGCTCGAAGGTGGCCTGGGCTTCGATACGTGCGGCTTCGATCTTGTCGACATGCGCCAGCATTTCGGCCCAAGGCAGAATCGCCTGCACTTCACGAGGCGAAAGTCCAAACCGTTTGGCCGTGGCTTGTACCCCGTGCGTGAGTGCCGCAACGAGTTTTTCTTTCGTGACTTCGTTGAGGCCGGGAATGACCCGCACTTCGCGCCATTGCTCGAAAGCAGCCACGATTGGAACGAAAGCGGCCTCGCTCAGCGTATTTCCGAAGTCAATCCGTTTGGCTGTCACGTGGTTCCTCGGAGTTTGGGGCGAAGGGTGGCATGAGCGCCCCGAAGTCCCAGATGGTCAACCTGGGTTTGCCGGCGGGCATCGTACGTACAATCGAAGCGACCTGCTATCGGTCGTTCACGTGGCAGGATCTCGACGCGTCGTTGTACCTTTTTTTGCGCACTCCGAGTACGATGCGTCGCGATGTCGACTCGAACTGTGCTCTCAGGTGTTGCTTTTTCCCTTGCAATCGCGCTCGTTGCTGCCTGCGACGAACCAAAGCCCGAAACGAAGAGCGCCAAACCCTCGGCGACTCCTTCGGTTGCGGTTGCGCCACCAACCCCTACGCCGACTGCGACGGAAGCTGCTGCACCTGCCAAGAAAAAAGACGTCGTCTGCTCGAAGGAAAACACCGTCACGCTTCCGGATCCCAAGTTCGAGGCGGAGGTTCGGTTGCAAGCGGCGAAGCCCGAAGGCGCTTTGACGAAAGCAGATCTTGGCAAAGTCAAGACGCTCAAGCTCAAAGAGGCCAAACTCGACGAGCTTGATCCGTGCA
>DAOMZH010000819.1:0-5211 GCA_035437985.1 Polyangium sp. (in: bacteria) | reverse complement strand
CATGATGGTTGAGCTCCAGGTTCAGCCGACGAGGTAGAGCAGCGGAAAGAGGTAGATCCAAACGAGGTCGACGAGATGCCAGTAGAGGCCGACGTTCTCGACCGGCGCGTAGTAGCGTTGCGAGAACTCGCTCTTCATGTTGCGGAGCATGATCCACATGATGAGGCCCATGCCGATCACGACATGGAGGCCGTGAATGCCGGTCATCATGAAGTAGATCGAAAAGAAGATGCCCGCATGACCAGACTCGAAGCCTTCGGCGCTGAAGAAACGCCCCGGCAACAGTCCATCGTGGAACTTGTGTCCGTATTCGAAGTACTTCACGACGAGGAAGCCTGCAGCACACGCGAGCGTGATGAAGAGCAGCGCCGTGGTTTTCTTCGTTTCGTTTTTCTGCGCCGAACGAACCGCAAGAGCCATCGTGAAGCTCGAGCAGATGAGGACGATGGTGTTGATACCGCCCATCACGCGATCGAGATGATGGTGTGCCTCGACAAACGACGGGAAGTACTTGCTCCGAAAGATGGCGAACGCGCAGAAGAGGCCACCGAAGAGCAGGATTTCCGTCACGAGGAACAGCCACACGCCCATACGACCAGCGTCGAATTGGGTCGTGGCTTTGTCGAAGTGGTGCGCAACGTGGAACTGCGGAGACAGTTTCGAGGTGTCCACGTGTTCCACGGCGTCAGCCTTGGCGCTCATCAGTGCAACTCCTGGCCAGGACGTTCATAAGCGTCCAGGGTAACGACGATGGGTTTGTCGAAGTTTTCCGTGATCGGGGGCGATGCCGTGTGCGTCCACTCGAGCGTCGCGCCTTTCCACGGATCGGCCGGTGCGGGAGCGCCATTCTTGAGCGAGCGGAGCAAGCTGATACCCATGATCAAAAAGCCCATTCCGAGAATCCACGAACCAACGGTCGAGAACGCATGGAGCGGCTGATATTGATCGAGGTAGTTGTAGTAACGACGCGGCATACCGCGCGTGCCCAGGATGAACTGGGTGAAGAACGTCCAGTTGAACCCGATGAACGTCAACGCGAAAGCTAGACGTCCGAGTTTTTCCGAGTACATCCGGCCCGTCATCTTCGGCCACCAATGATAGAGGCCGCCGAAGAACGCGATCGCCGTGCTTCCCATCATGACGTAGTGGAAGTGCGCCACGACGAAGTACGTGTCGTGCAAGTGCAAGTCGACGCTGACCATACCCAGGAACAGACCCGTCAAACCACCAATCGCGAACAAGAAGAGGAAGCCGAGACCGTAAAGCATCGGCACGTTCAACTTGATCGAACCGCCCCAGAGCGTCCCGAGCCAGTTGAACATCTTCACGCCCGAAGGAATCGCCACGAAGAACGTCAGGAACGAGAAGATCGCCGACGACAATTCGCTTTGACCAGCAACGAACATGTGGTGGCCCCACACGACGAACGACACGAGCGCAATCGCCACGCTCGAGAACGCGATCGCCTTGTAGCCGAAGATCCGGCGTTGTGAGTGAGTCGCGAGAATCTCGGTCGCCACACCCATGCCCGGCAAAATCATGATGTACACGGCCGGATGGCTGTAGAACCAGAAGAAGTGCTGGAACAGAACTGGGTCACCGCCGAGCGTCGGGTCGAAGATGCCGACGTGGAAGGCTCGTTCAAAGATCAACAGCACGAGCGTGATGCCGAGAACTGGGGTTGCCAGAACTTGGATGATGCTCGTCGCGTAGAGTGACCAGAGCACGAGCGGCATGCGGTAAAAGCCCATGCCTGGTGCGCGCAGCTTGTGCAGCGTGACGATGAAGTTCAGCCCCGTCAGGATGCTCGAGAAACCCATGACGAAAACGCCAAAGGTCGCGAGGATGACGGACGTCGTCGAAACGCCTGAAGCGTAGGGGACGTAGAAGGTCCAGCCCGTATCGACTCCACCGCTCAGAATCGCTGCGAGCATGAATGCTGCGCCAATCCAGAACACGTACAAGCTCATCAAGTTGAGCTTGGGAAACGCGACGTCTTTGGCGCCGATCATGATCGGCAGGATGAAGTTACCGAGCGAAGCGGGAATCGATGGAATGATGAAGAGAAAGACCATCGCCGCGCCGTGCAGAGTAAACGCTTGGTTGTACTGCTGCGCGGTCATGATGGTTTTACCGGGCATCATCAATTCGAGACGCACCAAAAGTGCGAAGATGCCGCCCAAGGTAAAACCAATGAGCACCGTGATCAGGTACATGATCCCGATGCGCTTATGGTCGATGGTCGTGAGCCAAGAGACGATGCCCGTCGTTTGGTTCAGGTAGTTTTTGCCGCCCGTTTCAGGTACGTGCCCTACTTCGTCGGCCGTGGCCACTTTCGCCATGATCGTGCCTCCTACTCCTACTGCACCGTCTTGAGGAACGCGATAATCGCGTCAATTTCACTTTCCTTGAGCAAACCCTTGTACGTCGGCATGACTGCAGGGTATGTCTCGACAATCTTCTTCTGCGGCTCGAGCAAACTCTCGCGGATGTAGTTCTCGTCGACTTTTAGCGACGAGCCATCGGCGAATTTCTCAGTTCGTCCAAACACGCCCTTGAAGGTCGGGCCCTGAACACGCGAGCCATCGAGAGAATGGCACGTGTTGCAGCTGCGCGAAGTATAGAGTTTCTTGCCGAGTTCGGCCGGGGGAAGCGGCTTTTCGCCCGGAAGCAAGCCGGTCTCGAGCCAGTTGTCGTAGTCCTTCTGCTCCATCACCCGTACGTCGGCCATCATTTCAGAATGACCAACCCCGCAATACTCGGTGCAGAACAGCTTCGTTTCCCGTACCGCATTGGGCTCGAACCACAACGTGGTGTACGTGCCCGGAATGACGTCCTGCTTCACCCGAAATTCAGGAACGAAAAAGCTGTGCAGGACGTCCTTCGAGCTCATCAGAAGCTTGACGGGTTTGTCCTTGGGCACCACCAGCTGGTTCACCGTCGTGTTCCCATTGGGATAGGTGAACGTCCACATGTACATCTCGGCCGTCGTGCGAATCTCCATCGCATTCGCCGGGGCAACCGAGGCCATCAAGTAGCCTTTCAACCCGACGAAAAACAGCGCAATCACCAAGATGCTCGGAATGATGGTCCACGCGATTTCCAGCGTCGTACTATGCGTGATGCTACTCACTTTATCGTTGTCGGTTCTACGCCGAAAACGATACATGAAGTAGAACATCGGGATCATCAAACCGAAGAACATGAGTACGTCCATGTAATACACGACGTACCATGCGAAATCGATTTCCCCTGCAATCGTCGACGATTGCCTGGGAAACCAGAAAGAGCCGAGTTCAATGGGGTCCAACGTCATGCTACAGCTCCGTCTACGGGCTTTGCCTGCCGTCGTCGTTCTGCGCGCCAATACCTCGCAAGCAGTCCTGCAAGGCCAATGACGGTCACAACGCCGCCAGCTTTCATCAGGCGCCTCGTCGCGAGGACATACCTGTTTTCCGCTACAGAATAGTGAAAGCAGAACAAGAGCACTCGGTTCACAGTCGAACCAATCTTACCCTCGCTCGCTTCGAGCAATGCGAGTTTCACGTCTTTCGACGGAAACGCGATGCCATACAGCGTCCGCGACAACGTGGCATTCGGTGATGCCACGAAGATCCCGGCCGCATGTGCGAATTGTTTCGTAGGTTCGTCCCAGCGATACTTGAAGCCAATCGTATCTGCGACCCGCTTCACGTCAGCTTGGTCCGCCACGAGAAAATCCCAACCTCGATCCGGCACCTCGCGACCATACGCCTTCACGTACGTGTCGCGCTTTTTGCCCGCCATCTCTGGCGTATCGCGCGGATCGATGCTGATGACGACGACTCGAAAATCTTTGCCTGCCGAAAGGTCCGTACCTTTCAAACCATCCACCAGACCATTGAGGACCAGGGTGCAAAGCATCGGGCATTCATAATAAGCGAGAGCAAGGATGACCGGGTGTTCGCCGTCGAAATAATCGCCAAGACGCACTTCGCGCCCCTGACTATCTCGCAAACGAACATCCGTCGGTAACTTGGCGCCAGGTTTTTCGTCGATCTCGATGCCCGTGAGCTCTTTCGGCAAATTCAAGTCTGGCCCCGGCGCGGGCTTCGGATCGGCGAATACGACATTCGCCGTCAGAAGCATCGCAAGAGCCACGACACTCCGAAAAAGCCCACGAACTCGGGGCCGTACGACACCCGGCACCAACGTCACTTACCGCCTCCCTTTTTCTCGTCCTTCTTATCGCCCTTTTTCTCGTCCTTCTTGTCGTCCTTCTTGTCGTCCTTGCCCTCTTCACCCTTCTTTTCGTCGGGTTTGACTTCGTCGGGCTTGGGCATCGGCTGTTCCAACGTAGGCGTCGGAACGACCGGGGGCGGACTGCGATACGCGGCGATCGTCAACTCAATGGCCCGATCCAACGGAACACGAACGACTTTGTCCTTCTCGCTGACCCATTGGTATTTCGTCAGCTTTTGCTTCTCAGTCGCTCGCAATTCCTTCAATTGCTCGGACTGCACAGAAAGAACCTTCCGCTGAATTTCTTCCTGGCCCCACGAATTGAAGAGTTCACGCACGAAGATCACGAACGAGATCAGCGTGATGATCGTAATGAGCGTAACGAATGCGATCAGCTCATTTCGAGGGTGGTCGTCCTCGAGCGCGTCATGACCACCATGCCCATGCTCACCGCCGCCATGCGCTTCCGACGCATGCGCATCCGATGCGCCTGCATGATCGTCCGAACCCGCCGATTCCGTCTCACCAGCCTCTTGCTCGTCTTTTTCCACGGCTTTTTCTGCCGCAGCCGACTCGCGTGGCTCCTTCTTTTTCTTCTTCTTGGTGCTCATGGATTGTCCACCTTCACGGTATCGGCGAGCCAAGGATCACGGAGCGGATAAAGCGGTCCGGCAGCTGCTTGCCTCGCGAGCAAGAAGGCCGCAATGCCCAGAGGTCCGAGCAATCCGCAGACATCGACGAAGCCAAACGTCGCGTGGTGATGATCGTAGGTCGGCATTACGAGCCAATACAGGTCGACGTAATGCATCACGAGCATGATCACCGCGCCAACCGACAAACCCACCGGATGACGCTTCACGTGGCGTGACAAGAGCAACAGGAAGGGCAACGCGAAGTGGCAGATCGGAATCGACAAACTCACGAGCTTCCAGCTATCAGCGTCCAAACGATCATGGTAAAACACAGTCTCTTAGGGCAAATCGGCGTACC
>DAOMZH010000818.1:0-5220 GCA_035437985.1 Polyangium sp. (in: bacteria) | reverse complement strand
GAGGGCGAGACGAATCAACAGACGAAGGTGGCCAAAGACTTCGCGTTTGCTCCACGCGGTGGCGTGCAGATCGCCTCATTCGTTCGTCATGACGTACCTGAAATTCATTTGCAAGGGGCGCCGACGACATTGGCTCGCGTAGCCCATCCCGGCGTTTTACCAGAATCGGACGGGGCGAAAAAACCAGACCCTGCGGCGACTCCGGCCACTTCCGCGTCGAGCACAGCGCCGACGACAGCTCCGGCACCGGCAACGAGCAGTGGATGCGGCGCGTGCGCAATCGGAGGAGAAGACACGACCAACGTGCTCGGAGGTTTCTCGGGGCTGGCGCTAGGCATTGCGAGTTTTCTGCGCCGGAAAAAACGCCGGAATGGTTGAGTCGAGCTCGCGGGCATCGTTGTGAACGAGGAAATCGCCATGCTTCAAATTGCTCCCAATCTGCTCCAAATCGACACGGAAAGCATTTTCGCGGTCATGTCGCGGACAGCGGCGCTCGAGGCCAAGGGCAGATCGGTCATCAATTTGTGCGTCGGGCAGCCTGATTTCAAGACGGCACCGCATATCGTCGAAGCGGCGGTCAAAGCCCTGCACGATGGGCATCATGGTTATACTTTGACAAACGGAATTCTGCCGCTGCGGGAAGCGGTGAGTGCCGACTTGCATCGGCGTTATCGGGCCGCCGTGGATCCACGCAATGTGGTCATCGTTCCGGGGGGCAAACTAACGCTGTTTTTTGCCATTTTGATGTTTGGGCAACCAGGAGCGGAGATCATTTATCCCGACCCGGGATTCCCGACGTACAAGTCGCTCATCGATTATTGCGGCGCGACGGCAGTGCCGATCGTGCTCCGCGAAGAGAACGGTTTTGCATTCAGCGCCGAAGAAGTATTGGCGAAAATCACGCCGCGCACGCGATTGCTCATCATCAATAGCCCAGCCAATCCAACGGGAGGTGTCGTGCCGCGATCCGAGTGGGACAAACTCGCCGCGGGAATCGAACGTCATCCCCACGTAGCCATCTTGTCGGACGAGATTTACAGCCAAATCCTTTACGATGGGCAGGAGCACGTAAGTCTCTTGCATTACGAGCACCTGCGAGATCGAAGCATCATCTTGGATGGCTGGTCGAAGACCTACGCGATGACGGGTTGGCGGCTTGGTTTTGGTGTCTGGCCAGAAAAACTTGTCGAATACGTGATTCGCCTCGCGGTGCATTGTCATTCTTGTGTGAATGCGTCCACGCAATATGCCGGCATTGCCGCCTTGAATGGACCACAGGACATGGTGAAGACGATGGTCGAAGCATTCGACGCTCGTCGCCGGATCATCGTCGCGGATCTCAATGGGGTTCCCGGCGTCTCGTGCATTGAACCAGGCGGGGCATTTTATGCCTTTCCAAATATCAAGGCCACGGGACGGACCGCCCAAGATTTGCAAGATTGGCTGCTCGAAGAAGCCGGCGTGGCGACCTTGGCCGGAACGGCATTTGGCGATGCTGGCGAGGGATATCTCCGATTCTCGTATGCGAGCAGCGTCGAGAACATTCGGGAAGCCGTCGCACGCATCAAAAGAATTCTGTGATCATTTCATAACGGCCCAGCCACGGTGCCGTTGAATCTTCCCTTTGCATGAATTTGCTCTTGCGCCTTGTGCTGCATGCACCCATGCGCGTAGTCTCCATTCTCGTACCTCTTGCGGTCGTCAATTTGCACGTCGCTTGTCTTGACGAATAGCGGCAGTGGGCACGAGTTTTGGAGGAATGATGAACTTCGAGCCAGCGCAGACCAGGTCCCCGTTCCACATCATTGCCAAACCCATCGGAGCCATCTGCAACATCAAGTGCGAGTACTGCTTCTACCTCGACAAAGAAAACCTTTACGAACATCCCAAGCGGAGCGATTTTCGAATGGCTCCCGACGTCCTCGAGAGGTACGTGCAGCAATACATCGAGTCCCAACCGTTTTCGGAGGAAATCAATTTTTCGTGGCAAGGTGGGGAACCGACGCTATTGGGCGTCGATTTTTTTCGGCAAGCCGTAGCGCTGCAAAAGAAATATGCGCCCCCTCACCAGCGCGTAACCAATGCATTTCAAACCAACGGCATGCTGCTCGACGACGAATGGTGCACATTTCTCCGTAACGAAGGTTTTCTCGTGGGAATTTCCATCGATGGAAACGAGGCCTTGCACAATCGTTATCGCTTGGACCTCGAAGGACGCGGGACGTTCAAACAAGTCATGAAGGGACTCGAAGCATTACAACGCAACAAAGTGGAATTCAACGTGCTGACCGTCGTTCAAAATGACAACGGTGATCACGGCTCGAAAGTGTATCGATTTCTCTATGAGCTCGGGGCCCGGTTCATGCAATTCATTCCCATCGTGGAGCATGCAGAAAAGGGCGGCTTGACGTCGCGGTCGGTGGGACCCGAACAATGGGGACGCTTTTTGAATGCCGTATGGGACGAATGGGTTCAAAAAGACATCGGGCACGTGTTCATTCAACATTTCGACATGATGCTCGGCATTACGCTCGGTTATCCCGCGAGTATGTGCGTGCATTCGCGCACCTGCGGAAAAGCTTTGGCCATCGAGCACAACGGCGACGTGTATAGCTGCGATCACTTCGTCGATCCGGCGTTTCGAATCGGAAATATTGGCAAGACGCACCTCGCGGTGCTCGTGGATGGTGCCCAGCAGACGAAGTTTGGTAACGACAAACTAGACGCGTTGCCCAAGTATTGTCGCGAGTGCAGCTACTTGAAATTTTGTTATGGCGGGTGCCCAGCGCACCGAGTCAAACTCACGCCCGATGGTGATCCCAACCTGAATCACCTGTGCGAAGGCTACAAGCTCTTCTATGAGCACACACGGCCAGCTCTGATAGCCATGGCCAAGGCCCTACGCCACGGCGAAACCGCGCGCGAGTATCACAAGTATGTCGCGACGTGATTGTGCATCTCGTCCTTTTTCCTCGTTGTCCGTGATTTCATAAGAACGGAACATTTCTAAGTTGCAGTCTCCACGCAAGTGGGTGCACAAGGGCAAACCAAGTCGATGTGGTTGATAAGGAGCGTCATGCACAGACAAACCCGTGGTTTTACCGGAACGTCCCTGGTCATTACGATGTTGGCGATTACCGCGACGACCGGTTGCGAGATTATCGCCAACGTCGATCGCGACGAAATCGAGGGGGAATCCAGTAGCAGTAGCTCGTCATCTTCATCCTCATCTTCTTCGTCGTCGGGCTCGATGGCATGCATGGTGGCCGATGATTGTCCTGACCCAGGTAACGAATGCTTGGTCAAAGCCTGCTCGGCAAGTGGCCAATGTGAACCTTCGCCAGTCGCCAATGGGACGCCAGCGTCGTCGAACAAGCCTGGTGATTGCAAAATGGCGACATGTGAAAACGGCGCAGTGCAAGAGCAGAACGACGATGCCGATGTACCCGTCGATGGTCTCGAGTGCACCGATGATGTTTGTTCGAATGGCACTCCTTCGAATCCTCCACGCGCGGCGAACACGACGTGCGGAACGAACATGGATCTCTTCTGCGACGGCAAAGGGGCGTGCGTCGGATGCGTCGTCGATGGCGATTGCGCCGCAGCCACGGATTGCTCGCTGCCCGTATGCGACACGGGGATGTGCAAGACAGTGTTTCTTCCGTCCGGTACGCCCACGACAAACCAGACGGCTGGCGATTGTCAACAAGAACAATGCGACGGTAATGGAGGGACGAGTGTCGTCACGATCTTGGATCCGAGCGACGACAACAATCCTTGCACCGCCGATACATGTAGCGGAACGACAACCCAACACATGAACCTTGCCGCGGGTGCGCCATGCAGCGTCGGCTCTGCGACCATGTGCGACGGTGCGGGTACGTGTGTCGAGTGTTTGACCGGGACAGATTGTCCGAGTCAAGTGTGCATGGCTGGAGTTTGTGTTGCCGCAACATGCCTCGACGGCATCAAGAACGGGACCGAGAGCGATATCGATTGTGGTGGCGGAGCGTGTCCGGGATGTATGGACGGACAAACCTGCTCGATGCCGTCAGACTGCTCGAGCGGCGCTTGCGATATGGGGGGCATGTGCGTTGCGTCCGTATGCGGAGACGGAGTCATCTCGGGCGCTGAAACATGCGACGACGGCGACACGATGGCCGGTGATGGTTGCTCGGACTCGTGCACCGTCGAACCTGGCTACGTGTGCATGGGTGCACCGAGCATGTGCACGTTCGTGTGTGGCAACGGAATGATCGACATGGGCGAAGGTTGCGACGATGGCAACACGATGCCGATGGACGGTTGTTCGGCGACGTGCAGCGTCGAAGCCGGATACATGTGCAACGGTACGCCAAGCGTGTGCACGTTCATCTGTGGCGATGGCATTCAAAGCCCCGGCGAAGAGTGTGACGACCTGAATATGAACGACGGCGATGGTTGCAGCAGCGCTTGTAAGATCGAACTCACGTGCGGCATGAACGAAACGAGGATTGTCGTGAGAAACAACGCGGCACTGCCGATTCCCGACAACGATCCTGCAGGGGTGAAAAGTCCAGTTACCATCACGGCGACAGGTGGTGTGTCGAAGGCTGTGGTGGTGGTTCATTCGTTGACGCACACGTGGATCAACGACGTCGCGTTGTCGCTCGTGTCACCACAAAATCGCGCTCGCGACTTGTCAACGAACAACGGCTTCAACGGTACGGCGTATGCGCATACAACATTCGATGACGACGCGACGGACAGCATCACGTTGGGCACGGCGCCGTTCACGGGCAAGTACATTCCCGAGCAGTTCCTTTCGACAAACGGCCCCGCGACCGACTATCGCAACGTGCTGGCAATCCGATACCGCAGCAGTAATCCCATACGAGTCCATCGAAACGTTTCGCTTTGTGTCGTGCGATCGCTTCCGACGTGGCCTGTTCGAACCCCGTTGGCGTGAACCACATCTGATCGGCTCGCGAGAATGTCGACTTCGCTTTGCGACGCAGATCGCGCAACGTTAGCGCCGTTCGAACGGCTGCGTCAGAAAACTGCGATCGTAAGCGCTGTTGCAAATGAAATTCAGTTTCACGCGGGTGCGGGTGCGCGAGTGCCTCAAAAAGCTGAGGCGAGTTCTTCAACTCGTTTAAGACTCGCAATTCATCCGCAAAAGATTCGCTCTCTAACATGCCTGCCCGATTAATTGTGGTGACGACAGATCAATTCGCCCCC
>DAOMZH010000817.1:0-5225 GCA_035437985.1 Polyangium sp. (in: bacteria) | reverse complement strand
CTGTATCCCAACCAGCACCACTTCCTCAATGGCGACGGGGCTGGCAATATCCGTCATCATTGGTGGGACGCTACGACGAAGTCGATCGTGACGGACACGTGGGGGACGGAGACCGTTGGGCACCCGGTGACGTTTGTACACGGCACCTCGCAGCATATATTCGCGCGGGGAGACGACAGCTCGCTCAAGCACTGGTTCTGGGATCCGATCAACGGGGCGAGGAGCGACAACTGGGCTCCGGCCGCGGGGTTGGCCGGCGATCCGGCCGCGATCGTGATTGGGGACTTCGAGGCGGTATGGGCGGTGGATCAGGGCGGCAACCTGCAGCACTGGTGGTGGGGTCCAAAAACGAACGGCGTGCAGCACGACACCTGGGGATCGGGGGCGGTTGGTCGACCAAGCGTCCTCCTGACGGCGAGTGGCGAGCAGCACGCGTTTGCGCGTGGCCCGGGCGGGACGTTGGAGCACTGGTGGTGGACGTCGGCGAACGGCTTGGCGCACGACACGTGGGGCACCGGAATCGTGGGAGATCCAGCTGCGCTCTTGATTGGCGACTTCCAGGACGTGTGGGCAGTGGACGGGGCTGGCCAGTTGCAGCACTGGTGGTGGGGCCCCAAGACGAACGGCGTGCAGCACGACACCTGGGGTTCGGGGGTGGTGGGCCGTCCAAGCGTTTTCCTGACCCCAAGCGGCGAGCAACACGCGTTCGCTCGCGGCAAAACCGGAACGTTGGAGCACTGGTGGTGGGCGCCGCAGCGAGGCGTCCTGCATGACACGTGGGGTTCGGGGATCGTCGGCGACCCGACGGCGATGGTCATCAACACTCAGCAGCACGTGTGGGCCCTGAACGCCGTAGGCGACGCCATGCACTGGTATTGGGATCCGGCCGTCAACAGCATCAAGCAAGACAACTGGGGTAAGTGAGCCCAGGCGCCGATTGCGCCCCGAGCGTGCGCCATCGGTTCCCGCGAAAGCATCGCCTGGAGCAACATCCCAGCAGAATCAGCGTTTGAGCTTGGCGAGGAAGACATCCAAGCCGATGGGGGTGAGCGATTCACCAGCGAGATTCAGCGAGCTATCTTTGAATGCACCGGCCACGAAGACAAACTCGCCCGATGCATCCAAGACGACGGCATGACCCGACTCACTCCCCGCTCCTGCAATCACATTGCTCCACACATACTCGCCGGCACTGTTCAATTTCAAAACAAAGCCATCGGCGTCGCCAAAACTCTGATATCGATGCGTGGCATCGAAGGTGATGCTGCCGCGGAATTCACCCGTCACGTAAACGTTGGAGGCCGCATCCACGGCAACAGCATAGGCTCGTTGCGTCTCGGCAAACGAGGGATCGATCTCGCCAAACCGCCGACTCCATTGACACTCCCCATTGATGTTCAACTTGGCAACGAAAACATCTTCGGCCTGCGTCAAATTGTCTAGTTTGCATTTGGACTGATCCGGGGATGGATCGGGGAAAAGCGTCCGCGAGCGAAATCCTCCCGCGACGAAAATGTCGCCGTCGTTGGCGATGGCGAGCGATATTGGCGCGTCTTCCTGCGGTCCTTGGGCGATTTTTTTCTGCCAGGTGCACGTCTTCGTGTCGGGGTTCAACGAGGCCACGAAAAGGGCATCATGTCCCGCATCTTGGATGATCAATGGCTCTGTACACTGAAAATCGAGCGTTTCTGAGAATCGTCCGCCGACGATGAGAGTGTTGTCCGAATGCACTGCGATCTCATGCACTTCTTGATCGCCGGGACCACCTGCACGCATACTCGATGACGGAGCCCCCGTGCCGAACGTCAATTTCGCAATGAATGCATCGAATCCCACCGCGACGCTGGGAGCTGGATCTTCGAATTCGAGCGTTCCTTTGAATCTGCCCCCGATATATGCTGCGCCTTCGGCATCGAACGTCATGGCTCGGCCTTCTTGATCCTCGAGTCCGCCGAACGATTGTTGCCAAGAACAGCTATCGCCCACGAATTCCGTGACGACGACGTCACGCCCGCCGTGGTTTGTCAAGCTGCCGTTTCCACAATCGAAATCGCCTGTGGAAAACCCCACGATCCCCACGCCACCGAGCTTCGGGTTGGTGGCTATCCCGCGAGGAACATCGCTCTCGAGGCTGCCCAAGAGACGGCTCATCGGGCAGGTTACCTCCAGCTTGTTCGGATCGACCCAGGTCAGGAACATGTCGAGCCCGCCTTTGCTGGCGCTGCTGCAGCCAACATCCTGCATCGAGTTGCCAAGGGTCATTCCGGCCAAAACGACTCGGCCTTGGGCGTCGACAGCGGCCCCCTGGACGAACTGATCGCTCGCTTGTCCTAATTTGGCGGCGGAAACGAGGGCACCGCCATTGAGGCCACCGCTACTGCCCGTCGAACCTCCCGCTCCCTGCCGCATGTCCGACAATTCGTCGAACACCAGCAATGCACATCCTCCTTGCAGCAGAATGAACCCACCAAGACAAACTCCGCCATACAACAGATGACGCACCTTGTTGAAAACGAATCCCATTTCGCACCTCCGTTGTCGCGAATGCACGGTGGAATCATGCACGCACCCGGTTCGCATGCCAACCGTTGTTTTTGGATCAGCCAATTGCGTACCGTTGAACGTGAGTTGAGGCAACGTTACGATGAAGTCGACGGATGCGGCCCAGCGTAGAGCGTTGGCCGGCTCGGCGCGATGCAAGGGGACAAACCCCGATGGACACGGGCGTAAACGATGACCCAAATATCTTGACGCTGGCGACAAACGCGAGTAGCGTCGTCGCCGTGCCGGAACTCTACCTCTTCACCTGGAATCTGTGCGGAAAGGTTGACGCGCATGATCTCGCGGTAGAGCATCTTGCCGAACAGGCAAGCAAGAACCATCTGTTCATTGCTTGCTTCCAGGAGTTGCCAAAGGAGTCCGCCATTGCAATTGCGCGCAAGATAAAGGACTCTGACCTCGACCACCGTGGACTGCGCGTCGTTCAATCGAACCGGTCAATTCGAGGTGCAGCGCTCGTGCATCATCCCAGCCTCACGGTGATCGAGCAGTCCGTGTTTGCCGATGAAGACAACGAATTCATGACTGCCGTGTTTCAACTGCCTAGCTCACCCATGACTGTCGGTGTCGTCAACTTGCATGCATCGAGTCGGGCGACGGTACCCAATGAAATTGACCGCGCGGGATGCCGCGCGCTCCTGCGCCAAGCGATCAATGAAAGGCGCTTGGAAGCCGACCATGTCGTCATCATGGGCGATTGGAATAGCGAGCCCCACAAGGAAGAGCTGAACGCCTACCATACCTTTTATGCGCTCCCCTCGAACAAAGATCCGCTTAGGCGACAAAGCTGGGATGAGCGTCGCGGATTGAAGCACCCTCCATTTTATGTGCCCCAGCCGCACGACCCGCACAAACGGGGCGGCACGTACCTGCACAAGCCCTCCCAAGACAACCAATGCCCCGAATATTACCTCTACGATTTCATTGCCTTTCGAGACAAAAAATCCATTTCAACCCAAAGTCCTCAGATCCTCACGCAGCTCGTCGCCAAGGACGTCTGGGACGATGCAAAACAAGAACCATGCGTGAGCGATCACCTGCCTGTCGAGGGGTTTCTGGCTATATAGCCAGGAAAGGAATCATCCATGAAGTTCGCCGAAAAAGTAAAGAATACGGTCAAGAAAGCGGAATCATCGGCAGAAAGCGATTCAGCCAAGCTATACCGTAACGTTCTCGACGAACTTTGCAGCGGTCTCCACGAGCTGGGTGTCGGAGCGCGCATCACCTCCGAAAAGGATCCGCGAAAATTGCATCTCTACATGCATCCTCCCTATCAGCCCAACCGTGGCAGCAGCATGCTCCGGTTTTTTCTCGATGGCGCGGAAATCGTCATTTTCGGAGAAACCACGACGCGGCTCAAATCTCACGAAGAACTCGAAGCTTGGTTATTGGATTTTTTAGAAAAACCCGAATTCATAGAATCCTTGTATCTGCTTCGGGAAGCAGCGAACGATCCCGTCGAAGCGCGACTACGGGTAAGCGAACGAATGGCGTATGCTCAGGGCGATATCGTCGTTGTCGTCACGCCACCTGATCAGCAAAAACTTGCGACCGCGCAAGAGGGTCAAACGGTGCCCATTGAAGTCGAACTGCTGCAATTTCCAGGCAATGGGAAGTTCGATGAAGACGTTCACCATCAATTGCTGGAAAGCGCCGGCATCAAGTTGCGGGTCGTCGACGAGGCACCAGCTGGCGAAAAAATTAGGCTCGTTCTCGAGCGCGTCGCTTGATGACGGGAGCGATCCATCGGGCCCCTGCGTCTTAGTACAGCGCTCCAGAAGTTTGTGACCGTCAAGCTTCGACCAATCCCACGCGCGGGTTTTAACGCACTGCGAGGCTCATATGAGCGCTCATTGCCCAACCTCCTAGATCGTCCCGAAATCCCATCCAGCACCTAGCTTTGCGTTTGACTCGGAGAAGTATTCTTGCGACGCTCGATACCATGCATCAAACAAGCATGCGCCAAACAAAATGGCTCGTTCACCCGCGTAAAGCTGTCATTGTCGCCTTCGTTGCGGGCACGAGTTTCGGAGTGCTTCGCTCGCGGGATGCGTCGAGCGAGCCAATGGTCACCGATGGTGCGCCATCCGGAATGGTCACCTTCGCCGGGGGTGGAGTTTGTCCTCCTGGATGGGTGCACATGAGTGATCTCGAAGGACGCACCGTCGTCGGGACCGTAACCAAGGAAGACGTCGGCATCGACGTGGGCACGCCGTTTGCGGATCGGGAAGACCGCGTTCATCACCACCACTTCACGGGATCCGCCACCATCGCCCCAAAAGCGGTGAGCATACCCAATGGGGGCAATGGTATCGTTGCGGAGGCGGGGATGTACTCCATCGAAGGGACGACGGAGGATGGTGCTGGGAAATTGCCGTTTTTCCAAATGGAAGCGTGCATCAAGCCATGAAAACGCATTCGGCAGCAATCGTCGTTTGCATCATCGCCGCAAGTTGCGTAGCTGATCCGGATCCTGGAGCAGGATCTGGCGGCGGCCCTGGGTCTGGTGGCAATGGTAGCGGCAATGGTCCTCCTACGACCGTTCCTGAGGGGGATGCGTTTCCCGCAGGAGCAGTTTCATTTTTCTACAGATTCGCGTGTCCGTATGATTGGAGTGCCTATCAGGACGCTGCTGGTCGGGTGATCGTGGGCGCGAACCAGGGCTT
>DAOMZH010000816.1:3201-5235 GCA_035437985.1 Polyangium sp. (in: bacteria) | reverse complement strand
CGGATTTCACAGAAAATCTGTGGTCGAATCTGCAGGCTGGGTGCAGATCGAGCTGAACTTGCCCAAGGACGCATCGGACCCCATTCGGTTAAAAGTTCGCGATTTTGAAATTCGGCTGCGCGAAATCGATTCGCAAGGTGCGGCCGTGGAGGTTGAGCGATCCATTGCCTATCCCCGCCGTGAAGGTATGTCGTATTGGAGTTTCGATGGAGGCAACGTCGAAGAATGGTTGCACGTCAATGCTCGGCGCGGCGAAGTCGTGGCCTGGGAGGTTGAAGGTGGTGAACTCGAACAACACGGAGACCAAATTGGAATTTTTGACGAAAATGGTGTAGCGCGGTTATGGATGCGCGCACCTGCCGCATATGCAGCCGAGGGCAAACCAATATCCACGCGACTTCAGGTCGTCGCCGATCGTATTGAACTTGCAGTCGATGCTGTGGGCGAGGTGCTGGTGGATCCTATTTGGTCGGCCGCTCCATCCTTGTCAACAGCACGGCAATGGTTGACGGCGACACTCTTGTTAAACGGAAACGTGCTCGTTGCGGGTGGGGATGTTGGTAGCTCGACGTATACCGCAACCACGGAGATTTATAATTCGGGGACAAACACTTGGAGTGCTGGTCCGTCCATGGCAGGCGCGCGATATCGACATACCGCGACTTTGTTGCAGAATGGCAAGGTACTGGTCGCCGGTGGGTGGAATGGATCCTCGATGAACAGTGCGGAACTCTATGATCCCATATCGAATACTTGGTCCTCGACGCCGAACATGGGCGGCCAGCATAGCAGCCATACGGCAACGTTGCTCAACAATGGAAAAGTTCTCGTGGTTGGTGGGTTTGGAGCCTCGGGGGGTACGGCGACCGCACACCTATACGATCCAGGGACGAATACCTGGTCCGCTGCCGCGTCCATGACAAACCTGCGCTCCGAACAAGGTGCTGTGCTTCTAGCCGATGGCAGGGTACTCGTGGCGGGAGGTGGCAACCTGGGCGGAACAGAGATGACATCGGTCGAGATTTACGATCCATCTCTCAATACATGGAGTGTCGGAACGTCGTTGAATATCGGGCGAAAAGCATTCGATGTCCTGATGCGCCTACCAAGTAACAAGATCCTGGTCGCTGGTAGCCTACTTGGCTCCGGTGGCAATAGCGCGGAGCTTTACGATCCCGGAACCAATACATGGACAACGTCCACGTTTTCGAGCTCGAGTGGCTGGCATAAGCTGGCACTGCTGACAAACGGTCAGGTCATGCTTGTCGGGGGCAATGGCGGTACCTACCTAAATCGCGCCAATCTTTACACTGAATCAACGAACACTTGGCAAGCCACCGCGTCAATGGCTACGCCGCGAGCCGGCTTCGGGGGCGTGGTGCTCAACAGTGGAAGGGTTATGGCTATTGCTGGACAGACCACGGGGAACGCAATGCTTTCATCTGTCGAGCTCTTCGACATTGGCGCGGCACTTGGTGCTACATGTTCGACAAATGGCCAATGTATGAGCAGTTTTTGCGTCGACGGTGTGTGCTGCCAGGTTGCTGCATGCACAGCGCTTGATCAATGTCATAATACCGGCACTTGCCAAGCCGGGACAGGTACGTGCAGCAATCCGAACAAAGCCAATGGTTCGTCCTGTAGTGATGGCAATGCGTGTACGCAGACGGATACGTGTCAATCAGGCACGTGTACCGGGGCGAATCCCGTCGTGTGCGCAGCCTCGGACCAATGCCATGACGCCGGTACATGCGACAGCATGACGGGTACGTGCAGCAATCCCACCAAGGCGGATGGTTCGTCGTGTAGTGACGGCGATGCGTGTACGCAGACGGATACGTGTCAAACGGGCGCGTGCACGGGGGCAAACCCGGTCACGTGTACAGCCTTGGATCAATGCCACGACGCGGGTACGTGCAATTCGGCGACTGGAATATGCTCGAATCCGAACAAATCCAATGGTTCGTCCTGTAGTGATGGCAATGCGTGTACGCAGACGGATACGTGTCAATCAGGCACGTGTACCGGGGCGAA
>DAOMZH010000816.1:0-3101 GCA_035437985.1 Polyangium sp. (in: bacteria) | reverse complement strand
GCGGGTACGTGCAATTCGGCGACTGGAATATGCTCGAATCCGAACAAAGCGAATGACACCGCCTGCGATGACGCCAATGCCTGCACGCAATCCGATACGTGTCAGTTCGGTACGTGCGTTTCTGGGGCCCCCGTTATTTGCGCAGCGCTGAGCCAATGTCGCGATATCGGCGTTTGCGATAGTGTGACCGGTATGTGCACCAATCCGAGCAAAGCCGACGGCACTGCGTGTACAAATGGCGCCGATGGCACCGAAGGCACTTGCCAATCCGGAGATTGCGTTTCCAACGTTCCCCTGCCGATGCCCTGTACTTCCACGAGCGACTGCCCGGAACTCTTCGAATGCACCGATGGCAAGTGCCAACCTGTTGCCACGGGCCCGCTCGACTCCGTCGACGGCTGCTCGTGCTCGACCCCCGGCAATCCCTCGTCCTCTCCATCCATCGCCATGCTCTTCCTTGCAGCGACGGCCTTTTTCGTTCGCCGCAAGCCCGCCCTCGCCACTCGTTCGCGACAGAATTGATACCCTCCTTGCTGTCGTGACCCCGCCGTAAAATCCAATCCCATCAGCGAGATCTGCCGCGAATATCCATTGCGCGTTGCGGCAGCTTCACCTCCACCAGCAAGATGAATCCCAACGCCAGCATACGACCGCACCCATTTTTTCAGCGGTGAACGTTTTACCAGGATCCAGCGCGTTCACATCGGACATTGTTTGTCTGATCTGCGTTTTTCCATCTCGAAACTTTATTTGGATGTGACAAATTTGCTTGGCGTTACAGTGTCGAATTGCGTCTGCAATTCGGGATTGCAGCGTGGGATTCGTTTTTAACCGAGGAGGCAGCCTTGACACTCGAAACTTTGCAAGTTGAGTCGACTTCGCAAAAATGGCGCCAGATCTTGGTCTTTGTGATGTGCGTAGCATGCGCTCTCATGGCCAGGATGTGCATTCGTTGGTCGTGCAGTCAGGTCGCGAAAGTAATGCAAAACCCAGCGGTCGATTCTGCGCCGAATGTCATGGACGCAAAACCCGCACCTGGTCGGCGATTCTAAATACGGCTCTTTCGAGCTGGTAACTGTGCAACCTTACCAAACCTCGCGACGGATCAACATTCGTCGCGAGGTTTTTGTGTTCATATTGGTCAACGAGCCGGTTTGCGGGCTTCAATGGCCACTTCGAGAATGCCATGGTCATTAAAACGGCCTTCTTCCTCGACCAAATCGAACATACGGTCGGCCGCATCGCCGCACTTGGCGCGACGGATATCGACAAACCCGGCTTTTTCGAGCTCCGCCGCCATTGCTGGATAATCGAACATCCACAAATGCGCCGAATTGCCCAGCACTTGCCGAATTCGTCCCATGAGCGTCCCTCGGCTCCCCTCCATTCCGAGGCACGACGAACGCATGAATCGATGCGCTGCTTCGGGATCGTCACCTGCCGCGAGATACGCCGCGGCTCGGGCTTTGAGGTCCGGGACGATCAATCGAAATATGCCGCCGGGCTTCAGCACTCGCAAAGAATTCGCCAAGGCCCGCCGCATGTCGACGAGCGAGAGATGTTCGAGCACGTGACTCGCATAAAGGCCATCCACGGAATCGTCTTCCACCGGCAAACCTTTGATGATGTCTCCATAAAGCGTGGACGGCGGAAATATCACGGGTTGGCGGAGCAGGGGGCCGATCTTCAATCCAATGAACGGTATTCTTTCGATGCGTAGGGTAGGCGAGGCATCGAAATTGAGCCATCCATCGGGCGCCGACGAACCAGCACCATATTGAACATATTTTCCCATACCGTGCTTCTCGACCGACTCGAGTCTCAGCGCTCGACCGAGATCGCCTCCTTCCAATTCGGCCCACTTACCACATGACCGCCGCGAGCGCTAGACTTTGCTCGCACGTCGCCAGGACTGCCACCCCCACTTGGGAATTGCGTGAGGATCACCTTGGCGCGCGGTTGAAATTCGCGTACACTACTCGAACCGCATGGCTGATCGAGGCGAGCTTGCAAGAAATCGTGTTGGGCAGGTTCTGCGTGAGAAGCTGACTCTCGAAGCAGTGATCGGCGTTGGCGGTATGGCGACGGTTTATGCGGCCACGCACCGGAATGGAAAACGCGTCGCCGTCAAGATGCTTCATCCCGAGTTGTCGGCGGATGCGGATGCCAAAGCGCGTTTTTTGCGTGAAGGTTATGCCGCAAATACCATCGGGCACCCTGGTTGCGTATCCGTGACCGACGACGATGTTGCCGAAGACGGCAGCGTGTTTGTCGTAATGGAACTCCTCGAAGGCGAGACGCTTTCGAACCGCGCAGAGCGAGCTGGCGGTCGTTTACCGTCGTCCGAAGTCGTGCATTGGACACTCCTTCTGCTCGATGTGCTCGCCGCGGCGCATGACAAGGGCGTCATTCATCGCGATCTCAAGCCTGAGAACATTTTCGTCACCAAAGAAAATGCCATCAAAGTCCTGGATTTCGGCATTGCGCGCACTCGGGCGACGAGCCAAGCCAAACTCACTGTCACTGGCTCGGTCATGGGCACGCCGGCCTTCATGCCTCCCGAGCAAGCTCTTGCCAAATGGGATTTGGTCGATGGCCGGAGCGATCTTTGGGCCGTTGGCGCGACGATGTTTTTCCTGCTCACCGGGCGCCTCGTGCATGAAGAAGACGCGCTGACGGCGCTGCTGATTGCCATTTCCACCAAACCCGTCGTGCCCATTGCGTCGGTGTTGCCGACGATTCCGCCAGCTCTCGCGGCAATCGTCGACCGTGCGCTCGCGCTGGATCGGGAACGACGATTCCCCGACGCGCGGGCCATGCAAGCCGCGCTGCGCGAAGCGGTGGCCACATCTCCCGAACTTTTGCCGTCATTGGTGATTGTCCCGGCCACACCAGGCACTCGCGCAACGACCCTCGAGCAAATGCATGGAGAGACGCTTTCGTCATCACCATCATTAACCCCATCGTTGCCCGAAATTGTCGCCAAGCCACAAGAACAAGTCGAAACACTCCTTGCGAGTGGCGGGACGCTCGCCCAAAAGCCCAAGCGTCCCATATTGCCCGCAATCATTGCCGGCGTGCTTGCTCTCGGAATCTTGATT
>DAOMZH010000815.1:0-5237 GCA_035437985.1 Polyangium sp. (in: bacteria) | reverse complement strand
TCAAGCGTCACGGAAAAGATGGCGCACTTCGGCAATTTCGTCGTCGTGCAATAACTTGCCAAGGGCTACGCGGAGCTTCTTCAACCGCGCGGGATCATCAGGAGTGCCCTTTTTGAACGTGTGCAGCGCAATGCCCGTGAGCATCGACAAACGCGCGATGAAATAGCCATTGTGACGTTTTTGGAGGTATTGAACGATCTCATACGTCGCGCTCGCAAGCACCGCTTCATCCTCGCCAACTTGCTCCAAAAACACACTCACGAGCATTCGACCCAAATTGCGATCCGCATCCGTCAACAGCCCATTCGCTGCTTCACGGACATGTACACTGCGGAACCCATATTCCGTATCGCCAGGAAATCGGCTCTCCGGATGAAGTTCGAGCAGGTCAGCATCGAGCAATTCGTCCAGCCACCGTCCCACCGTTTGTTCGTCCGTTGCCCGATCGAGGCCCAACAAAAAGGCAACTCCTCGGCGCCAGAACGTTTGGCCAAACAAACTCGCGGCCCGAAGCGCCCGACGAGCTCCGTACGACAGATGCTTCATCCGCGCTTGCAAGATGGCCAAAAGCGGTTGAGGGGTCGAGCTGGGATGACCCGCAGCAGCAGCTCGGACGAGTTCTTCCAGGAACAACGGACTTCCCGCTGCGTCATGGACGAGTTTGGCAATTGTTTCCAAGGGCGTATCGTTGCCCAAAGCCAAACGAACGAAACGTTCGGCAGCTCGTTTACTCAGCCCCGACAAACGAAGCTCCTGCGCCCGCCCTTGCCAAGGCAAAGGCGTGTGCTGTTGCCCTGCATCTCGCTGGATCGTCAAGACCAACACCGGAAGGTTCGTCGCGGAACGCAACAAGCCATCGACAAAACGTAAAGTCGAAGCATCGACCCAGTGCGTGTCGTCGATGGTGATGAGCACGGGATGTACGGCACATTCGATGGCCAGCCAGGTCTGCAACGCATTTTCGAGCACCGGCCAGACCGCAGGTACAGCCGCTGAGGTTTCTCCCGACGTACACAAATCGAGGATCGACTTCCACGTGGATGTCCCGTTTGTCTTGGGCGCATTTTTGCCCAGACGAACCGCGAGCTTTTGCTTTTGTTCAGCCGGTGTATCCACAGGCGTGATGCCCGCGAGCTCGCGGATGACGCTCGCCAGCAAGCCGTAATTCTGCGTGCTGCAGCTCGGATCGCCATGACCTTGGAGCATCGCCACCTGGGGGCGCTCGTTGCGTACCCGCGAGAGAAACGCCCGCAAGAGACGAGTTTTGCCCATGCCCGGGCTCGCAGTTATTACGACCGCGGAACATCGTTCGTCCTCGACGACCCCGTCCAGAATCGACAAGAGCTGCGTAACTTCGCGTTCTCGACCCACACATCCGGCCGAATCACTGAGCAACGGAGAAATTTCGCCCGTACCAAGATCGGTACTCCCACGCGTGAGGACGAGGGCCATTGGCGTCTGCTCGATATGGTAACCCGAGCCCAAAACACGCGCGGTAATGTCGTCGATCCATATGCCGTTCGGTCCCGTTTCCGTCAGACCGTAGATCGCCCGTCGGCGCAAAAGAGCCGAGGCTCGTTCGAATACTTCACCTTCGGGCACGCCTCCTCGAGGTCCCAAAACGCCACGCCCCGTGACGAGTGTGACCTGGGCCGATGGATTTCGTTCGAGCAGCAACCATCCACAACGCACCGCCGTCGCAGCTTGTTCTTTGGCACTCGCTCCACGTCCCACGATGATCGCCAACGAGCCATCGGCAAGTGATTCGAGCTGTACGCCGAGATGCTCGAGCGTTTGCTGGGGCCAGTGGTCGTCACTGACAAACGGCGTGCGAATGGTCGAGTTCGCCAAGGTCCACGAATCGCCGACTTCAGCTCGTTCCGGCGTCGCCAAAACCAAGCAATACAAGGCTTGTTCGGTATCCGTCAGCGCCTTGCGCGAGGGTTTGGGGGCGAGAGCAACGGCAGGATCCACCGCGTCGAAATCGATGGCCAAAGCTTCGATTTCAGTGAGCACCGCTCGCGCATCACGCGGCCTTTCCGCGGCATCTTTCAAAAGCATGCGCGAGAGCAAGAGATCGAGCGGCTCGGGCGTCTCCGGACGATGAAAACGTAGTGGCGGAACTTCCTCGAAAAGTACCTTCGTCAGCACGGCCGTGATGTGATCGCCCGTAAAAGGAGGTTTGCCCACGATTGCCTGGTAAAACATGCAGCCGAGAGCAAATACATCGGCGCTCGGACCGATATCGGTTTGTCCGCGGGCTTGTTCAGGCGCCATGTACCCAGGCGTGCCGATGAGCATCCCCGTGCGGGTCATGTGTAACGTTCGTCCCAGCCATCGGGCGACGCCAAAGTCGACGATTGCAGGGTTGTCAACACGTCCGTCGCGGAGGATGATGTTGGCAGGTTTGAGGTCGCGGTGGGTGATTCCGCGTTCGTGGGCAAACGCGAGAGCATGCGCGATCCGGCGCAAAAGCAGAACGGCTTGAGGAACAGGCAACGGGCCGCGACGCAAAAGCGCTTCCAATTCTTCGCCCTCGAGCCATTCCATGACGAGATAGGGGCGCAGATCCGGTGTCGTCCCGTGCGTTATGTATTCGACGATTCCCGGATGCCGTAGGGACGCAAGGACTTCGGCTTCGCGGAAAAACCTTTCGTGGGCTTCTTCCGTCGAACGCACGACAGGAGGCATGACTTTGAAGGCCACGCGCATTCCATCGCGAGTCAAGTCCCGAGCTTCATAAACGAGGCCCATTCCACCCACATTGGTGAGTGAACCGACTCGAAAGCGCCCGCCAACCACAGTGTCCGTGAGCTCGTGGCCATGCGCGATGTGTCGCTCCATGGTCGAAACGGCTGAGGGATCCCACCCCGACGAACGCATTCGATGATTGTAGTTCATCAACCCCCCGGATGTCCACCCGAACAGCAATGCATAGACGTCGGAAATGCTGCGTATGAAGGCAGTACCGACGCCATGCGCTCGAGTTTCGCGGATAATGACAGGGGATAAATATCATGCCCTTGAATTTCTCTTCATAAGCGACGATGTTTTCCAACACGGTCGTCAGCACCATGGGAGTTGGTAAGCACATTTCAGGCACCCAAGGGTTCCGATATCGTCGCTCGAGCGCGAAATAGCCACGCCAAACGAGTTGATAATGCCCTGGCTGTTCGACTTCGTCCGCCACAGGGTTCATGCACGTTTCTACCTCGGTGCAGGGCTGGTGCTCAGAAAGTTTTCGTGAGGCTTCCGGCGATACGTTCCAGTTTCACATATTTCTTGCGGTGTGCTGTCAGGTAGATTAGTTTTCCAGGAGCGCGCATGCCCCATCAGTCAGATCCGCCAGTATGGCTCGAACTAACCATTGAACGTTTGGACACCAATTTCCTGCAAGTAAGAGCTCAAGCGAGTGGGGGCGAGGCGTCGCAATCGCTGCGTCTGAGTGTTTCTCCTGACGAACTCAACGAGTTTACCGAGCTGGTCGAGCGAGCGGCGAAGTATGGGACATCGTTGAATGAAGGGCTTGCCCAGAAGGCTCAACGAATTCACTCGGCGTTGGTGGGCGGGGAAATCGGGAATCTATTGGCCCAGCTTGGAGCGGGCATTGGCAAGGCCATTCTGGTGCGTCTTCGAATCCCTGATCCAGCGCTTCAGCGAATTCCTTGGGAAGCATTGTATGACGCGAGAACAAATTGTTTTTGGGGGACTTCGCCCAACATCTTACCCTCACGAGCCGTTGGTGGGAGCCGGGTCTCGAAACCTCGGGAAGTGCGCGAAACATTGAATGTTTTGGCGATTTCGCCGGAAGGGGACGCGGGGATTGCGAATTTGCGCCAGGCGTTGGAGCAGCCCATTCGTGATGGTCAAGTCGAATGGCTCGAGCCGATTACGGGCTCCAAGGCGCAGGTCGAGGTCATTCTGAACCGATTGAAGCGCGAGCCCAGGCCCCATGTGATTCATTACATTGGTCATGGTGGCGTTGACGCGGGGTTTCCAGCAATTCAATTTGCAGGGGTGGACGAAGGCTCGCGGCAATGGGTTCATGCGCATTTGATCGCGGCTCAGTTTGGCGAAAGCATTCACAAGGAAATTCGCCTGATTGTTTTGGAATGTTGCGAGGGGGCCAAACCGTCGGCGTTGGGGTCTGTCGCGGAGAGTTTGACGCAGGCGGGGGTCAATGCGGTCGTGGCGCATGCGTGGCCGGTCAGGGCTGATGTTGCGCAGTTATGCTCGACGGTGTTTTACCGGGAGCTCGTGAGCCTCGAGGGGCCTGCGGGGGACGTGGCGCGGGCCCTCAATGCGGCGCGTCGAGCAATTCATGCCAATCACGAGGCGAGCGCCGAGGCGATGTCTCCGATTCTCTATTTGCATCGCCACGAAAGCAAGATTTTCGATTTCAAGCCTACCGCTGCGGGCAAACGAATGCCTCGGCCAGTGCCTCCGCCCATGGAAGTGATTCCGCAAATTCCCCCGGGGCTCATGCGCATATTGCGCCGCAATTTTTCGCTCGTTCTTGGTGGGCGCTGGAAGAATTATCAGCCTCAAATCAAAGACTTCCGGCGATCATTGCATGAAGAGCTCGGCATTTCCGGAGAGCGGCTCGAGGAAGGTTTGCCCATCGAAACGCTCGCGCAATGGTTTGCCCTTCGTTATGGCAAAGGGCAGCTCGATGATTTGTTTCAGCGAGTTTTTCAAGACCCCGCCGAAGCTCCGCCTTTCGTGCGGACGCTCGCGCGTTTGTTGCGTCCGGGCGTGCACGTGACCTTGCTCCACACGCCCTGTCTGGAAACGAGTTTGGCGGAGCTGCAGCCTGACCGGACCATCAATGTGATCCAGCGGTGCAGCGATAGTATCTTGTTCATGCGTCGGGAGGCGGGGGCGACGAAATGGACTCAATTGCACGTGGTGCCCAAGCAGCTGAACGTGGACACCGAGATCTTGATTTTACGACCTTATGGGGGATTTACGCCCGAGAAAAAATTCAATCATACGTTGCTCACGGATGACGATTATTGTTCGGCCTTGCATCGGCTCTTCGAACAACGGATTTTTCCCGAGGACATCAATAACATGATCATCAGTCGCTTGAATTGGTATCCGGCGCTGATCTGGGGTTTGTCTCCGTATACCTCGAACCATCGGATGGTGCTGCATGCTTTGCATGATCGAGGTATTCCGCGGGATAGTTTGGCGATCATCAATTTGGATGAAGTGCAAGATGGTGGGGCCGAGAT
>DAOMZH010000814.1:1378-5249 GCA_035437985.1 Polyangium sp. (in: bacteria) | reverse complement strand
GAAAGAGGCGACCGAAGTGCCCCTCGATCCTCCTACGGGGTTGTCCGGCATCGTGAAGCGAGTACTCGACATGACGGAGCCGTTTGTTCCGCGTGGGTATCGGCATTGGGAGGAGGTGATCGCTGCGGGTTTGTCGCGGGATGCCAGTGAAGGGTGGCCGGCGCAGTTGTCCGTACGTTGGCTCGCGGAGCTTTTTGGACCCACGGGGCTACTTGCTGGAGTTGCTCTTCCTTCCGTTGATCTGCCCAAACCTACTGGTGCGGTCTCGTTTGTCCGGGCTCTTGCGCTTTTCGGTCAAACGTATGCCGAGGCCGACGTGCCTCGTTCGGCACCGTTTGTGTTCAAACGATCGCCGTATGATCTGCGCGTGGCGCGTCGCGCTGCGCTTTTTGGGACCTTGCCGTTCGATCCTGTTTTTGGTGCGCGCGTGCTCAACCTCGGTCGTGCCCGAGCGATGGATCAAGCCCGTCAGATCGCGCGTGCGCTCATCGTCACGTTGCGCATGGATGCGTTGCGGTTGTTGCTTCGAGGTCAGGAGGAGCTTTCGTTCAGCGAGCGAGAAGACCGATTTCAGGAGCTGACGGAGCGAACGTTGGGCGTTGCGTTTTCGCCGAACCTCGAGTTTGTCCTGCCGACCTTGAGCCCTCTTGATCCAACTCGCTTCTTGGGTTCGTTGTTGGGCATTGCGGACCGGCGATCGCTCATCGACCGATTCGACGAGGATTGGTTTCGTAGTCCGCATGCGGTGGAGGCGATTCGTGCCGAGCAAGCCGAGTTGCCGTTGAAGAAAGACACGAAGCTGGACGTGTATCCGGTGTTTTTGCCCTTCCGCGCGACCGAGAAGGAAGTCGAAGCTGCGCTCTTGGATCTCGGGCGACTGCTCGCGGAATTTTTCGGCTGATCCGTCTCCGTGACGGCCGTCTGGTGATCCGCTAAGTGTGAAGGCCGTGGTGCAGAAGTTCGGCATTCCTTTGGCTGATTTGCCGGCGCATTGTCTCGATGCCGTGGATGCGGCCGAGCGTTTGCGCGCGCGTTCCCTCGTCATGCGTGATGGTCAGCCTGTAGCTGCGATCGTTCCGACGACGGATCTCGACAAGATCGAACCTCCGGATCCTGCGCATGGTGGAGTGGATCCATTGCTCGCGCTTTGCGGAACGTGTCGTCATGACGACTTCGTCGATTCGCTTTTTGCCGACATGGCGCGGACGAGCCTTTGGAGTCGGGGTTAGTCATGGCGTACTTGTTTGACACGCCGTCGTTGGCGGAGGTTTTGCGAAGTGTGCCTTCGCCGTTGTTCGTGAAGCGTTTGTCGATGGTCCCGACGGCGGATCGGTGGACGACGTCGATCACGGTGAGTCAGATACTGATTGCGGCGAGGCGGACAGGAAAAACCCGACTGATGCAGGACGTGATTCGTCTCGTTGCTGCGGTGAAGGTTGCGTCTTTCGATACGTTGGCGTCGCAATCCTTTGCGAAGTTCCGGTGCACGGTGGCTGCCGAGGCGGACACGGACGACGTGATGATCGCGGCCATCGCGGTGACGCACGACTTCACGCTGGTGACGCGGCGGGTGCAGACGTTCCGGGTGTATCCGCACCTTCGTTGTGAGGACTGGATGGCGTGAAATCGCGCATTCGTTGCGTGTTCGTCACGACTTGATCCATGCTGTGTCCCTGTTGGAGGTGTCTTTCGTCAAAGACGCTTTCCGTATTGCTGTCCATGTGCTAGTTGGGCCCGCGCCGAACGAGAGGAGCGATTTGCACCTCTCGCGTCATGCGGTTCCGTCGCTAGCGACCAAGTGCGATCCAAGCCTTGGCTTTTGCTTTCGCCGGACCTATGGCGAGGGCACCTCTGGAGACTGTCGGATCCCGTGAACCACCTTCTCGCATCCAGACTATTGGCCTCGTCGATCACCGTCGATTTCGACGCGACGTTCATCGCCCAGTTCATCCTGTTCACCGCGTTCGTCCTCGTTCTGCGCCCGCTCTTGTTCGAGCCGCTTCTCAAGGTGTTTGCCGAACGTGGTCGGCGAACCGAAGGAGCGCGCGAAAAAGCTCGCAAGATGGACGAGAAGGCCGCGGAACTGGCGCAGCGTTATGAAGCCGAGCTCGACCTCGTTCGTGTCGAAGCCAATAACGAGCGCGAGCGATTGCGCCGTGAGGCCAAAGAGGTCGAAGCCAAGATCATGGCGGAAGCTCGGACCGACGTCGCGCGCATCCTCGATGGCGGCAAGGTGCGCATCAATTCGGAAGTCGAGCAGATGAAGAAAGATTTGGCCGATGCGCAGCCGGCGCACGCCGCCGAGATTGCCTCGCGCATTTTGGGTAGGGAGGTCGGCCGATGACCTCGCGTTGGAACACTTCTCGTATGCGCAAGATTGCCGCCGGAGCTGGTTTGGCCGCGATGCTCGGCCTGTTTGGCATGAGTGCTTTCGCGCAAGCGCCAAACCCGAATCAAGGTTTGCCCCCGGGACATCCTCCGATGGATCAACCCCCGCCCGTTCGCGGCGCCGCACCGAATGTCGGACCGCACGGGCAGCCGGTGCGCCCAGGCATGCCTGCCGGTATGCCCCCGATTGGGCGCCCCCTGCCGCAACCGCAAAAACTAGCCGCTCCGCAACAACACGGCGAGCAGCATGCAGGTGGTGGTCATGGCGGACATTGTCCCGGCCATGGTCCGGAAGACGCTCCGCACTTCGACCAGATCAACTGGTGGCAAGGCCTGATCGGCGTCAACAACGAGAAGGCGCTGTCCCCAAGCTTCGCCGACAAACTCTTGTGGCGCTACCACAACGGGGCGGACCCGTGTGACCCGAAAAACCAGGAAGCCCCGCTTTTCGCGTCGCTTCTGAACCTCGCGATCCTTGGTTACATCGTCTATCACTTTGGACGCAAACCAATCGGCGAAGCACTCGTCAAGCGCAAGCAAGACATCATGGCCGAGATCGAAACGGCCTCGCGGCTCGAGCGAGAAGCCAAAGCTCGTCTGGACGAACTCGAAGGAAAATTCGAGCGGATCAACGAGACGCGGAAGGCACTCAAGGTCGAGTATGCCGCGCAAGCGGAGGTGGAGAAGAAGCACATCATTGCCGAGGCGGAGGAGCGTCGGGCGCGTATGCGTCGGGATGCTGAGTTCCGAGTCGAGCAAGAGTTGCGTGCGACGCAGTTGGCGTTGATGCAGAACGCGGTAGCGAACGCGACGACTGCGGCCGAGGAGATCATCCGCAAGCGTACGGCTCAAGCGGATATCGATCGTATGTCCGAAGAATATCTCGCGTCCGTGCGTACGGCGTTGGCCGGCGGCGCGACTGCCCAGCTCGGAGGCAAGCAATGAGCGCCGAAGCGATTGCCCGTCGTTATGCTCGGGCCGTGTTCGAGCTTGGGAAAGAGCAAAAGAATTTGCCCGTGCTCACCCGTGATCTTGCGGATTTCTCGGCGAGTTTCGAGAAGGCGCATGATTTGCGGATGGTCTTGGGAAACCCGCTCGTCAGCGAAGCTCAACGGGAGGCCGTGCTCGTGGAGATCGGCCAGAAGATGAGTATGTCGCCGACGGCGTTGTCGACGTTGCGTCTTCTCGCGCAGCGTCGTCGTTTGTCCGCGTTGCCCGAAATGGTTCGTCAGCTCGAGAAGCTCGTTGATGAAGATGCGGGGGTTCTCCGCGCGGAAGTCACGAGCGCAACGCCTCTCAGTGAAAGTTTTCTCGCCAAACTTCGCGCCGAACTCGAGGGCGCGACCGGCAAGAAGGTCGTTGTTTCTCACAAGCAGGATCCGTCGCTCATTGCAGGAATCGTCACCCGCATTGGCGATCAAGTGATCGACGGAAGCGTCAAGGCTCGCCTCGAAAGCTTCCGCGATTCTCTGCTTCGTACCTA
>DAOMZH010000814.1:0-1278 GCA_035437985.1 Polyangium sp. (in: bacteria) | reverse complement strand
ATGCAGCTCAGAGCCGAAGAGATTTCCCAGATCATCAAGAAGCAGATCCAGAACATCGACAAAGCCGCTCTCGTTTCCGAGGTCGGCACGGTGCTCACGACCGGTGACGGTATCGCTCGCGTATACGGGCTCAGCCGCGCCATGGCCGGTGAACTCGTCGAGTTTGTCGGAGTGAACGGCCAATCCCTCGCCGGTCTCGTGCTCAACCTCGAAGCCGACAACGTGGGTTGCGCGATCTTCGGTGACGCGAGCGCCGTCAAAGAGGGCGACACGGTCAAGCGCACGGGCCGCATTCTCGACGTACCCGTCGGCGAAGCGGTCATTGGTCGCGTCGTCAACGCGCTCGGTATGCCCATCGATGGCAAAGGACCCATCGATTCCAAAGAGCGTCGCCGCGTTGAAATCAAGGCGCCCGGCATCATCGAGCGTCAAGGCGTCAAAGAGCCGCTCCAAACCGGCATCAAAGCCATCGACGCCATGATTCCGATTGGTCGTGGTCAACGCGAGTTGATCATCGGCGACCGACAAACCGGCAAGACCGCTGTCGCCATCGACACGATCATCAACCAAAAGGGCAAAGGCGTTTACTGCTTCTACGTCGCCATTGGCCAGAAGCTGTCCACCATTCGCCAGGTCGTGGACCGACTCGAGACCTACGGCGCCATGGAGTACACGACGGTCGTCGTTGCTTCGGCCTCGGAAACCGCTCCGCTGCAATACATCTCGCCGTACACCGGCGTGACCATGGGCGAGTTTTTCCGGGACACCGGTCGCCACGCGCTCTGCATCTACGACGATTTGTCGAAGCAAGCTGTCGCCTACCGCCAGCTCTCGCTGCTCCTCCGTCGTCCCCCGGGCCGCGAAGCGTACCCCGGCGACGTCTTCTACCTGCACTCTCGTTTGCTCGAGCGCGCCGCCAAGATGGCCGACGTGTTCTGGGTCGTCCGCAAAGGAACCTCCGCACCTCCTCCCGGAGACCGCACGTTCCGCGGCGTCGACGACAAGATTCACATCGGCGAGCTCGGCAAAGAAGGAGCCAAACACAGCCTGGAAAAACTCCAGAAGCAAGGCGGCGGCGAATACGAGCTCATCAAAGATTCATGGTCCGGTGGCTCGCTCACCGCATTGCCCGTGATCGAAACGCAAGCTGGCGACGTATCGGCGTACATCCCGACGAACGTCATCAGCATCACGGACGGACAAATCTTCCTCGAGTCGGACTTGTTTTACTCGGGTGTTCGTCCGGCCATCAACGTCGGTATCTCCGTCAGCCGCGTC
>DAOMZH010000813.1:0-5252 GCA_035437985.1 Polyangium sp. (in: bacteria) | reverse complement strand
GCTTGCTTGCTGGAATCTCGGTCCGATCATGCCGCGCAAGGGCAGCATTTCGAATCCGGGTCAGCATGTCGGCGATCGGATCGGTCATCATGGCATCACCAACTCGCCTTGATCACGCCCGGAAGCTCACCCCGCAGGGCAAACAGCCGGAGACACACGCGGCACAACTCGAAATCGCGGTAATAACCACGCGAGCGACCGCAAACTTTGCAACGGTTACGATGCCGCACGGCAAACTTGGGCGGCCGGTTCAGTTTGGCAAATTCTTTTGCGCGAGCCATCGATTCATCCTCAATGCCTGAACGGGATCCCAAGCTCCGTAAGAAGGGCTCGTCC
This sequence comes from Polyangium sp. (in: bacteria), assembly GCA_035437985.1. Classification (GTDB taxonomy): domain Bacteria; phylum Myxococcota_A; class Polyangia; order Polyangiales; family Polyangiaceae; genus Polyangium. The sequence goes on along the minus strand of DAOMZH010000813.1, from coordinate 4,916 downwards.
CTCCTCGTCGGTGCGTGCGGTAGTCACGAACGAAATGTTCATTCCCTTGACCGCGTCGACCTTGTCGTAGTCGATCTCAGGGAAAATGATCTGTTCTTTCAGACCCATCGTGAAGTTACCTCGGCCGTCGAAACCCTTCGAGCTGACGCCCTTGAAGTCGCGCACGCGAGGCAACGAGAAGCTGATCAACCGATCGACGAACTCCCACATCCGATCGCGGCGCAACGTCACCGTCACCCCAATCGGAAGGTTCTCACGGAGTTTGAACGTCGCGATCGACTTGCGAGCGCGCGTAATGACAGGCTTTTGGCCCGCAATCGCGCGCAAATCTTCGACAGCGGAGTCGATGATCTTCGGGTTCCCGACGGCTGCACCAAGACCCATGTTGATGACCACCTTTTGCAGGCGGGGAACCATCATCGGGTTCTTGTAGCCAAACTTCTTCGAGAGCGCCGCAATCACGGTCTCGCGGTACTTCTTGCGTACGCGAGGCACGTAATTGGGATCAACCGGAGTCGAGACGGCTTCGGCAGCAGCGGCTTTCGGAGAATCCCCCTTGCCTTTGCCACCTTTGCCACCGTCTTTGCCACCCTTGCCCGCTGCAGCCGCAGCAGGTTTGGGCGCCGCCGGTTTGGCGTCCTTCGCGGGCTTTTGGCCCTTGTCTTTGCCCTTGTCGTCCTTCTTGTCCGCCATGGCTCAGCCTGCCGTAATCACGGCGCCACTCTTCGCAGTGCGCTGCTTCTTGCCGTCAACGGTTTTCACCTTCACTCGCGAAGGCTTGTTCGTCGTCGGGTCCACCAACATGACCTTGGAGGCATGAAGCGGCGCCTCCTTCTCGATCTTGCCACCCTGCTGATTCCGCGGCGTCGGGCGCTGATGTCGCGTCACTTTGTTCAAGCCCTCGACGACCACTTTGTCGTCTTCGGCCAGAATCTTGGACACACGACCCTGCTTGCCCTTCTCTTTGCCGCTGATGACCTGCACGAGGTCACCAACACGAAGCCGATTCATCAGAGCACCTCCGGAGCGAGCGAGATGATCTTCATGAATTTCTTCGCCCGGAGTTCGCGAGCGACTGGTCCGAAAATACGGGTCCCAATCGGCTCTTTCTCCTTGTTGATCAGCACGGCGCTGTTGCCGTCGAACTTGATGTAGCTGCCGTCCGATCGTTGATATTCGCGCGCCGTGCGCACGACGACCGCTCGAGCAGTGTCGCCCTTCTTCACTTTCGTGCCGGGCAACGCTTCCTTGATCGACACGACAATCACGTCGCCAAGGCCTGCGTACTTGCGCCGCGAACCACCAAGCACTTTGATGCACTTGACGATGCGTGCGCCGGAATTGTCCGCGACCTCGAGATGCGTCGAGACCTGGATCATGGCTACTCCTCCACCGGTCGTGAAATCAGGCGCGTCACGATCCAACGCTTCTCGCGGGAAATCGGGCGGTGCTCCTGAATTTCCACGCGGTCTCCGACCTTGAATTCGTTCTTTTCGTCGTGGGCTTTGTAGCGCTCACGGCCGCGAACGTACTTCTTGTACTTCGGATCGCGCGCGTTACGAACAACTTCGACAACGACAGTCTTGTCGCACTTGTTGCTCTTGACCAGGCCCACCAACTTGCGGCGAAAGCCATGGCTTTCACTTTGTGCCGCTTGCGCCGGGGCTTGGGCTGCGTCGTTCGTCGTCATGACTCGGCCTTTCCTTCCGCAACTTCGGCGCCACCACGTTGCGTGAGAATCGTCTTGACGCGTGCCAAGTCGCGACGCGCCTTGCGCACCGACGACGTGTCGTTCAGACGGTTTGTGAAGTTCTTGAACTTCGCATCGAAAACGTCACGCGCGAGCGTCTTTTCCAGCTCTTGCAGATGCTCGGTCGTGCGTTCGCGCAAATCCTTGGATTTCATCTCGAATCCCTCACACGATCCCGCGGGCGATGAACTTGCACTCGATCGGGAGCTTATGTGCTGCCAACCGGAACGCTTCGCGCGCCATGTCTTCCGGTACACCCGAAAGCTCGTACATCACGCGGCCAGGTTTGACGGCGGCTGCCCATTCTTCCGGAGCACCTTTTCCGCCACCCATACGAACTTCGAGCGGCTTCTTCGTGACCGGACGATCCGGGAACACTCGGATCCAAAGCTTTCCCGCACGCTTGCAATGCCGCTGAATCGCCATACGCGCCGCCTCGATTTGACGAGCCGTGATACGCGCAGGAGCCATCGCTTGCAGGCCGAAGTCACCGAAAGACACGTCACTGCCCGCGGTTGCGATACCACGAACACGGCCCTTCTGCATCTTGCGGAATTTGGTTCTCTTGGGGGAGAGCATGGCTTTTGTCCTCCTACTGAATCCGGCGCGACTTGCGCTGGAGAACTTCGCCCTTGAACATCCACACCTTCACACCGATGATCCCGACCTTCGTCTTGGCTTCCGCCAAACCGAATTCGATATCGGCACGGAGAGTGTGCAGCGGAACGCGACCTTCGCGGTACGTCTCGACACGGCTCATCTCGCTTCCGCCAAGACGACCAGCACAACGTACGCGAATGCCTTTCGCGCCAAACTTCATCGCCGTCGAAACGGCCTTTTTCATCGCTCGACGGAAGGCAATACGTCGTTCGAGTTGCGTGGCAATGTTCTCGGCCACGAGTTGCGCGTTCGTCTCCGCTTTGCGCACCTCCTGGACATCAATGAACACCTCGTTCTCCGTGAACGAAGCCACTCCCTTGAACACCGACTCGCCTTTGGCCGCCGTACCGACGTTGCCAGTTTTCAGCGTTTCGATACCTTTACCGCCCTTGCCAATCACCATGCCCGGACGAGCCGTGTACACGATGACCTTGGCACGATTGGCGGCACGCTCAATCTCCACGCCGGCGATGTTCGCGTTGTAGAGGTACTGCTTGATGGCCCGCTTGATGCGGATGTCCTCATGCAGCCAGCGTTGGTACGCTTTGCCGTCTTCGTACCACTTGCTGCTCCACGTCTTGATGACACCAACGCGGAAGCCATACGGATGGGTTTTTTGTCCCATGGAAACCGTGTCCCTTTACTTGCGCTCGCTGAGCTCGATCACGATGTGAGAGATGCCCTTCTGAACCCGTGTCGCTCGCCCCATCGCCCGAGGGCGCCAGCGGCGATTGAACTTGTTCGGGCCTTTGTCGACAGTCGCCTTGCTGATGAAAAGCGCATCGACGTCGGCGCCACTCTGACGGGCGTTCGCCACCGCGCTTTCGATGATCTTCGAAATCACCGGCGCAGCCGACTTCTCCGTGAATTGGAGGAGCTGGAGTGCCTCTGCGGCGTCACGACCCCGGACCAGGTCCGCAATCATGCGCGCCTTCCGCGGCGAAATCCGCGAAAATTTCGCACTGGCCTTGCTTTGCATTCGAGAAACCCTCGCAGACAGTGGGCCCGAGTCTGTTCCCGGTGTACCCAATCGTTGGCCAACCCAATTGGATGTGAACCACACACCCTCGGGCCCTGCCGTCGTACACTTCGTGCCCTCAGCCCGTCGTCTACGAAGAATCAAGACGAGTCTCGTGACGAGAATCCCCTCTTGCGTCTCCGGGGGGAGTCCCACGGAGGCCAAGAAGGCGAACTGCGACCGAAGCGCCGTTACGGCTTCGGAGGGACGAACGCTTGCGGCGCCCGGCCCCAGGAAAACGGAGCGCGGTGTTTACCAAGCCCGCTCAACGAACGCAAGAGAATTCTGAAAAATATTTTCATCCTCCCGATCGTGATCAAACGTGCTGAACACGCTCGCGCCCCTTGCTGAACGCACGTCCCTCTTGCAAAAACAAAATCTCATTGTCGAAACAGCTCCCAACACATCTCACTCAACAACATTCGAGCCACGTTGCGACAGTTTGTCTTAGGAGGACTTCACCCATGAACACTCGACTTTCTCTCACGATCGGACTTCCCACGTTTCTCCTCTTGCTCGGCGGCTGCATCATCGTCGACGGCAACACCGGCTTTGGCGGCGCTGGCGGCACCGGCGGAGAAGGCAACGACAGGAGCAGCAGTAGCAGCATCAGCTCGAGCAGCTCGAGTGGCATGGGTGGCGCTGGAGGCTCAAATCAAGGCGGAGCAGGTGTCGGTGGCGGCGGTGGATCGGCACCGTGTGCAGGACCCAATGACGGCACGCTCGACCTTCTCGCGTGCGACGCTCTCAATACGCAGTCGACCGGAAACGTTTGTGGTCCAAACGGTACCGATCCTCCGACGGCAAACGGAGCCTGCGCGCGCTTTTTCGAGATCATTCAGGGCGGTGCGTTCGACGTCGCCGCTCGATGTTTGCAGAACATTCCTGGCGATCCCGCCAGCGCTTGCGACGACGCGAAGGTCGCTGCGTGCACCAAAGAGATGTACGCCGCTGCCTGCCCCTCCGCAGATGCCGCTGGCCTCTGTACGCAATTCGCCCAGCAAAACTGCGTCCAGGCCTTCGACACCATGCAGTGTGTCCTTGACCTCACCCCCTTCAACGCCACGGGCCTGAATGAGATGGTCGCCTGCATGAACATGCACCTCGATGTCGACTGCAACGCCGCATACGCCATCTGTTATCCCCAAGTCTTCGCGTTCTGATCCACCAAACCCTGCCCGCTTCGCGCACCTCTCGCGCACCTCGTCATCCAGGCTCGCCGAGCGTTCGTCCGAGTTGAGCGAAGGCCAGAAATCTGCGACGATAACAAGGGCTTCCTTTGGGGCCCACCAAGCAACGACATCACCATGACTGTTCTCGCCAGACCTCGACGCAGCTGTAAAATTTGCGTTTGTCTCTCTGGCACCTCGACGGTTTTTCTTCGGAGGCTCCCCTGATGGATCGCACGCTTCTCGCTTCTGGATCTCTCGCCATCTTCGCTTGTGTCGTCGCGTTGACGAGCGGCTGCGATCCCGCTGAAGGAACCAC
>DAOMZH010000812.1:0-5254 GCA_035437985.1 Polyangium sp. (in: bacteria) | reverse complement strand
ACCCTGCTTGTGGGGAACCAGGATCCACGAACATGAGCGGAAGCTCGAAATAGATTCGCGGACGAACTGCAACGCCTGCGACCAACACTGCCGGCTCGACACTCGCCCAAGCCGACCCATCGACGTGATGGTTGTTCGTTGGGGTGCTGGCAAACGGACCGTGTTGGAAACCCTCACATGACGAGACGGCATCGATACGTCCGTCGGTCATGGGGTCGATACGGTTTGGCGCGACGATCGAGGCTGCGCGGTCATCGCACATCGCGGCAACCTGTGGATCGTGTTCGTCCGAGTTGATCGTTGCGGAACGACAATCTTCAGCGGGGTTTGTCTCGACCGCATGAGCAGCCGGAACGACGGGAGCCCAAGCCGAGATCGCGTCTCCGTCGCAGATCGGGATGATGGCGGCCATCGCTTGCAAAGGCGCGATCCACACGGCGGCGAAAAACGCCACCATGGCTAGACCTCGCAACAGCGCGGCACGCAACATCGTCTGAACAGATACCCGAGAAGCGGTCGGTCGGCAATTGTGCTTTTCAGAACGTACGCCGACGGGCTCAGAATTATGTTGAGGACGTAAATGAATTATCGTTCGGGAGGTAAAGCAATTCAAGGCGCCAATCTAATTAACAAAAAATTCAACCACGGTATGATTTTGAGTTGTAAAAATTACGAAAATTGCGGTGTCTAATTCTTGGCCCACTTTATCCTACATGTATACCTTTATCGCATGGCAACCGTCCCGCTCGACTCCAACCGCGTATCACGCCCCCTTTCGTCTTTGTCTGGTGCGGCTACCAAGTCCGCCAAGACTCCTGACGAGGATCGTTCGGTCGCTTCTCTCGGCGACGAGCTTCCTCGTCCTCTCGGTCGCTATCTTTTGCTGCGTCGGCTGGCCCGAGGTGGCATGGGTGAAGTTTTCCTCGCCTCCACCATGGGTATCGAAGGCGCGGAGCGACCTGTCGTGGTGAAGGTCATTCGTCGCGATCATTCGACGGATCCGAGCTTCATCGCGCGCTTTCTCGATGAAGCCCGTGTGCAGGCTCAGTTGCAACATTCTGGCGTAGCCCAGGTCATCGAAGCGTCGATCGACGATGTCAGTGGCGAACCCTATGCCGTTGTCGAACACATCGAAGGCAAGAGCCTCGGTGATGTGCGTGGGCGGGCGTTGGCCCTTGGGTATCGCGTTGGTTGGGCTGATGCGGTCGCTGTCGCCACGATGATCGCGGAAGCTCTCGCGCACGTGCATGAGCGCAAAGATCCCTCGGGACGGGGACTTGCCATCGTGCACCGCGATCTGTCGCCGCAAAACGTCATGGTCAGCTACGCGGGCGAAGTGAAGATCATCGACTTCGGCACGGCTCGCGGGCTCAACCGACGTTGTCGGACGGTGAGCGGAGTTGTTTTTGCCAAACCCGGATACGTCGCGCCGGAAGTTGCCAATGGAGATACCGGCGATGCGCGGGTCGACATGTATGCCCTTGGCGTGATGCTTTGGGAGCTCTGCGCGGGCCGGCGTTTCTTGCAAGGTGACGCAGCCGTGCACATGTCGGCTGTCGCGAAAAACTCGATGAATTTGCCGCCGATTGCCAATGAAATCGGAGCGCCCGTCGAGATCGACAACATCCTCGCCAAACTCACGGCGTTCCATGTGGACGAACGCTACGCAGCTGCGCGTCTTGCGGCGCGCGATCTCGCAAAACTTCTTGGCTCTGCCCCTCCATTGCCCGGGGGAGAACGAGGCGTGCGCGCGCGCACGGCAAATGTCATGGCCAATCTTTTCCCTGCTGAACCCGGTAAATCTCGACGCGAATTCGCGCGTCTCGTTTCCTCGGCTCGCGCTTCACTTCCTGCGCCGAGCGCCACCAATACCTCGAACAACAGCAAAGACGAACCCGCAGTTCTGTCGGACGCACCCACGCCGCAACAAGGTGTTTTACCTGGTACGCGTTTGCGCCTCGTCCGGGAAATTGGCGGTGGTGCCAGCAGCGTCGTGCATGAGGCCGAGCACGTGGATCTCGGGCGCCGCGTGGCCGTGAAGATCCTGTCTCCGGAACATGGTTCGTCCCCGGAATACGCCGCCCGTTTCCGCCGTGAAGCTCGTGCCATGTCGAGCCTCAACCACGATGGATTGGTCCAGCTCCACGACTTCGGGCGCGCGAGTGACGGCCGCCTGTATTGCGTGATGGAGCTGCTCGAAGGCGAGACCGTCGAAGCCCTTTTGGCGCGTGATCACGACGTCGAATGGCAATTCGCGGCGCGGATTGGTTTGCAGGTCCTGAGCACGCTCGATGCGGCGCATTCCGCGGGTGTCGTGCACCGAGACATCAAGCCGGCAAACATCTTCCTGACCAAAGACAGCAATGTGAAGGTGCTCGATTTTGGTTTGGCGCACACGCCCGAAGACATTGGCGAAGCAGCGCTCGGGGCACCCAATGGCGACAACGCCGTTGCTGCAGGATTCACGCTGTTTGGCACACCGGAATACATGGCCCCCGAGCAAGCGGCTGCGGGACGAGTCGACGGTCGAGCCGACCTCTATGCCTTGGGCTGCGTGCTGTATGAAATGATCACGGGCGGACTGCCGTATGTCGGTTCAAGTGCTGCGGCGATCGTCGACGCAAAAATGAAGGGAAGTCCTGAGCATCCGCGAGAACGCGTACCCGCGAAACGTTTGCCTCCGGCGGTCGATGACTTGCTCATGCGCGCTCTTTCGCGGCATCCGGGTTTGCGTTTCCAAACGGCGAACGAGATGCGTGAGGCCCTCCTGCATGCCCTCGCCGCTCCGGCTCGAGCGCGCAGTCGGCGACGAGCGATCGGTTTCTCGGCTCTGGCCAGCGTGATGGCGTTTGCCGCCGTTCTGTTCACGGGCAAAGCCCATGAAATTCGGCAGATGTTGCCCGGGTCGTTGGGCCTCAAAGCAAATGTCGAGCAAGTCGCGGCGGTCGCTCCGGCGGCGCCCCCGCCGGTCGTTGCGGACAAACCTGTCGAAGCTCCTGCTCCGGCGGCAGCGGAAGAGGCTCCTGTTGCCGAACAAGCTGTTGAAGAGCCGACGGAAGCTGATCCGATCGAGTTCGATGAGCCGATCGCCGAACCGCAACCGCACGTGGCTTTGGCCAATGTGGACACGACGCCCGAAGAGCCAGTGGTCGAGGAGCAACCTCAACCCAAGCGTCGTGTTGCGGCGAGCAAACGTTCGCGGGCCCATTCGGCGCTCGAGTACGAACCCGATCCGCGTCCGGAAACTCCGCCGGAGAATCCGGATGATTTCGACATCGTGATCGAAGAGCCGGACAGCGCGGGGCAGCCTCCGCCGCGTACGGTTGTGAAGATCGAGCCGGCACCTGCGCCGCTTGATCCATCGATCGTGGCCGCAGCGGAAGAGGCGGCCAAACATGATGCAGCGCCGCAGCCGACCGAAGCGACGGATGGTTCTTCGCGCGGGGACAAACCCGTCGAAGAAGAGGGTGCTGTTGCAGCGAAAGCGGATGCAAAGTCGAAGTCGAAGGTTCGTCCTGGCAGCAAAGACAAGGACGACCAGGCTCGCTTGCGCCGTAAGCGGAAGACGCGCATGGCTTCCAAGCCTGCCAGCAAATCCAAGTAGAAAAGCCGCGCCAGTCTGCAGGACTGCGAAAACCGTGAGCAAAATGCGCATGAAATCGGCGCATTTTGCTCGCCCATCGGCGCTGACGTTGTATACCCCGCCCAACTAGATGGCCCAGATCGCTCCGCCCGTAGTCGGCTCAAACGAAGTCACCTCGGGCCCCCCACATCGCGCGATTCTGCGTCTCGCGTTGCCGACCGTCGGCGCCATGCTCACGCAGAGCATCGTCAACGAAGTCGATATCGTTTTTTTTGCCCGACTTCCGTGCCCGGAATCATCGAACGCGCAGGCGGCACTTCTCCCGTCGCTGATCATTTTGTGGCTGTTCGGCGGTTCGCTCAGTGCGATCAGCGTCGGCACACAAGCGTTCGTCGGTCGTCGGTTTGCCCAGAAAAACCAAGAAGATGCGGGCGCAGTTTTGGCGAACGCGGCGTTTTTCTCCGTCCTCGCCGGCATCATTTTTTCCGCGATTGGTTACGCAGTTACCCCGGCGATCCTTGGCGCAATGATCGAGGTCGAGGGTGCACGACTCGCAGCGGAATCCTATTTGAGGTGGCGTTTGCTCGGTGTGACGTCGATGGTCACGACGTTTGCGTTCAAAGCTTTTTTCGATGGTATTGGCAAGACGCACATTCATTTGGTTTCGGCCATCGTGATGAACGCGATGAACATTTTGCTCTGCTTTTTGCTGATTTTTGGCAACGAGGCGTTGGCCATCCCCAAGCTGGGCATCGCAGGTGCAGGTATCGCCGGGTTCGTTTCGACGTACCTTGGTTTGGCCATCATGATTGGCTACGCGCTCAAGGCTGAGTTCCGTAAACCCTATCGACCGTTTGTCCTCGCCAAGCTCGACAAAGGTTTGACCTGGTCGATCCTGAAGCTGTCCATTCCAAGTGCGATTGCGACCATCGCCGTCATGACGGGGTTTGCGCTTTTTGTTAAGATCGCGGGAAAACTTGATGAATTGCAACCACTTGGCGTCGTGTCGGCAGTGTGTCCGGGCGGCAAAGCCGAGCCGGTGAACGGTGCAGCAACCACCGTGATCGTAGGCGTTCTCAAACTGACGTTCACCGCGTGTTTGGCGTTTGGAACTTCGACCGCGACGCTCGTGGCGCAGTCGCTTGGCGAAAAGCGTGCAGACAAGGCGGAAGTTTTTGGATGGACGTCGGTTCGTCTGGGCCTGTTGATCTTTGGCGTCGTTGGTCTTTGCGAGGTGGTGTTTGCCGACGACATTCTCGCGTTTGCTTCGCATAGCGCTCTGGTGCGGGCGACAGCCCTGACCCCCATGCGCTTGGCTGGGGCGTGCACGCCGTTGGTGGCGATTGGGATGATCCTGACGCAGGCGCTCTTTGGCGCGGGCAACACGCGGTACGTGATGATCGTCGAGCTGGTGCTGCACTTCCTGTGTCTCGTGCCGCTGGCGTGGATCCTGGGCATCACGATGAAGATGGGTTTGACCGGGATTTGGATTGCGGGCGCGGTATACGCGACGGGGCTAGCTTCGCTGATGGCGCTCGAGTTCAAGCGGGGCAAGTGGAAGCAGATTGCGCTTTGAGCGTGGCTCTTGAAAGCGGTTCAGACTTGGCCCCTCGCTTCGCGCGCTAACAAGCGCGCTCCGCGAGGCTTGGTTTTCGATGGGGGCTCGCCGTC
>DAOMZH010000811.1:0-5255 GCA_035437985.1 Polyangium sp. (in: bacteria) | reverse complement strand
TTCCCAGATGAACCCATCGTGGAACTCGATGATCGGGCCGTGCCAAATGAATTTACGCTTGGCGTAGCTCGCGCTGTTATCGGAACGGTTGCCCAGATCGAGAAAGTTGAGAGTGCATTGCCGCTGGCCACGACCGTCATGCGCATCCACGACGGTGCACTGCCCTCGATGCAGCGGCGAATCAATGCACGAGCATCCCGAGAATCGAAGGAACCGACAAACCATCGAAAACACGCGAGACGTAGAAAAAAGGCCGAACCCATTTGGTCCGCGGAAATGTCCTGGCGTATCGTTCGTGATTATGAACTCCGAATGCTCCCGGAAATCTTGACGGATTCCGAGGGTAATGCGGGTCAAGCCGATGTCTATCGGCGGGAGATGGACTTACTGCTCCCGAAAGGGGACCTATTGCCGCGTGTACAAGACGACGTTGGACAGGTCCGCCGTGTGGCGTTGCCGTCGATCCTCGAATCGCTGCAAGTGGGGTTCGACCACGCGCGTGCGGCGACTGGTCGAATGGCTTGGAATAACGTGCTCGCGTATGGTTTGCCCAAGGAAGAGGTGCTCGTGCATCGATTGGTGCGGCTTCAATATCAACATCGCATGCATCCGGAAATATCCGCATTCGCGCAGAGGCGTTTTTACGCCCGCGATGACTTGCTGAAGGATCCGCCCAATATGGCTGAGCTTCGCCCATTCTCGTATCCGCATTATGCCGGTCGGTCGATCTGGCTGGACGTGCAAGGTCAAGAGACGCCGTCGCCGATCCGCAACGAAAAGGAGGCCGATGTCATCATCGAGGAACTTGGCAAGCTCGAAGCGTGGGCCTCGACCATGCACCGAGAAAAACCATGGTCCGTGGCTATCTTGACGTTCTATCGGGGGCAAGAGCGTTACCTTCGCGAAAAACTTCGGAAGCTCACCGACCAGCATAGGCAATCGCGGCACTTCGTCATCAAGCAGCGAGACCGGGTGCTTCTCGAAATTGAGTTGTGTACCGTCGATCGATATCAAGGCCACGAAGCAGACATCGTGTTTCTATCGTTCGTTCGTACGGAAGCTCCCGGCTTCTTGAATAGCCCGAATCGATTGAACGTGGCCGTCACGCGTGCCCGATATCAGCTCGTGCTCGTTGGGGACCGGAGTTTTCTCGAACGGCAAAAAAACAAGGCGCCGGTATGCGCATGGCTTGCCGCGGACATGAAACGATTGAATCGCGTGGACCTTCGTTATTGAAAGGGGATCATCATGCGCATCGTATTACGAAGAAAAGTCAACGTATTTCAAGTAAACGTCGTGGCAAAAGTGGCATTTGCCCAAACGCGTGTCGCCGAGCATGCCGTCGTCGTTTGGGTCGCCGAAAGGCTCGCACAAAATCAGTCGGCACGCATTGAAGATTTGTGCAGTGCCGATGCCAAAGGACCTCTCGTGGGGCTGGCTCCCGTCGTGGCGCGCCGTATGGTCCAGGTTTGTCAGGAGCTCGGTTTGCTGACGCATGATCGCAATCGGGAGTTCGTCCTTGCCCTTTCGGAAGAAGGACGGCGTGTTGCCGCAAGTCGAGAGCCCCGGATTTTCGTGCCGCAACTTGGAACGTGGACGCTGTATTGGTCGAATGAGTCATTGCTCGACCATCCACTGCTGGGAATCGAGGTTTTTCGAGAACCCAGTTCGCATGACGAAGACAAGGCCCGAAAACAAGCCCGTGATCGTGGTGAACGGCCTCCGCAGCGTCAATTGGGCGAGGTTCCGAAGCCCATTGCGGCAGTCCGCGACGAACAATCGAATCGCCCTCCATTGACGTTGCCTGCAGGTGGAGAGCCGATTCGCGTAATGATGATCGAGCCGCGCGCAGAGTTCGGGCCGACAACCTCTTCGGCATTATCGATCGAAGTCACGTTCGAGCCCAATGCTACGGAAGGAGCGCGTGCGTTGCGAGGGAGTCTCAACGGAAAACAAATCGAGTTCCCATTGTCGTCTATTCGAGGTCAGCAGCATGAGCGCGTCTTTGGGGAGATGCTCCGTTCGATTGGGGCCGATACCTGGTGGAATGTGCAAACGCGTAAATTGCAAGCCTCGTTCTCACAACTCGCTCCGCACCATTTGACGAGTTTTCTGCGCGAATTGAAATTCAAGACGCCCGAAATTCGAAACCTTGGTCGATTCGAAGACACGGTTGTCGACAAGGTACCCATCGAACCTGCGACATTCGAGGATGCGCAACACTGGTTCGAATGGCTATTGAAATATCACGTCCAGAAGACGCAATGGCCCGAGGTTTACGAGCAAGGAGCGATCGAAATCATGAATCGATTTCCCGGGTTTCGATTGCATGTTCCACGACAGGACACCTTCGCCCAATCCGTACGGCGCGACCAGCGCCCCCCGGCAGCATATTGGCGCCTTCAAGCGCCGCTCGATCTTGATGGAGGCATGAATCAATGAGCAACGTCATTGCAGGAAAACCATGGATCGAAGATCGATCGGGCGATGTACTCAATATCGCTTGGGTCGCGACAGATGCCAAACCGGCGTCACGCGCAGGCCGCGACGGGCGTGTGTTTCAAGCTGAAGAGAAGGCGGAGATGCGTGGTGTTCTCGAACAGATGATCGGATCCGCACGTGAAGTGGTGATGATATCGAGTTTCCTATTTGCTGATGCCAACCTGGAGAGTGCTCTGCTCAATGCGTCCAAGCGTGGAGTGCGCGTCTATCTTCTTGTCGCGTCGGAAGCGAAACTCGAAAAGGACGTTCGAGAGAACGATTCGTTCAGTCGCGAAACGCTTGCCGACCACAAGCGCCTGTTGAATGAATTTGCAGGTTGGGTCTGTATGCGGACAGCAGAGTTTTTCCATGCAAAGTTCGTCTTGGTTGATCCAAAGACACAGCCGCGGGGCATGTTGCTTACGGCAAACCTTACGAAGGAAGCCCTGACGCGTAATCACGAACTCGGCGTGTATCTCGTGCCGAATGATGTTCGAGCATTGGCGTCGCTCTTCGTGTGGGCATTTTGGGAAGCTGCCCAGCACGAGCTTCTCGAGGCGGGCGGTTTACCGCCGGTCGTCGGCCCAGAAAAACGAATGACGATGCCCGAGCGAACGGGAGCAATCGTCGCGACTGCCGGTTCACGGCGTGATTTGCGACAAACTGTGTTACGATTGATTCGAAGCGCAAAGCGAACGCTCGTTGTTTCGACATTCGGAATCGCCGACGAGGAAGTTGTCCAAGCGCTCATCGAGCGCGTCAAAGAGCGCGTAGCGGTGGTTTTGCTCGTGCGGCATCCTCGTATCGGGATGTTGCCGATATTGGAGAAACTCGCGCAAGCTGGCGTGTCGATTCTAGGCGTGAGCAAGCATCTGCATGCAAAAGCCATTTTGGTGGACGGTACGTACGGGCTCGTCATGACGGCGAATCTCGAAACGCATGGCTTGGAGGATGGATTCGAGATGGGTGTCGAGCTTGCGGGCGGCGATGCTGCGGCGCTCGCGAGATTTTTGGAGACGTGGCATGCAGGGGCTCTGTGGCGCTTGCGCGTGAATACGAAGATCGGAGAATTGCTGGGATCGGTTCAGGTGCCAAATGGTAAAGATTACCGGGACCTTACGATCGAGCCGAAAGGGCGTGTTAACGATGGAATCGTAAACGTGGATTCTTGTACGCGGATTGCTGCGGCCAAGGCTCCACCGGCGTCAGTAGTTCCTGGCGCCAAGAGATACCATTCTGTTGAGCATGAGTGGTCGATCGAATTGCCGACGCTTCGCCGGAGTGCCAAACCCTGGCCGCTTCCCAAAGCGAAAGACGGAGGGAGCGTCAAGGTCCCCCCATTCCCAATTTTTGACGAACCTGGATTTGGGCGTGTCTTTGCGATTGAGGATATCTCACAGGTTGAAGCGGCAAAGCGATCGATGTCCGAATATGGCATTGGGGCGGTCGTGTTGCGGGGTGAGCGATGAGCAAGCGACGTCATTCGGATACGCTGCTGGCCTGGGCTTCGGTTGGAGGTGGGCAATCGGTTTTGCTCGACGTTCTTCAACATTTGCGTGGTCGAGGTGTGCACATCGGACGCGTCATGTATTTGTTGCAAAGTGCAGACATGCCCCTTCCGACGCAAGTCGAACTGGGCGATATCCAACTCGAAAAGATTTTGATCACCGTGTCCGACCCGACGCACCATCAGGTCATTCATGCTGGACTCAAGCAGCATGTATTGCCTCGACTTCGCAGTTTGACCGGAACATTGCATATCAACGTATCTGCCGGAACGCCGGCAATGCATGCGATGTGGTTATTGTTGCATGCAGGGGGTGCGTTTCCCGAAGGAACCAAATTATGGTCGCCACAACGTGACAAGTCAGGAAAAACGCGTCTTGACCCGGTCGATTTCCGCGTCGATACCTATCTCGCGGAAATACGGCGAGCGGCCGCCGCATCACCAACGGAAGGGCGCTACGATCCGGAGTGTCGATCTCCGGCGCGGCGCAAAGCATTGGCGACGTTGGCCAGTTATGCGCGTGTTCCTCGTGCGCCATTGTTACTATTGGGAGAACGAGGGACCGGAAAAACCCGCGTGGTTGAGACATTTCTTGGGCCATTGAAAGGGCGATCGAATGTCATTACGGTGGCTTGTGGAACGCTGGATCCAGCCCTGGCCATGAGTGCGTTATTTGGGCACAAGCGCGGCTCTTTCACGGGAGCGAATGCGGATCACGCGGGTTATCTCGAGCAAGCCCGCGATGGCGTGCTTTTTCTTGACGAAGTGCAAGATCTCGAAGCACGTGTGCAGCGGCAGCTCGTGCGGGTCTTGCAGGATCCGCGCCGTCGATTTCGGCGCATCGGAGATGGTGCAGAGCGTGAGTCGAATGCAGAAATCGTGTGCGCATCCCATTTGACGTTGGAAGAATTGCGTAATCGAATCGATGCGGACTTATTCGACCGTATCAGTTTGCTGCTCGTGGAGATTCCGCCATTGCGGGATTGTCGTCAGGATCTGCGGGACGATTGGCAACAAGTATGGCGAGAAGCGCGATCGTTTGAGGAGGTGCCGGTTGACGCGCCATGGAATGACGCACTCGGGGAAGCACTCAATACGGCGCCACTTCGTGGGAATTTACGCGATCTTCAGCGATTGGCGTTTATTTTGATGGCTCGATGCACCGGTGGCTCGACAAGGCGGTGGCTCGAGGAGGGAATTACCGAATGGACTGCATTGCAAGCACGGTTCGAAGCTGTGGAGAACGGCGGTGCTGGCGTTGTGGAAA
>DAOMZH010000810.1:0-5270 GCA_035437985.1 Polyangium sp. (in: bacteria) | reverse complement strand
CGAGGAGCACGAAGTCGCTGCCGGTTCGTTTCATCTCGAAGTCGATGGCGCGAGCGACGATGTCGCGCGGCGCGAGTTCTTTGCGGGAATCGTGGTTGCCCATGAAAGGGGTTCCATCGGGCAAACGCAGGATGGCTCCTTCACCACGCAGAGCTTCGGTGATGAGAAAACTCTTGGCTTGCGGGTGGTACAGACACGTCGGATGGAACTGGTAAAACTCCATGTTCGCGACTTCAGCGCCAGCTCGATACGCCATGGCGATGCCGTCTCCGGTCGTGACGTCCGGGTTTGTCGTGTACAGGTACACCTTCCCTGCCCCACCGGAGGCGAGGATGGTTGCTCGCGCGAGATATGTTTCGACTTCGTGGCTTTTTTCGCCGCCAGACTGAGATGCTGTGTTCAGCACATACGCGCCGACGCAGATGTCTGGCCCGCCAAACCTCGACATGACGATGAGATCGATGGCCATGTGATGTTCGAGGAGGCGAATGTTCGGATGGGCGCGACATCGTTCGAGCAAGGCGCGATCGATTTCGAGGCCTGTTGCATCGGCGGCGTGAAGCACGCGGCGGGCGCTATGTCCGCCTTCGCGAGCGAGCGCGATGGAGCCTTGTTCGTCGTGATCGAAGCGAGTTCCACGAGCGATGAGTTCGCGGATGCGGTCGGGTCCTTCGCGGACACAGATGTCGACGACGACTTCGTGACAAAGTCCGGCGCCGGCGACGAGGGTGTCTTGGATGTGGGCTTCGAATGAATCATCCGGAGCGAAAACACCGGCAATTCCGCCTTGAGCCCAGCGAGTGTTGGACTCTTCAGCGGAGCGCTTGGTGACAATGAGAACGCTGGCATGGTCAGCGACATCGAGGGCGAAGGTCAGCCCAGCGATTCCACTGCCGATGACGAGAAAGTCGGTTGTGACAGCCACGGCGCGGAAGGGTAGCAGGCTCCTTGACGCACAACGACATTGCTGTCATGAGGCACGCCGCACGCGGCGGGCGGGATCGTCCAGCCGCGGTTAGGTTAAACATTTGGTGCTTCGGGCACAGAAAGCGCCCTTCGCCCCAAACCCCATCGTGCGTTTTCGTGGCCGGGTTTGCCGGAAAGGTACGGTCGCGTCGGTGCGATGCTGCGTGCCGTCCGTTTGGTTTCTCGAACCTTCGGCGGTGGTCAGAAAGGAGCCAGTCGAACCGTGAAGATCCTCGTTCCTCTCAAGCGCGTCGCCGATCCGGACAACGCCAATAAAGTAAAAATTCCGGCTTCCGGAGACAAAATCGACACCACCGGACTCGAGTGGAAGCCCAATCCCTTCGATGAGTACGCTCTCGAAGCAGCTTTGCGTCTGACCGAAAACGGCACGCAGGCAAAAACGCGTCTCGGTGAAGTCGTCGTGGTGACGTTTGGTCCGAAAGAAGTGGAAACGACGCTGCGCGCGACTCTCGCCACGGGTGCGGATCGCGCGATTCGTGTCGATGTTGGTGATGACAAACTCGACGGTGATCTCGTCGCGCGTGCTCTCAAGGCGTTGGTTGAGAAAGAAAAACCCGACGTCGTGTTGATGGGCAAGCAAGCCGTTGATGGCGATTCGAATCAGGTTGGTCAGATCTTGGCCGAGCTGCTCGACTGGCCCATGGCGACGTTTGCCGCGACAATCAGGGAAGAAGCGGGCGCGTTGCTCGTGGGTCGCGAAGTCGACGGCGGCGTCTCGACGTTGCGCGTGAAGCTTCCGGCGGTCGTGACGGTGGACTTGCGCATCGTGGCGCCGACGAGCGTGTATTCGCTGAAGACGCCGGCGACGCACAAGTACAACGATGGAGTTCGTTTTGCCGCACTCCCGGCGATCATGGCGGCGAAGAAGAAGCCACTTGTGGAAGTGAAGCTTGCGGATCTCGCGGGCGACACGGCACTCAAGGTTTCGTACCGCAGCTTCGTGGCTCCTCCGGGACGCAAAGCGGGCATCAAGGTCAAGGACGTGGCGGATCTCGTTTCGCGTTTGAAGAACGAAGCGAAGGTCCTTTGAGGCAACCGGTAGAGACAAACCACAGGAGATTTTGAAATGGCAAACGTTCTCGTGGTGGCAGAGGTTGCCGAGGGCAAACTCAAGAAGACGACGCATTCGGCAATTACGTTCGCGCAAAAAGCCGCGGCGGCATTGGGCGGATCGTTCTCGATTTTGGTGATGGGTGCGGGAGCTGCTGGTGCAGCCGCAGAAGCCCAAGGGTTTGGCGCGGCAAAGATCCTCGTCGTGGACGACGCTTCGCTCAAGAATTACGTGGCCGAGCGTTATGCTCCGACGGTCGCGAAGGTCGGTGGTGATTTTGGCGTTATCGTCGGCACGGCGAGCGCATATGGCAAAGACCTGCTCCCGCGGGTTGCAGCGCGGCTCAATGCGGGTTTTGCCAGTGACATTACCGAGCTTTTGGCGAATGGCGGGAAACTCGAATACAAGCGCCCGATGTTCGCGGGCAATGCTTTTGGCATTTGTTCGATCAACACGCCCATTCAGGTCGTGAGCGTTCGGCAAAGCGCGTTTGGCGCGGCGGAACCGCAAGGTGGGACATCGCCCGTGGAAAACGTGGCGTATGCCGGTGCGAGCAAAGCGGCGGAGCGCGTGGAATTCGTTTCGTACGATCAGGTCAAGAGTGCCCGTCCGGAGCTTGCGGAAGCGCGCGTGGTCGTATCGGGTGGCCGAGCCTTGAAAGAGAAATTCAATCAGGTGCTCGACCCGCTCGCGGACGTATTGGGAGCGGCCATGGGCGCGAGCCGTGCAGCATGTGACGCGGGTTATGCGCCGAGCGATTTGCAAGTTGGACAAACGGGCAAAATCGTCGCGCCGCAGCTGTATTTCGCGATTGGCATTTCGGGCGCGATTCAGCATCTGGCGGGCATGAAGGGCTCGAAGGTCATTGTCGCGATCAACAAAGATGGCGAAGCGCCGATTTTCCAGGTGGCCGATTATGGACTCGTTGCGGATCTTTTCGCGACGGTGCCGGAATTGACCAAAGCGATTGCCGCGGCGAAGGGCTGAGCCCTTACTCCCATTCCGCGATTCCTTCCCTGCAAGCATATCGATAGGGTACCCGGGGCTCCGCGCCCCTGGGCTAGGCCTGGACCTTGCATTGGTTTGTCCGCTGCGCGGACGAACCCAAAGGTTTAGCTGACGGGGGTTGGGCGTGCCAGAGCTTCGCGTAGACAGGAAGCAGCATCGGCTACGGACGTTGCTGCCTGGACGAACCGCTCGAGCATGGATTATCAGCGATCCGAGCGGGTTCCGACGTGATGTATCAGAATGTGAAAAGACGTTTGCCGTCGGCTGAGGGCCCAATATCGGCTCGAAATCATGCGGTTTTCCCGAGGGTCACGCCGCTCCAAAATGACCCTGATACCCTTGTGTCGTTCAGCGCTCGACGGTTTGTCCTAAAATACCTTGGGGGCCACCCAATCCACCTATCCTTCGGCGGCTCGTATTGCACCCACTTTGAGCTACTCCTCGCTGTTTTCCGCGCGCTAGGTAGGTGATTGATAGGCCAATAAAAAGGCGAAACACGAGTTAAATTGCAATAAAAGCGCATCGCAATGCATTCGTGAGATGGTGTACGTTTTTATTTGCTTTATATCTTGACAATCATGGGCGCATGGGCCAACTTTGCCGTAACGGCCGAGGAAGATCCTGTAGATTATTCGTGTTAATGAAGATGAGGAGGGACGAAATGAAGGAAGAACGCGCGAGCGAGAATCTCGAGCTTCATATGGCGCTCGAGGCAATATTTCGCGAATTGGGTTGTACCGAAGCCGATACGGGTGGAAGTGTCAATATCATCGGTACGGATCCGGTGGCTCCATCGCCGCACCGTCTTGGCGAGGCGTCGTCGATAGCGCTTGCGGCATTGGGGACCGAGATGGCGGCATTGTGGCGGGATCGCAGCGGACGGGGTCAAGATGTCGTGGTGCGCGTCGTGGATGCGATCAACAACATGGCCAGTATTTTTTTCTGTAGGGCCAATGGGGTGCCCGCGGTCCAATTGTGGGAACCGAATTTGCTGGGCAATTGTGCATTTTACCCTTCGCGCACGGGACGCAGCGTTTTCATTATGACGTCTTACCCGCATATGCGGGACGTGGCCTGTGATGTGCTCGATTGTGCGCCGTTGAAAGCCAAAATGGCCGCAGCGGTGACGAAATGGGATCCATTTGAATTGGAGGACGCTATTTGCGGTGGTGGGTCGGTCGCCATGGCTGTGCGGACGTTCGACGAATGGCTCGCGCATCTGCAAGGTCAATGGCTTTCGAGTCAACCGTTGGTACGAATCGAAAAAATTGGGGATGCTCCGCCGGAACCATTTCCAGAGCTTGGAGAGAATGGTTTGCCCTTGGCGGGATTGCGTGTGCTCGATAATACCCATGTTTTGGCCGGCCCAGTTTCAGCTCGAATCATGGCTGAATACGGAGCTCAGGTCCTGCAAATGTCGCATCCGGCGTATCCGGATCCGTTGGCTTTCGTTGTTGAAACGGGAGGTGGAAAACGAGCGGCATATTGTAACTTGTCCAATCGCGACGAGGCTGCGGTATTTTGGAATTTGCTGAGCAAGGCCGACGTCTACACAACGAGTTATCTTGGATTGGATGCCAAGGGTTATGCGCCGGCTCAATTGGCGGCGGCTCGTCCCGGGCTCGTCGTGCTCGATTTGCGGGCTTGGGGAACGGAAGGTCCCTGGGCGAATCGAGGTGGATTCGATCAAGTCGCGTGCGCGGCTACGGGCTTTTCGGCAGCAGAAGGGTCATTCGACAAGCCGTCGTTGCCGCCGACATATACGCTCAATGATTATTTGCTTTCGATCCTGGGGGCGGCGGGAACGGTCGAAGCATTGCGTCGCCGGGCGCGTGAGGGTGGAAGCTGGCGCGTTCACGTCGATTTGGCGCGCGCGGCAATGTGGGTGCAATCGCTCGGAACGATCGCGCGTGAGCTGCTTGCGGGTTTGTCCTTCGTCCCGGCGCAAATCAATGCCCGTCTGCAGACAGTTGCGGGCCCATTTGGAAACGTCACCTATCTGCCGCCACAAATCGAATTCTCCGAACTTCGACCCGGCCTGGCTTTTTCGGCACATCCCTTGGGTTCGAGCCCCATGGCGTGGTGGTAGCATAAGCCACACGTGCACCAGCCCGTCTTCAGATGTGCAGCCGCCCTTCGATTGCTTCATTGAGATTGGCGTGAAACGTGGCGACCGCCGCTTCACTCAAACCCAAAATCAATTCACGATTAGCGCCGGATCGCA
>DAOMZH010000809.1:0-5280 GCA_035437985.1 Polyangium sp. (in: bacteria) | reverse complement strand
CACGGGTTGCAGTTACTCGGCTCCCGACATCGAGGGTCTCGGCGGAGCTGGTGGTGCCGATGGTTTGTCCAGTTCATCCGGATCGGGTACCGCTGGAATGCACCCTGCCAAATCCATTCCTTGCGGCACTGAACAATGCGTCGGAGATGGCGAAGCTTGCTGCCTCGATCCTGACGTTCCGGAAAACTCCGCGTGCTTCACCGGAGGAACCTGCACCTCGATTCGCGCGCAATGCGACGGTCCGGAAGATTGTGCCAATGGAGAAATCTGCTGTGGCTACGTAGATTTCAGTCAAGTAGCGCTCGCCGAGATCAAATGCAGCAGCTCCTGCGTCGACGTCAATCGCGTCATGTGCAGCCCAAACAACAGCTCGAGTTCGTGCAGTTCCCCAATGCAATGTCGAGACGACGGAACCATTGCCCAACCCGGGTATGGCTATTGTACCTTTTGACCACCCTCACCCATGCGTCCCATCAAAACATGATTCCCGTTTTTCCAATCCTGCGATTGCGAAGAACAAAAGCGCCAAATATTTTACGTTCTGAACACAACCATTCGTAAGCAATCTCTTGAAATGCTCCAATAAAGGGGTTTTAAATGCACTTGGAGGACAAACAAATTTCAGAAACCCTCTTGTCAGTCCAACCAGGCATTGGGTACCTTCGACCAATGCCAGCGAAAAAGAAATCCACGGTTCCCCCGGCGCCGGGACAACCTCGTCATTACGATCCGAATCTTGGCAAGACCGCCCTTTCAAATCTGGCCACCCGCATAAGTGCGCTCGAGCCTCACGAACTCGTCACGAGTCGCGTCGATGTCGAAGCAGCTGCCCTGGCAGCGCTTGCCACGTACGCGCGGGCTACAGCGCCGGCGTTGCGTTCCCGATATCAGAAGCAATACGAGGCTGGTGAATTCGACCTGACCCACCTCGACGAACTGGAAAATCTGGCATTTGCGGTTCTGTACGCGCATAGCGAGGCAGTCGCATTACGCGCGACGGATTCTGGGGCCAAACTTCCAGCGGCACTCGTCGAGCGCGCCATTGAAATCGAGGAGCGTATGCAGGCTTTGTGCGAATACCATTTTCGGGATGACCCGGAAATCGCGGCCGAGCTGGATCGACTTCGACCTGGCAGTGGGCATCGCGATTTGGCGTCCGATTTAAATGGATACGCGCGCATTTACGAACTGCGCCGGGATGTCGTCGCGGCGGACAGAAAGCATTATCGCGATACGGACATGGATGACGCACGCGCTGTTGCCGGGGTCATTTTGAATCTCTTGAGCAGTGGGGCAACAACCAAGGCCCGATCGGCTCAGGATACGTTGTCTCGAGCGTGGACGCTCTTGGTGCGCAGTTATGACGAAGTGCGGACCGTCGGATTGCATTTATTGCGGCATAACCACGACAAACATCGGTTTTTCCCTTCCCTTTTCTCGGCGCAATACCCTCCAGGCGTGCGCAAACGCAACAAATCAGCCGCCCGCGAAGAAGCTGCCCCTGCCGAACAACCGTAAACGGTATACCAGCAAGACCAATTCGGTCCGCAGCGACCGTCACCTCGTCTCGATTACCGTTCCAACCTTGTTTGTGACCGCTCGACGGCCTCCTCGGAAGGCTCGCGGCTTGTTTCCTTACCGTCAACAGCCTCCAAACAAGGTTTTTGTGGTCGGGGTCGCTGTTTGCACCTCTCGGCAAGGCTTTTTGTGTTATGAGCTACTATCTCGCTCATTGAGCACAGCGAGCGATCTCATGCGCTGCGATTGGTAATGGTTTTTTTGGACATACGAGTTTGCCGAACACCCGAGAATTTTCTTGCCAAGGCCCATTTCGGTGATAATGTCGCAGGTATGTGGTTACCGGATGGCGGACGTGGTGCTGGCCCCTATCGTGCCGACCAGATACAGGCCAAAGATCCCTATGAGTTGTCCAATGGGCATCTGGTCGAATGCATGCCCACGGGACAGCGGGGTGCGAAGTCGACGACGAGCGGTGCGTCGTTGCTCGCTGCTGATCCGGAAGTCGAGTCCGCTGGGATCGATGCTGGCTTTTCGCCCGATGCCGGCACCCTTCGCGCTCCGGACATCTCGATTGGCGGATTAAAAGACGAGCCTGGCTGGACGACGACAGCGCCACTGTTGGCTGTCGAGTATGCCGATACGGGTCAAAATGAAGTGAGCTTACGTCAAAAGATTATCGATCTTTTGCGCGCCGGAACGAAATACATCTGGGTCGTTCGCTTGCACGGTCCGCAATGCGTCGAGGTGCATGAACAAGATGCGCCGGTGCGAATCATGCGAATTGGCGATATTTTGGAAGCGCCTGGAGCCTTGCGAAATCCCGTACCGGTTTCTGCATTTTACGATCAGAAAGAAGCCCAACGCCTCACGCTCCGCAATTTGTTGCAGCGCGAGGGGTACCAGGGGCTCGAGGACGTCAAGTTGCAAAGCCGCCTCCTCGAAGCACGTAATGCCGTGCGACGTGTCCTCGCCAAACGCAAACTGCCCCTTTCCGCAGCAGATCAAGCCCGTATCGATACTTGCAACAATCTCGAAATTCTCGAACGCTGGCTCGACAATGCCATCGATGCTCCGAACGCAGCCCACGCGCTCGAATAAACGCCTCTATCTACGTACGTCGCTGCGACGCTGAACACTGCAAATCACGCGCCATATCCAGTTTGTACATTTGGGACTTCGGGTCGCCTTTGGCGCCCTTCGCCCCAAACCCCACATCAATCTTGGGCGAATGCTTGGCATGTATTTGGCAAGCAAAACCTATCTTGGAAATCGTTCTGCAAATACTTGACGAAAGCTCTAGATCGAAGGATTGCATTGACGCCTTTCGATGATTGCTCCGCAAACGATTGCCTCCGTCAAAGAGCGCACCGATCTCGTTGCTCTCATCGGCGAAACCGTGCGCCTCGTGCGCAAAGGTCGCACTTTCCAGGGCCTCTGTCCGTTTCACAAAGAAAAATCCCCCAGCTTCCACGTCAATCCCGAGCGGGGCATCTACCATTGCTTCGGCTGTAAAGAGAGCGGCTCGGCCATCGACTTTCTCATGAAGATCGAAGGCATGACGTTTATCGAGGCAGTGCGGGCACTCGCCGAACGGACGGGCATCGAAGTCGTCGATACGGCCACAGAGGCCGAACGACGCGAAGCCGTAGCTGCAAGGCGCGCACGCGACGACCTTTACGCCGTCAATCACCTCGCCGCGACCTTCTTCGAGCAATCCATGCGGGGCATCAGTGCGCATCCCCTGGCCCTCTACGCCCTTCACGAACTGCATCGACGCGGTCTCGATCCTGGCCCTGATGCTGCAGGCAGTGTTGCGGACGCTCTCCAGGCATTTCGCGTTGGGTACGCACCTCCTGCCTGGGACGGACTTACCGCGTTCCTCAAGCGTCAAGGTGTCTCACCTGCGGCTGCTGAAAAAGTTGGTCTGCTCGTACCTCGTTCGTCCGGGTCTGGTTATTACGACCGATTTCGTCATCGCCTCATGTTTGCCGTGAGCGACATACAAGGTCGCGTCATCGCGTTTAGCGGACGGAGTTTGCCCGAACCAACGCCAGAAGAGCTACGCAGCTTGGGTTTGTCTCCGGCGGCTGGTGCGGAAGTACCCGCCAAGTACGTCAACAGTCCCGAATCGTCGATCTACACCAAGGGCGAGCATCTTTTTGGTTTGTACCAAGCGCGTCACGCCATTCGTCAAAAGGGCGATGCAGTTCTCGTCGAAGGCAACTTCGATGTTTTGTCGCTCCATGCACGCGGCATCGACAATGTCGTCGCGCCGCTCGGCACTGCGTTCACGACGGCCCAAGCCAAACTGCTCAAGCGTTTTACCCCGACCGTCACGTTGCTTTTCGACGGCGATGCAGCGGGCAAAAAAGCCACGTGGGGCGCGCGTATTCATTGCAAAGAAGGCGGCATCGATGCCCACGTCGGCGTCTTGCCTCCCAAAGCGGATCCTGACGACTTCGTCAGGACACGCGGCGTCGATGCGCTGAAAGGCGTCATCAAAGCGGGCAAAGAACTCTACGAACATCTCATCGAAGATGCGCTCGAGAACGATGCGTTCAACGACGCTACGACCGACGGCAAACTCTCGCGTATCCACGCGGTCGCGTCGCTGCTCGGCGAGCAACAAGACCCGGTCAAACGCTTGATGCTCAAAACATATGCGGACCGACTTTCTTCGAAGCTCGTGATGGGCGGCCAGTCGCCGAAGGATTTGCGACAGCTCGAGCAGCTTTTGGATCAAGCGACGAGTCGTGCGCCGGCGGTGGCGCTTCACGCAGCCCAAACGAAGGCTCCGCATCATCAGGCGCGATCGCGGTCGCGTTCGGATGACATCGGGCTCGAGATTCTTGGTGCGCTGCTCGACTTCCCGGTTCTGTTCGACGATCCCGAGGTAATCGAGGCGCTCGACACGCTGGATGGGGAGGTTGCGTTGACGATTGGCACGGCGCGTCAAGCGTTGACGAATGATTTGCAGATTCTGTCCGACGAATTTCTTGCGCGGATCCCTGCGTCGATCCATGCATTTGCGGCTGGACGGCTGGCGTCGCCCGTCTTCGAAGGCGCCGAGTTGGCGCGGGAAGAGCTGTTAAAAAACGCAGGAAAGTTGAAAAAGCTGAGTCTGTTGCGCGAAAACGCGGCTACGGCAGATCAGCTCCAACGCGTGGCGCCGTTGGGGGATGTTGCGCTCGAAGATGCATTGTTACTCGAAAGTGCCAAACGTGCGAAAGCGAAACTGAGGTTGGCATGACTCCACGAATCGTTCGTGGAAGCGAGTGGGTTTGTCGTAATTTTTCCGGTTTGTCTCACGGTTTCTTGAAGCATGCGGTCCTTGAATGACCGCGGGTGGAGCGAGAGCGAATGGCGAGCAAGGCCAAGCAGTCGTCGAGTCGGCCAAGCGGATCGGGCACTGGGAAAAGCAACGGAGCGTCGAATAACGCCCGGGGCAAGGCGGCAGAGGGGACTGGCAAAGCAGATCCCCGGAAGGCTCTCGAGAAACTCGTCGATGCGGGCAAGACCAAAGGGTTCTTGACGTACGACGAAGTGAACGACGCGCTTCCTGCCGACGTTTCTCCCGACCAACTCGACGATGTCGTCGGCGCATTAGGCGACGAAGATATCGAGATCGTCGACGGTGCAACTCAAGTCAAGATCGCCCCCAAACGCATCGCCGACGAGGAAGCGATCGAGAAAAAGCTCGTCGTGACAAACGAGCGCGAAGCGGAAGAAGACATCGATCATTATTCGAAGTCGAACGAT
>DAOMZH010000808.1:0-5290 GCA_035437985.1 Polyangium sp. (in: bacteria) | reverse complement strand
GGCGTCGGCGGCGATTGTTTGTGCGGGAATGGAGGGCGCTTTGCCGAGCGTCGTGGGGGGCGTCATTTCCACGCCGGTCGTTGCTGTTCCAACGAATGTCGGATACGGGACGGCGCTTGGTGGGTTTACCGCGCTTTTCGCGATGCTCACGTCATGTGCTGCGGGCGTTGTGGTCGTCAACATCGGCAATGGATTTGGCGCCGCGATGGCTGTGCATCGCATGCTCCCGCAAGCTGCCCACGCTGCTGCACCTCACGCTGAAACATCGAGATAGTCCCTAGAAATCGAGCCATTCGCCATGCACGCCGGACACGATCACGAGCACGACCACGAGCATCATCATCACGATCACGATCATCACCACGATCATGAACACGCGCACGCACACGATCCCGGTGCGACGCATGCGCACACGCATCCGCATACGCACGAGGGGCACACGCACACGCATGCGCACGCGCATCCGCACGAACACACGCATCCGGTGCGTTTGCCGCTGCTCGAACAAGGTGCAGGCGCAGGGAAAATCCTTTTTTTCGACACGTTCAGCGGCGTCGCGGGGGACATGACGATCGCGGCATTGCTGGATTTGGGCGTGCCGCTGCTGGTGATTGAGCGCGCGGTTGCGGCGCTCCCGATCGAAGGGGTTTTTCTCGAACGCGGGCACAAGCATCGCAGCGGGATTGTGGCGACTTCGTTCGATGTGCACGTGGACGCGCCGCAGCCCGAACGAACCTACGCGTCGATCGATGCGATGCTCGAAGCTGCGCCGCTCGACGCTGACGTACGAACCTTGGCGCGACGTATTTTTCGTCGGCTTGGAGAGGCAGAAGCCGCGGTGCACCGCATGCCGCTCGAAGAAGTGCATTTTCATGAAGTGGGTGCGGTCGATGCGATTGTGGACATCGTCGGTTCCGCAGCGGCGCTCGTGTATCTCGGGGCGGAAGTTCGAGGTACGGCGTTGCCGATGGGTCGTGGGTTTGTCAAGGCACGACATGGCATTTTGCCTCTGCCGGCACCAGCGACGGTTTCGTGTTTGCGAGGTGTGCCGACGTATGGCGTGGACCTCGATGCGGAATTGGTGACGCCGACGGGAGCAGCGATCGTGGCGACGGCGGCGACGGTGTTCGAGCGTTGGCCGTCGTTTGCCCCGGAACGGGTGGGTTGGGGAGCGGGGCATCGCGAGCTTCCGGATAGGCCGAATTTGTTGCGGCTGGTGCTGGGTACGCGAAATGGTTCGTCCGAGGAGAATATCGTTGGAGCTTCGCATGTGGTGCTCGAAGCGAACGTCGACGACATGACGGGCGAAGTGGCGGCGCATGCCATTGAGTCGTTATTGGCAGCGGGGGCTTTGGATGCGTGGGCTACGCCGATTACGATGAAGAAGGGTCGTCCGGCCCTGACGATATCGGCACTGGCGCGTGCGCCGGAAGCGGATGCGGTGGCGACGGCGCTTTTGCGGGAAACGACGTCGATTGGATTACGCAAGATACCGGTGACGCGGACCGAACGTCCACGACGGACGGTGGTGGTCGAGACGGCGTTTGGCCGGGTACGGGTGAAGGTGAGTGAAGGGCCTTTTGGTCCACCACAAATCAAGCCTGAATTCGACGATTGTGCTGCTGCTGCGCGCACACATGGTGTAACATTGCGGGAAGTGATTCAAGCGGCGTTACTGGCCCTGGAAAATGCGCCTGGATGATGTGGAGGCGAAAATGAGCGAAACAGAGGATTTGCAATACGAATTGTATTATTGGCCGGGATTGCCTGGTCGTGGCGAATTCATTCGTTTGGCTTTCGAAGAGGCGGGGTGCCCATACCGGGAAATGGGGCGTCTCACGTCGGACCAAGGTGGTGGCGTTTCGTCCATTCAGCGTTTGATGCGGGGGCAGGTCGAAGGCTTGCGTCCGTTTGCGCCGCCGATATTGAAATACGGCGACGTGATTCTGGCGCAAACGGCGAATATCTTGTTATGGCTGGCGCCACGACTGGGCCTCGTTCCGCACGACGAAATGACGCGCGTCACGGCCAATCAGATTCAGCTCTCGATCATGGATTTGGTAGCTGAAGTGCACGACACGCATCATCCTGTGGGGACGTCGCTGTTTTACGAGCAACAGAAAGTCGAAGCCCAGAGGAAATCGGAAGTTTTCGTGTCGCGACGAATGCCGCAGCTATTGGGTTATTTTGAAAGCTTGTTGCAGCGTAATGCGATGAGCCAAGGCAAATCCTTGGTCGGAGCCGATCTGACGTACGTGGATTTGTCAATGTTTCAGGTCTTGGAAGGTTTGGACTACGCATTTCCGCATGCGTTTGCCCATGCCAAACCATCGATTCCGCAGCTCCTGGCCTTGCGGGAGCGTGTGGCGGCACGTCCCAACATTGCCGCGTACCTCGCGTCGAATCGCCGTATGCCCTTTAATGAGCACGGTATTTTCCGACGTTATCCCGAGCTCGATATTCCCACGCCGCCTTGAGGAGCGGAGGAAATGGGGAATTCTGCATAAAAGCAGCTTCCTGTGGGTTCCAGTGGTTCGTAGCCGACCGATCCTCCCATGCGTCCGACGAGTTCGCGGGTGATATTCAATCCGAGTCCAGTGCCGCTGTAGCGGCGCGTGTCCGAAGCATTGGCTTGCGAAAATCGCTGAAATAGTTTGGAGCGGAAATTCAAGGGCACGCCGGGGCCGGCGTCATGAACTTCCAAGCGTACGGTGGTGGAGTTGGTCATGACCAATCGAACCACCACGGTGGCTCGTGGGGGGGAGAATTTCACGGCGTTGGAAATGAGATTGGTGGCGATTTGCGCAATGCGATCCGAATCGGCATGAATGCAAAGACCCTTCGTCGATTCTCGAGCTTCGAGCCCTAAAAATACTTCGTGCTGGACGGCGAAGCCGCGATTGCTTTCAATAGCCGTGAGGAGTGCGTCATACAGATTGATTTCTTCGAGCCGCAACATGAACGTGCCACGTTCGATTTTTTCCAAATCCAAAATATCATCCACGATACGGATGAGGCGTTCGCTGTTGGCCAAGGCAATGTTCACCAATTCCTCGACTTCCGGGGATATGACCCCGGCAATGCCCCCCGTTATCAACCCAAGCGAACCGCGAATGGAGGTAATGGGTGTACGTAATTCATGGCTCACCGTCGAGACGAATTGCGATTTCAATTCTTCGATTCGTTTACGCTCGGTGACGTCTTGGACTTTGAGTACGATTCGTTCGAGGGCTCCAGAGGTGTCTTTGATGGCGTAGAGGCGGCCATTGACGAAGCGTTCGTGGGTGGATTCGTCCGTCGCTTTGACGATGCAATGATCCCCCAAATCGATGGCGTCGCCATCTTGGAGGTGTCGCAGGGCATCAGGATGGCGCTGCAGGAGCGGATGGTCGTGTAAATTGGAATTGTTTTGCATGTGCGCACCCCAGAGTGCCTGGTAGGCGGCGTTCACTTGGCTCAATTGACCATTGGCCGAAAACACCTGGATGCCAAGGGGAGACTGTTCGATGAGCAAGCGATATTCGCGCTCCCGCTCCCGCAATTTGGCTTCGGCCTCCATACGTAATGCAATATCGGTCCGAAGTTGTTGCACGAGGTTGGCATTACGCACTGTCGCGGCGGTCGTGGACGCGAGGAATTCCAGAAGATAGAGCCGCGTTTCATCGAAGGCGCCGGCAATTTCGCGGTGCTCGAGATAAAGAATTCCGTGCAGCTCTTGGGCCATTAAAATGGGAATGCAGATGAGAGATGCCGGAAGATGTGCTCGCAGATAGGGATCCTGCGTCAGGAAATGCGTATTGTATTCATCGAGGCGAAACGTTTTCATCGTGCGCATGACGTATTGTACGACCGAGTGGGGCAATGCCTCGAAAGTATCGAGCGGCGAGTCGTGGGCGGACGATTCAGAATTCCCGACCATTTCCCAGACCTGCATAGAACCCTGATGTTGCGGCAAAAGCAGCAGCGTGCGTTGTGCACTCGAAACTCGAGATACGTTTTCGATGACGCTTTGCACGACTTCACCAAGTTCGGTCGATTTCGCCACCGCTTGCGCCGTGCGCATGATGCTGTGCAAGTCGAGGTCTTGGAGTTGCACGTCGGGCGAGGGCACTTTGCTCGGGCGTTTGGTGGAGGTGCCCGAGACGGTGGTTGCTTCGTACGAACCCGAGATAGTGCTCGGTGCTCGTTTTTCCGGAGTGGCCGGCAAACCTTGCCAGGTTCGATAGGCGAATTGCACTTTGGCGATATGCGTTTCGCCGTAATGCGGTTTTCCGCGTTTGCTCCAGAATTGCAAGATACGCGCCGAAATGAGTCCCATCCGCGAATAGTTTTTCTCGGCCGATGCCGATTCGCGAGCACGGTCGAAATCGTCGATGATCGTCGCAAGCTCTGCGCCCTGAACGGCTCCGATTTCTGCTTTCATCAAACTGGCCATGTGTTCGAAATTGGCCGGACACCCCGCGGCCCAGCGTTCGATTCGTTCGAGGATACCTTTGGCTTGCGACAAACCTTCTTCCGGCGACAATTCAAAACAATCCGGAGCCCAGAGGAGCAACAAGCCGTGCACGAAATGGTATTGAATCGAGGGCAATAACCCTTGGACCGCAAAACAATCCAAATACTCCGACGCCCGTTGTATTTCGCGAGCTGCCGTGTCGAATCGGCCAACGTGTAAATAAGCTTCGGCGGCAAGCGTATGATAAATACCCAAAACTTGGACGTTGCCGTGATCGCGACATCGCTGCAAATAGTCGCCGCCCAAAGTGGAATCAATCTCGTTCGGATCCCCGGTCAGCGCCCGGGCGATTCGCAAGACGCCCTCGGTGATATCCATGCCCCAAACGTTTTTTCGTTTCGCGCAGAAATCGTGGGCATTTTCGATTTCGTTGATCAATGTCCTGAGTGGCAATCCCTGATAAAATTTGCAATACCCGTCGTGCGCGAGTGCGTAGGCGGCATACTGCAAATTGCCCGATTCGAGGCTCGCCCCGTAGGCCTTGGCGTAATCTTGGGATGCCCGAGCAAGCGGGGCAAACCAATGACAAAGCGAGCTACCCATCATCAGGTAACCGATACTCGCTTCCGAGGCATGAGTCGCCGAACTCAAGAACGCGGATGTTGCGGAGTGTAGTTCTTCGCATTCACGAGCCGAACCGCGTCCGAGATATTGGCGCAATCCACCGAATGCGGGAAATGTATACGTGATTCCCGGAGCCAATCCGTGTTCCAGGATGAGGCTCATTTCTTTGGCCACGAGCAGCGACCACAAGCGCGGATGCGATCGATATCC
>DAOMZH010000807.1:0-5302 GCA_035437985.1 Polyangium sp. (in: bacteria) | reverse complement strand
GCGCAGCGGATGGGGCAGCACGGCGAAGCGCGCACCGCGGCAAGTGGGACAAGAGCAATTTCGGTCGCTACAAAGCCGCGATCGAGAACTACGAACCAACGGTGAAGGTTGGTAATCAAACGGCTCTCAATACGGCGCAATCAGCGTTCGCGACGTACCTGAACACCATTCACAACCGCCTGCATCCGATCTTTGCCGAAGAATTCTTGGCGTCTCTCGAGCGTTTGCCCGAGGGCCATTCGTTTAATCAAAACCTCGTCACGCACCTCGAGATCGTGCTCAGCAAAGACGAAGGCAAGATCGTGCGTATGGGCGTCACAAAAGCGAGCGGCATGACCGCGTTCGACATCGTCGCGCTCAACTCGATGAACCGTTCGTCACCGTTTGGCAAATCGCCGGATGCGATTGTCTCGCATGACGGAAAAGTCTATCTTCACTGGGAGTTTCATAGGGATCCGTACGATGCGTGCAGCACGCGCAACGCATATCCGTATATCTTGGCGGCTCCGAAATCCGGGCCACCCCCGATCGCGCCCGTTCCGCCGGTAGGTCCCGTTCCTTCCGACGAACAGCGCCCGCCGCCATTGTTGCCGATTGCTCCACGCTGAAGATGAAAGAAACGCCAGAAGCTTCCCCGGCACGAGACCCGAAAGAGCCGCCGGATGCATCAGATGATGCGTCGTCCGACGAGCCCTCGGCCCTGACGCTCGTTCGAGTAACCGCCATTTTTGCCGTGTTCGTCGTGCTGATTGGACGAGCGTTTGGTTCGTCTCTGCGGGGCCTCGCGGTTGGTCTGGGCAAACATGCCGAGCGGTTCGAGCAAGTCGGCGCGATTTTGTCGCAAGGGTTCTTGATCCTGGGCACGATTGTTTCGCTGGGCCTGGTGCTGGCGATGTTGCGCCCACCCTTCACGGGGCTCATGCGGTTTGTCGTGGTGACCTGTGGTGGTCTCGTCACGCTGGGCACGTTGCTTTCGATGGCCACGCGGATGCCTGATGGCACGCTGCTCATCAGTGCCACGCTCGCGTCGATCCTCGCGCTCGTTGCCGCGTGGGACACGATCCGCACCCCGTTTGCCCAAGCTGCATCGATCATCGTCGGTGGTGTCGGGATCGGGTCCGTCATGCGCGTCATCGCGATTGTGCTCCTCACGCGAGATCGTGCGCCGAGTGGATATCGCGTTGCAGCTCAGGCTGTGTCGACCGTTGGTTTGATCTTCGATGTGCTGGCGATGGCGATCGCCGTCGGGTTTGTCTCGTCCCGCAGCCGCAAACCATCGAGCCCCGCGACGATCATCGCGCTCGGTGCGGCGCTCGTGGCGACGCGTCTAGCGCTCGGTGGCGCGAGTGAAGATGCGGGTGCAGCGAGCATCATGTTCGAGCGCGCGGCGCGAGCTTTGGTGGTTCGTCCCGAGCCGTCGATCTCCAATACATTCGTGACATTTGCGTCGTTTGCGGCGCCGGCCTTGGCAATTGCGGTGTTGGTGACTCCAACGCTCACGCCAGCCCTCTCCGCAGCAATCGCGCTGGCGCTGCTGGCCCACGGAGCCCCAGATGTTCCGCTTTGTGGCCTGATGTTGGGAATTGCGTCGGTCACGACGATTCTTGCCGCTCGGGATCATCGGGGCATTTGGACGGCGATCAAACAGGATGGGCGCAGCAGTGAAACGGCTGAAGGCAGTGGCGAACACAAAGCCCCATCGAGTGACTGAAGATGTCGTTGGCTCGTTGTTCGTTCAAATCCGAGCGGTTGCCCTTGTCTGAACGAGTTTTGCGCCCCAAGGTTCGCGCATAGAAACGCATGTTTGGCGTCCGCGACATGTCTCGCTGGATGCGCTGGAATCCGTCCTCGTCGATGAAAGTACGACACACGTGCCGGAGCGAGCGGGTTTTGATATGGAGAGGCCTGCATGGCTGTACCGGTGGAACCAATGATTGAGGTGCCTTTGCGCACGGATGACGGAAATCATCGTGCGGAGGGGCGTTCCATTGGGGGGATCGCTCGTGATTTCGTGGCGCTGACGAAGCCGCGGATCACGTTCATCGTCGTGGCAACGATGTTGGGCGGCGTCGTCGTTGCCAATCGTTATGCGCGTGGATTGGGTTTGTCCGAGGCCGGCATGATGAAAATCATGCTGTCATTGCTCGGAAATGTGTTGATCGTTTCGGGTGCAAACGCGCTCAACATGTATCTCGAGCGCGATACGGATGGCCTCATGGAGCGGACGAAAAACCGTCCGCTGCCGACAGGGCGTTTGTCCCCCGAGTATGCCTTGTGGTTTGGTCTCGCGATCTCGCTGCTCTCGCTGCTGATCCTGGGCTTTGCGGTCAACGCGACGACCACGTGGCTCGGCGCATTTGCTTTGGTTTCGTACGTTTGGATCTACACTCCGCTCAAGCGCAAGACGACCGCAGCCTTGCTCATCGGCGCGGTTCCCGGCGCGATTCCTCCGCTGCTCGGATGGACGACGGTGACCGATCGCATCGACGCTCCAGGCGTTGTGTTGTTCGCGATCCTGTTCCTCTGGCAGGTGCCGCATTTCTTGGCGATCGCGCTCTTCCGAACGGTCGACTACCAACGCGCAGGGCTCAAGGTTCTTCCTGCCGAACGCGGTGAGGCACTCACCCGGAGGCACATCGTCGGTTACCTCGTTGCCCTTTTGCTCGTCTCGCTGCTGGTCGTTCCGCTTGGTGTTGGAGGCCCGGTTTATTTCGCGGCGGCTCTGATCCTTGGCGTCGCGTTTCTCGGATTTGGCCTATTGGGTTTGCGTGCTTCGTCCGATGCACGTTGGGCTCGTGGCCTGTTCGGCGTTTCGATCCTCTACCTCATGCTCATCCAAGTAGCGCTCGTCGTGGGCGCGTGAGCACCGCAAGAACAACGCGCGTGCTACGAACGGAGCCGAATGAATGCCTATGAGCTGGGCAACTTGCTCGCTCCTGTCAACGCGCTGCTCAACGCCACAAGTGGACTCATTCTGTTTGCCGGCTGGTTTGCAATTCGCCGCAAACGCGTGGAGATGCATCGTCGGCGCATGCAAACCGCCATCGTCATCTCGGCGATTTTCCTCGTCTCGTATCTCGTTCGAGTGACGCTCACCGGGACACACAAGTTCCCGGAACTCGGGTTTGTCCGGGTCGCTTACTTGTTCATTCTCGCGTCGCACACGTTGCTGGCGATGGTGGCCTTTCCGCTTGTGATCGCGACGTTTCGCATGGCTCGAAAAGGGGATTTCGAGATGCATCGCAAACTCGCGCGCATCACGTTTCCCATCTGGGCGTACGTGTCGGTGACGGGTTTCATCGTCTACCTGATGCTCTATCAGCTCGCTCCGCGTCTCGTTTCTTCGGCCACCTTGCCTTGACGGTGCTGGACGCGACGAATACACCTCGCCATCGTGTCATCTGCAGCTGAATCCTCGCCGTCCGCACCTGCAAACACGCCCCCGGTGAAGACGAATCGAAAGCGATTGTCTTGGGTCATTGTCGTGTTGGTGTTCGCCGCTCTGTTCTCGGTGCGCATGCTGCTGGCGGATCGCTTGTCGATGCCTCCGGTGTATTTCGAGCTGCCCGCGTACGAGCTCACGAATGAGCAGGGGCAGGCGTTTGGCGCGAATAACCTTCGAGGCAAACCCTACGTCGCCAACTTTGTTTTCACGTCCTGCCCCAGCGTTTGTCCGCGTCTAACGAAGCGAATGGCGGAGGTTCAAGAACGCACCAAGGATCTCGGCCAATCGTTGCATCTCGTAACATTCTCCGTAGATCCTGAAACCGATACGCCCGATGTGTTGCGCACGTATTCACAGAAATATGGAGCTGATCCGAATCGGTGGGCGTTCTTGACGGGCAAACTCGAAGCGATCGAACCAGTCGTCGTGAAGAGCTTCAAGATGATGCGCGACAAGAAGGAAACCTCGCCGGGGCTGTTCGAGATCGTGCACGGTGAGAGGTTTGTCCTCGTCGATGAAAAAGGATTCATTCGCGGTTATTACGAAGCCACGAACGAGGGCCTCGATAACCTGATTCGTGATGCGCGGAAGCTAGTTCGAAGCTTGTGATCACCCGTTGACGTTCAAGCGCTTCATCATCTTTTGCAGACCAAAACGCGACAAACCCAGCAGCTTGGCAGCCTGGGTCTGATTGCCGTGCGTGCGTTCCAAAGCTTCCCGCACGAGCTGCACTTCGAGAGCATCCACGCGTGGTCGCACGTTCAGACCCAAGTCGACTGGAACCGTGGGCGTGAGGTTGGCGATCTCGGGCGATAGATGCTCGCGATCGATCAGGTCATCGCACAGCACCAACGCTCGACGGATCTCGTTCTCGAGCTGACGGATGTTCCCCGGCCACGTGTGTGAGGCGAGGCGATCCATGGCCGCTCGAGTCACGCGCACATTGGATCGATCGTATTTCGTGAGCAGATGTTTCACGATGAGCGGGATGTCGCCGATGCGCTCCCGTAACGGAGGAATACGCACGACGATGATGTTGAGTCGGTAGAAGAGATCTTCGCGAAAGGTTCGAGTTCGAACCATTGCTTCGAGATCTCGATGCGTGGCGGCGATGATGCGCACGTCGACTTTGCGCGCGCGCTCGGTGCCGAGAGGACGAACGATTCCATCCTCCAAAACGCGCAAGAGCTTGGCTTGCATCGGCAGGCTCATCTCGCCGATCTCGTCGAGGAAAAGGGTGCCGCGATCTGCGGCGTCGAAGAGGCCCATGCGGGTCTTGTCGGCGCTCGTGAATGCTCCGCGCACGTGACCGAAAAGCGTCGATTCGAGCAATGTTTCGGGAATGGCACTGCAGTTTTCACTGACGAACGGCTTGTTGGCGCGGGGGCCGTTGAAGTGAATCGCTCGCGCGATGAGCTCTTTGCCGCTTCCCGATTCGCCATGGATGAGCACGGGTACGTTGGCGGTCGTCACCCGATCGACGAGCTTGAGCATGTCGCGCATGCATTCGCTCTCGCCGACGATTGCTTCGTACTTGAAACGAGTTTCTCGTGACGAACGTGTCCGGCCAAGCTCGCGCTCGGCGATGTCGAGAGCCGCTTCATTGCGGGCGAGTGTCTCTTCGAGTTTCGCCTTGGCTCGTTGCGCACGTCGCGCGGCACGCGTGAGCAACACTTGCGCCCGCGCATCGGCGATCGCGAGGGCTGCTATCGACGCGACGGCACGCGTCCATGCGAGCTCTCGAGGACCAAACGCCCCGCGGCGCACGCGATCATCGAGGCACACGATACCCAGTGCTTCGCTCCGCGCAATGAGCGGCACTGCGAGCACGCTGCGCAACTTGAGGGCATGAACGCT
>DAOMZH010000806.1:0-5306 GCA_035437985.1 Polyangium sp. (in: bacteria) | reverse complement strand
AATTTCGTGTAGCATACTGTGCGGAACGAGAATGATTTCACGAATGTTCGGATTCTGCATGGCACGAAGAATGGGTTCCTGTGGAAACAACGCCTCGGCAAGGGGCCCTGCGTTGTGCGCGATGAGAGCTGGATCCAAGGGTCCGGAGAGGGTGCGATTGAGCTGCCTAATGTGGCCTTCGAGCACCGAACGAGAGATCTTTGACAATGCAGCCATTGGAGCCTGGCCATTGGTGAGAGCGACGACGGCAAGGCCATCCGCAACGAGGAAGTATTCGAGTAAAAGCGAATCTTTGGGAATCGCAGCGGAAATCTTTTTCGCCAAACCTTCGAACGTGGACGGGGCTTGACGCATCAAACTTTGTCCGCCGACATTCTGCAAGAGCTTTTCATACTCGGCGCGCTGTTCGTCATACCGAGCGGGGTTTGTCCCAGTGGAGCCAATTGTTTCGTCCATCAGGACAAGTGCCTGAGCAAGCTGACGAATTTTCGCAAGCTCGGGCCGTTTTTCGGTCGCCAATGCCGCCTGAAACGTGCGCGCTTTTCCGCGTTCCATGAATTCTAAAGCCAAAGACGGGTCGTTTGCTTGGACGGCTGCACGCACGGTGCTCTCGTACGTGACGTATCTACTTCGTGAATTTGCACCGCTCACGCGGTGTCGTTCATCGAAAAGGTCGTTTTGGTTCGACTCGATTCTTTGCAAGGCGTCGCGCGCATACGTGAGGGCTTTGACATGATTCCCAAGACCACTCTCGACGTCGACGTACAATTCGAGATAGGATGCTGGACGTTGCATGTAATCGTACCAGGTTTGACCGGCATTTTTTTCAATATCGCGAAGTATCGTAGACGCCCCCTCGAAATCGTGAATGGAGGCGAGGGTTAGTGCATCCTGAATTCGTTTTTCCAGTTCGTGGCGCGCGCGAAGTTTTGCCAAAACACCGCTGGCAGGCGTAAACTGTGAAGAAAATGGCCACCAGGATGCTGTTGGCGAAGATGGCGCACGAGACCTCCAAATACGTTGCGCATCGGAAAACATATCACGGCGTGCCGCCGCAAGCGCACGAAAAATCGCCCCTGTATTGTCGTCCATGGCCTGTGTTATCGCGTCAACGCGGGCATACCAATCTTCTTTCCTGAGAAGAGGAGCGTTGATAATCGTGGCTCGATCCTGTCGGAGCATCCAGTTGAGTTCTGCGAGGCGGAGTTTTTCAGTTTCTGCCGCTGCGTTTTGTATTTGCAGTGACGCATCGCCAGCCTGCGAGCTGCGTTCGAGGTTGTCTCTAAATTCCTTCATCACCGCAGGTCGATCCGGATGCGTAGTCGGAGTTTTCTTGAGCCGTTCCATTGATTGATTTAGACGCACGCTCGCCTCTATCGACTTGAGTTCCGCTTGCGCGCCCTTCTCAATCATGACGGTTGGGACCGAGGAGCCTCCGGCCAGTTCATTGCTCATTTCTCGCGCCGTAGCAAGGTCTGTGGCCATAGCTTCTGAATCGCCCAGCGCATCGTCGATGTCGATGCATTTCAAGATAAGGTCAACACGAGTCGTCTTCACTGTTGCGCGAAATCCACGTGGTTTGCACGACGATTCTATCGTTAGCCCTTCACGAAGCCATTCCCGCGCCCGACGCAACGCTCCGACGTCTTCCTGTATCAGGGCATTTCGCAACATCAGATAAACCAATTCACTTGCTCCTCCCACCGCTTGGTAAAACGACGTCGCGACAGGTTGCATACATTCAGCCGACGCGGGTTCGGCGCTAACAAACGCTCGATGCGCCGTAATGGCGGCAAAGAGTCGTCCCATGCCCAGCCCAAAGCCATAGGAACGATTGCTCCGCGTCACCTCCAAGAGCGCCTTCGTCGTTTGCGCGACGGCAGCAGAGTCCCTCAACAAACCATGAACCACGACAGACAATGCACGGATACGTTGTACGAGAACGTGATCGCCCGATTTCTCGGCAAATTTCAATGCTTGCTGCACGAGCTTTTGCGCATCCGAAACCTTGGAGTCATCATTTAATGCAACTGCCGTCGCGTCTGCCGCACGAACAAATGCCGCGCGCGCGGCGAGGCGAGGCGAACCTGCCTTTGCAAAGTACGACTCGAGGCGTTCGAGCTCTGCACGAGCGCGATCGTATTGTGCACCGTTTCTCGCGCGCAACCGCGAATCTCCATCCCACAATGTGCTCGATACTTTGTAGGTATTGTCATCGCTCGAGGGTATCGCAGGATAAATGCCCAGTGCTTCTGGGGGCCCCTCTCCAAACACAGCTGCTTCGGCGCAAAGCAAAGCGTGCCGGTTGCTGCCTTGCGCCACTGCCGGCGAAGCACAGCTCAATGACTTGATAGCGAAATCGGAATTGGCGGCCGATACGGATAGCAACACATTGAATCTATCAAGGATTGGTTGCAACCGCTCGTGGGGAAACTGCGCTCCCTTCGCCAAGCGGTTTTCAAACAACTTCAGTTCCTTCAATGCATCGGGAAATTGATTCATCGAATCGGGCAACTCGCGCATCCATGGCCGCGTGACCAAACCAAGTACTTGCACTCGTTGCGCAGTTCCATAATCGCCTTCGCTCGCAGCGAGCAAGGTCCATCCGTCGCGTAGCGCAATGTCCCGATCCGCGCGCTTTTTATCGTCAACCTCGTGCAGTTTTGCCTGAATCGTTGGCATCTTTTCTTGGTAATTCATGTAATTCGAGGCCAACCCACACGTCAGATCCTCGTCGGTTTCGTTCACACTGCCCCACGGCAACTTGATCCGATCCACCTCGACCCATCGTTTTTCCACGGCAATGCGGACGTACGTCAGCGGATCCGCATCATGTTCCGCAATCGCTTGGTCCAGCAATTCCTCAGCCAGTTTGAATTCCCCTCGCAATCGACGCATGCGGGCTCCGGCAATCAAGGCCAACGCACGCTCGTCGTTCGTCGCCGCCGCCTTGCCAAACGCAGTTGCCTCCGCCAGCCCCTGGTCGAGATCCTGCCGATACTCCTCGTGAAACAAATCCGCTTCGCGCAGCCATGTCTCAAGGCGTTCTTTCAAAGTCGGATCAGCAAGAGCCTCCCGCGGATTCAAGAGCAACACGAACAGGACAAACCCTAGCGTAATCCCTGTCAATCGCTTCATCTTCGACTCCGTCCTCATGACGACCGCTGGACAAACCACACAGTGTCCAAGACGTACCCGCAGTTTTCCCGAGCGTCAAGTCTGGCTAGATCTGCCTGCGTCCCCGCCAAACAGGTCTTGCGACTAACCAACCTGCCGTTGCGCCGATCTTTGAAGCGTCCGACGCCGTTCGTGCCCAAAACACGGTCCGCACGACCAAAGACACGTTGCAACGAGTCCACTACGCACGAATGCGTATGCGACACGCGGAGTTTGTCCGTGTACAACGAACCATCAACGCGGCGATGCACATCCTGATCAAATTGTCAAGACAAGCCCCGAGCACACGCTGCTACAACGAAGGCGCTTCGAATGAAGCACCGCGTCACGGTTTGACGGGGAGCATTTCGTAGCCCATTCGATTGATTTGATCGTTCGTAGGGCTTCCCAGATTGGCGCCATCTTCTCCATGCGTAGCAAAGCTGATCAAACGCCAGCCACAAGCGGTAGCCGCAAGGTCGCTCGGTATCGAAAAAGTACAATGATTGCCCGCACAACGGCGCTCCGATTTCACTAAGGTCTGGCCTTCGCAACGAAATTTCGTTGCATACGACCCACAAATCCAGTTTTCGCCTTCGTCGACGACAATCAGTTCCTGGCCTTCGATTTTCACCATGAAACATGCCTCCCATTCGACGTCGATGTCGCCGGTACAGCCGGATTCAACCATGTGGCAATCGAGTTCGGGCTCGGTGGCTTCACCTGCTTGAACAAAGCCGTCCTGATTGGTCTCGCGAGTGGTGACTTTGCCATCCCATTCGATCGGACTTTCCCACGAGCAAGAAGCGACCATCGATACCCATAATAGTTGTATTAGGGATGCGACTTGCATCCTTCGTCGCGTGTCCATCTCTCGTCCTCGATTCATTCGACATGCCTCCTGAAATACGGATCTTAGAATGGCGATATCCGCAGGACGATACGCATACCCGCGTATCCCGATCCATATGACCCACCTCTCCCGAATTACGCACCGCTGCGTATTCCTAATCGGGCAGCCACGCCATTATCCTTGCACAACAACCCATGTTAATGTTCAAGGAGTCCCCATGCGCGTCCACGATTGGCCTATTCGCATCATTTCGATTACGCTTTTATGCGGTTGTGCAGGACGTACTGAATTGATGGATTACGTTCCCGATGGTGACGATTTCCATGAACAAGCAAGTGGAATCCCCGGTTTCACCACGAGTGCCGGCACAAATGCCGGCGGGTTTGGCGGGATGGGAAGTGGTGGTGAACCAGGCAAAGGCGGCGGCGAAGCAGGCGCCGCAGGAACACCGGTGAGCACCGGGATCTACGTCAATGGTCGCACTCGCCTCTACGAAATCGACGTCGATGCGTCAAACATCATCTCCTCGACTCATCTCGATGGTTGTCCCGACGAAATGCTCGACATTGCCATTCAACGAACAGGAGAGTTAATTGGAGTGACGTCGAATTCCGTTTTCGGCATTGATTCGAGTAGTGGTCATTGCATCCTGAAGAATCAGGGATTTGATTATCCCAACTCGTTGGCGTTCGTCCCGGCCATTCCGAGTGGGGATGAAATTCTCGTAGGTTACCGCGATGGAACTTATTGCCGGATCGACCCGGCGACAGGAATCGTGCATAAACTCGGTTCACTCGACCCTGGTTATACATCGAGCGGGGACCTTGCCGTCGTGGACGGGCACGTGTATGCATCAGTAAAAGGTCCTGGATGCAACGATTGCCTGGTCGAGATCGATCGAGACACGGGGACCATACGACAATTCATTGGTGCGATGAGCATGGGTAATGTTTTTGGCCTTGCCCAACACCATGGCATGCTCTACGGTTTCAGCCAGCAGGGGCTGTTGGCTCGCATTGATCGCACTTCGGCCTCGATACAGACTCAACCCATTGTCAATGCATTGCCGGATTTGAATTTTTGGGGGGCGGCATCCCTGCCAGATGTCTCTTGAGATGAATTCATGGGGGCCACACTGGCCCACATCTCTTTTAACAATACGTCAAAGCTCGATGGCGGTTGAAATGGCCAATGATTGATCCAGCCCACGAATACGGCCGTGGACGAGTGAAACCCCAACTTCGCTGCGGAATTCTACATCGTTGGCGACGTTGCAACACAGGGAATGAGGCATCAT
>DAOMZH010000805.1:0-5306 GCA_035437985.1 Polyangium sp. (in: bacteria) | reverse complement strand
CGAGGTGGTAACGTGCGAGAACGCGACGAATGAACGCTTTTGGGGTTCTTCTCCGCATCCGTCTGCTCGATGTTCTGCGCAGTCGCAGTTCTACGGGGTTTGTCTTGCTCTTCCCCGTCGTCCTGCTCGCCGTACTCGGGCTCGTCTTCATGAACGGCCATCCCTTCGAGCGGCGGTACGTAGCAATCGTCGAGACAAACGCGCCACATCGAGCTGTCGAAGCGTGCGCGAAGCACCTCGAAACGTTCGACGAAGTGCGGATCAATCACGAGCGCAGTGAAGCCGAAGCGATGGGTAAACTTCGTTCACGCATGGCGAGTGCCGTGCTGCTCTGTTCGGCAGATGGAACCAGCGTCGAGCTCCGGATCGGAGAACGAGATCAGATTTTCGGGACGGGTTTGACCACGGTTTTACCTGTACCCACACGCATCGAAATCGTTCGTGCCCCGCGTTTTGGCTACGTGCATTATCTTTTTCCGGGCATTCTTGCTTTTTCCGTCCTGACGGCTGGGCTTTTTGGGATGGGTTATCCCATGGTGCTTTTCCGCCAGAGTCTGTTCCTCAAGAAATTAGCCACGACACCATTACGCAAACACACCTTCATTGCGGCGAACGTGGCCACACGGACGATTTTGGTGCTCGTGCAGGTGGTCTTGCTCCTGGGTATTGCCCATTTTGGCTTCGAAATGCCCCTCGGTGCGATCTCATTTCTTTGGATCATGCTGATTTCATTTTTGGG
Source organism: Polyangium sp. (in: bacteria) (assembly GCA_035437985.1). GTDB lineage: Bacteria > Myxococcota_A > Polyangia > Polyangiales > Polyangiaceae > Polyangium. The sequence continues at coordinate 4,567 of DAOMZH010000805.1, read as the reverse complement.
GGTCTTGGTTTTTCTGGGCGCGGGTTTCGCCATTGCGTCGAAAGTCAAAAATCCCGAGCTCATGGTCGATATCGTCAGCGCCATCAATTATCCGTTGGTGTTCTTTTCAGAGATCTTTTTTCCGCTCGATGGATTACCCAAACCCCTCGCCGCTTTCGGTAATCTTCTCCCGTCGACGGAAATGGTTCGTCTCTCCCGATCCGTCTTGCTTTACGGCGTTCACGACATTTCTCATCTCGCTGGAGGACTGGTTTTGCTGACCGGGTGGGTCGTGGCGATGTTTGCAATCAGCATGGTCGCCTTCAAATGGCACGAATGAACTCCGACTAAAACGCATTGGTGATGGCAACGCCAAACGGATCTTATTGACCGGTGAATCGAGGCCCCGTATTTTGGGCTGGGCCATGGTCATGCTTGTTCCTCGCATGTTTTTCGCTGCTGCATGCGTCACGTTGCTCGCGGGTACGTCGAAGCAGACCTGGGCGAGTTCCTTTGAGGTGCAAGGAATCGGGCCGGAAGGCATTGCCGCGGTTAATGCGCGAAGTGCCGGGGCAGAAGATGGAAGCGCGGCGTTTTATAACCCCGGAGGACTTGCTTTTGGACAAACCGCAACGTTGGTCATTGCTCCCACGTTGTCGCTGACCACCCTTCAAGCCCAAGACAAACCATTACCGTTTGCGGATCCTTTTGGCCTCACGTTGACTGCCAGTGTAGCCTTGCCCCTCGAGGGGCCGCTGGCCAAGCGTATTCGAATTGGTTTTTCGGGGTACTTCCTGCCCACCACCGCGCTCCGTCTGTTGGCACGTTCTCCAGAGCAGCCGCTGTATCCTTATTACGACAATCGAACCCAGCGTCTCACCGCCGTGCCGGCAATCGGAATTCGCCTCGCCGATTGGCTCGGAGTCGGAATTGGCGCCAATATCTTGGCCGGCGTACGCGGCCCCGCCAAACTCGAACAAGGCGCTACTGGTGCGCCAGAACCGCGCATTGACATTGCTGCGAGCACGGTCGTCTCGACCATTGCCGGTATTCGTTTCGATCCTTCGCGCCGCGTGCATCTCGCGTTGGTTTTTCGGCAAGCATTCGGCATTCCACTCGACATTGAAACGACAGCGAATGTTGGCGGTATCCCACTCGCTACGAACTTGAAAGCGCCCCAAGCCATGTTCGATCCGCGCACGTTTGTCCTGGCCTCGCGTCTTCAGTTCGGGCCGGTCAATGTGGAAGGCGACGTGGCCTACGCACAATGGTCGACCTGGGGCGGGCCATATTTGTCCGTGCAATCGACGCTCCCAGGCGTAAACCTCGTTTCCCGTTCACCGTCGGGCCTTTTTCGCGACACGATGTCGTTTCGTTTGGGATCAAATTATTCGCGGCGATTAAGCGCCAAGACAAACCTGGTCCTTCGAGCAGGCTTGGCTTTCGAGCCGACGATTCTCACGGGTCAAAGACAGGGGCGAACGAATCTCGTCGATGGCGACAAATTCACGATTGGCTTGGGGGCTTCGGTCGTTCTCCAAAATCTGATCGGTAAAGCATTGCGCCTCGGAATCGGCGGAAATAGCCAATTTCTTTCTCCATTTCAGCAAGACAAACTCGCCTGCTCGGCATTACCTTGCCCGGAGAGCACGGTCGTTGGTCTCGATGCGAATAACCCGAGTTCGAATATTACCAATCCGGGATATCCGAGCCTCCGAGCTGGCGGGGCATTCATTACGCTGTCCTCGAGTGCGGGGGTGGATTTTTGATGCAGACCGCAATCTGGACATCCATCGTCTTCGTCGCGGTCTGCAGCACAACCGAAGCTCGGGCAGATACGTCCACGTTTTTTGGTGCTGGTGCGCGCTCTACCGCGCTGCTCCGCTCCGACGTTGCTGATCCTGACGCAACGACAGCGCCCGTGCAGAATGCAGCGCACGCGGCGCTCATTGGCACGCGCTTGCGCATTGGTTACATGCATGGCTTTTTGGATTTACGCCTCGATGGTCGCACAGCCCCGGTGCGGGATATCGCGGGGCTCGATGTCGCAGCCCAAATCGGTTTGCAATTGCCGGCTCGAATTTCACTTGGTTTGGCGCTTTCGGCGCATATGCCCAATTCAGCCATTGCCCAAATTTCTTTTCGTCCGGGTACGGAACCACAGTTTTTCCGGTACGAATCCGTTTTACAGCGGGCCACGTTCGACTTGACCTTGGGCGCACGCAGAGGACCGTTTGGCATTGGAATCGGAGCCGCATTGGCTTTGGACATGGGCGGCAGCGGAACATCGTTCCTACTTGGGCAAGATGCGCAAGGCACCTACGCGGACGCGACCTCGGACATTCGCCTCGATTATCGAATTGCTCCCATCGTTGGACTTTCGCTGGACCTCGGCCGAATCTCGTTTGGCGTGACCTATCGTGGCGCGCTCGCGGTGGGGCTCCTCGTCAAGAGCGACATTCGGATCGCGCTGGCCGAAAATCCGTTGAATGGCACCACGTCCATTTCGGTACAAGGCGCAAGCGGTTACGATCCGGCGCGTTGGACTGCTGGCGCCAAGTTCACTCCGCATCCTCGATGGGCAATTTTTGGCGCTTTGGAGTATCAACAATATCACGATGCCCCTGCCCCCGTCGCCAATGTATTGCTCGACGTGCACCTCGGAACGTCGCCAGGACGCACCGAAGTCGAATTCGTAGCCCCCCGTTTTCGAGATATTCTGGTGCCTCGTATTGGCGTCGAATGGACATCGGGGACAGGGCGTCCCGGAGATACACGTCAACGAAATGATCAACGATTGCGCTGGGCTGCGCGTGGCGGTTATGAGCTCGAACCATCGCCGGTACCACGACAAACGGGTTTTACAACGTATGCCGACGCAACGAGTCACTCGTTTGCCCTGGGTGGAGGAATAGGCATAGGTCGATATTGGGGCGTGGACTTGCGTTTCGATGTTGCCGGACGAGCATCGATTCTCGCGCCACGCACGGAACGGAAGCAACATCCAGCATTGCCGTACGCCAAATACGAGGTGTCGGGAAAAACGTTTGTCGGAGCAATTTCCATGGAGGGGACGTTTCGATGAAAAACGCGTTATGGGGCATGGTGCTCCTGGGTGCGCCCGCGTGTGGGCTCGTAACGAGCGATTCGGCGCTCGCACCTTTTCCTGGGGACGGTATTGGAGCATTTGGAGATGCAGCTCCCGTGGAAGTTTGTCTGGGAACAGCGCGAATCATCAGCCCGGCGCTCGCGACGGGGGCGGCGGCATTATGCGTTCCAGCAGGGCAAACCAGGCATATGTGCGCCAAAACTACAGACTGCGCGGACCTCGAAAAGTGCATTTGCGGGCGTTGCGTGGTCGAACCTTGTCAAGGCGGCACGGCGTGTTCGGATGGCGAAGTTTGTCGCGGAAAACGATGTACACGGGGTTGTGCGCTGGACGCTGATTGCGGCGCCAATGAGCGGTGCATTTCCGGAGGGTGCGCGCGCAAATGCCAAAATCACGACGATTGCCATTATGGGGAGCGATGCGATTCGCTCGATGACGTTTGTGTCGTTTCGCTGTGCGGCAGTGGAGGAACCTGCGGGTCGGGTGCAGCATGCGAAGCGGTCGCGGAAATTGCCGACCTTGGCGAACCGACGTATCTCGCGAATGAACCGACAGCTTTCGTCGAATTGGAACGCAATCAAACCCGCGTCATTCATCGCGTCACGATCGCTGCACCCCATGTTTGGCGGATCGAACCCACGGAGCCGGTCTTCAACATCGACGGAGAGACCTTGGTTGGTGCTCCAAGTGTTTTACGGCGAGGCCCGGACCTGGAACTCTATGCCGCCGTGGGCAATCCGTCGCGCATCGTGCGCGCTCGGTCGAGCGATGGGGGAAAACAGTTCGTCATGGACATGGACCCGGTGCTTTTGGCGGAGGAAAACTGGGAAAGTGGCTCGGTCGGGTCGCCCTCGACGGTGGACTTCAATGGCAGGACGTATTTGTTTTATGAAGGCGGGGCAGGTGCCGGGATTGGATTGGCCGAGGTGACTGATTCGGAGGCAATGCGTACCCAGCCAAACCCGATCCTGTTTGCAGAAAATGTGACGGATCCGATCTTTTGGCGCAGCATCACTCACGTTGGAACGCCGCAAGCATTCGTTGTCGACGACACCGTTCGCGTTCTTTTTACGGCCCGAGGCATTGAAGGATTTTCAGCGACGACCAAGGACCAAAATCTTCCGCCGGAGTCGAACGACTCGATTGGTTTGGCAGTGACGACCGACATGCAATCGTTTGCGCTTTTTCCGACGGGTCCTGTGTACACGCGCCTCGTGAACCTGCGGGCGTATTTGGGCGAAGCAGCACCAGATATGCGTTTGTCGGCGGATGGTGCCGAAATGGTCTTCGTCTCGTCAGACGCATCAGGCGAAGCGAAAACGGGATTGGTGCGGGTGGTGGGACGAGGCGGGACGAATTGAATCAGGCGCGGGGGCGATTGCGACGCGTGGCGAGGGCGCCGGCGAATGCCAATGCGGCAATCCAACCCCAGCGAGATGATTCGTGGGCCGGGGAAACCGAACAACTGACGGTTTCGCC
>DAOMZH010000804.1:0-5314 GCA_035437985.1 Polyangium sp. (in: bacteria) | reverse complement strand
CGGTCACCCGGGTGACGTGTTCACTGGACAAACGCGCCGCCGCTCGCGCCTCGCGCAGAAATCGCTCCTTGGCATCGGGATATTCAAGGGCTTGCGGCAACAATAGTTTGAACGCAAAGAGTTTGTCGAGGTCTATGTGTCGGACCGCAAGCACGACGCCCATGCCCCCTTGACCCAGCTGCCGCTCGACCCGGTAACGGCTCAGCAAGATCGTCCCCGGTGCGGGAATCTGTGTTGGCGTGGGCTGCGTCATCGGCTCCTGCAACTCCAAACAATCTGTGGACTCTGCTGTGCGCTGAAGTTCCGGGAGCTTAGCGTTCGACCAAGGGCACGTGCAAGAGAGGTGCGTTCGAAAGTTGGTCCGTCCTCGCCGCGACCTTCAAAATTCCGCCGGCACGCAGAGGAGTCGCCCATGCGGACAACGCAAGAACTCGCCATTGTCAAACGCCTGCAACTCGGAGATGATGCGGATCTATGAAGATCATGTTGAAGCTCGAAAACATGCAGACGGGCGAACCTACGATGCAAGAGTTCACCGACGAAGAATCGACAATCGCGTGGCTCGAGAAACGCCCGCGTTTTACCGACGTGCTCGGCGTGGTCTTCGAAGGGCTCACGCGCGAACAAAATGATCGGCTCAAGAAATCCATGCGCCCCTACGACGACGACGAAAAAGCCGCCGAAAAGGCGCTCGTCGAAAAACGTCGGGCCGAAGCCGAAACGCAACGCGAAGCTCGGGCACGCGAAGACGCGGTAGCTCAAACAGCCCATCGCGAGGCGCAAAAAAACCTGGATCCAAACCGGTTAATGGAAGTTCGTTATCGCTACGACACGGGCTTGTCGCTGGTCGATCGTGATGACCCGCGCGAAATCTCCGATGAAGTTCGGGAAGCCGTCATGGCCTGGGTTGCCGAACGTAATGAATGGGTTGAATCTCGCGGACAAATCGTCGGCGAAGCCAAAATAACGGTTTATCCTGCCGCACTGCCCAAAGCAGGTACCGATCGCGTCAAACACGGATCGTTCGTCCCGGTCACCGGACCGAAAAAAGATTGAGTTTTCCTCTGCAACAAAAGCTCGTGATCGTCGCATGCGCGTCGTTCAAAGGAACGTTGTCGTCACGCGAAGCAAGCACCGCAATTGCCCACGGATTGCGGCGAGCTGGTGAACACGCGCATGTCGTCGCGCTGGCAGACGGGGGCGAAGGACTGGTCGAGGCCCTCGTTTCTCAACAAAACAATGCCCGTTACCTCGAAATCCCCGCACGAGGCCCATTGTCGAGCCTCGTTCGCGTGCGGCTTGGTCTGATTGGACCCGTCGAAGACACGACTGCGGTCGTCGAAATGGCCGCGAGCAGCGGCTTGTCGCTCGTACCGCTTTCCCAGCGCGATCCGAAGCTCACGACGACCCTTGGCGTAGGCGATCAGATTCGCGCGATTCTCGACCGGACGGATGTACAGGTAAAACGCATTCTCGTGGGCATTGGCGGAAGCGCGACGAACGACGGCGGAGCGGGCATGGCTCAAGCGCTCGGCGCACGATTTCTCGATGCCGCGGGCCACGAATTGCCTCCGGGCGGCGCGGCCCTAGCGCGTTTGTCTCGTATTGATGCGTCAAGTCTCGACAAACGCTTGGAAAACGTCGCGGTGACCGTCGCTTGTGACGTCGACAATGTTCTTTGTGGCCGTGACGGAGCAAGTTTTGTATATGGTCCGCAAAAAGGTGGTACCGCGGAAGATGTAAAACTCTTGGATGTCGCGCTCGCCCATTATGCAGCAATCATATCGCGGGATGTTGGGAAAAATGTTCGCGACATCCCCGGAGCTGGCGCTGCAGGCGGTCTCGGGGCGGGACTCTTGGCGTTTTGCAATGCCAAACTCGTTTCGGGAATCGATTTGCTGCTCGACATGCTCGGTTTCGACGAGTTGCTCGAACATGCTTCGTTGGTCATTACCGGCGAAGGGCGGCTAGACGGACAAACCCTACGCGGCAAAGCCCCTTTGGGCGTGGCGCGTAGGGCGGGGCAAAAAGGCGTGCCTTGTATTGCCATAGGCGGTGACGTCGAAATGGATGTTCGAGACGAACTATTGCGTCATTTTCAGGCGACCGAGTCCTTGGCTGCATTTGCTGGTTCGACCGAGCGCGCACAATCGCAGGCGGCAGAAATGCTCGAACAATTGGCGCTCGCTCGCGCCCAGGAATGGGCGCGCTTGCACGTGATTGCTACCTGAAACTTCCCCATCAACCCGATTCGTGAGAACATGACTGGCCATGAAAACCATCAGTTTATGCGGACTCGGGACGATCATCATTTTTAGCGCGTTGCATGGGTGCACGTACGAATCGCCGACGACCGAAATCGAAAATCCATCGGCGAGTTCGTCGGCGAGTTCATCGACAAACTCGTCGGCGAGTAGCGGGAAGCAAAGTGCGTCGAGCAGCAGCGGAATGGGTGGCAAAGGCGGTCAAGGCCAAGCGAGCAGCAGTGGCGATCATGGAGGCAATGGAGGCAAGGGAGGCGCTGGTGGAGCGGGAAACGCAGGTGCAGGCGGAAGCGGCGAAATTCGCATCGAGGTTGCGTGCAGCAATGCGGGACCATGCAAATCGCCCGACTGCTGTTGCTTCGACCGTGCCAATGCATACGAATGCACCCCCCCAGACACATGCATGCAAAATGGGAAGCTTGCCCTTTCGTGTGATGGCCCCGAGGATTGTCCGGGCTCGACGTGTTGTGCCGTTTGGAACTCGACGTTAATCAGATACGACAAGGCGCTCTGTTCACCCGAGTGCACCTTGCCAAACCGAGTCGTATGCCACCCCGGTCAACCTCCAGTTCCGCCATGCATGGCGAATCAGTTTTGCGCTTCGGATGTGACCTTGGGGCCTAATTACGGGCATTGTCAATAAGCCCATACATACGAAATAGGTCGACCTCTGGCCAGCAATGGGCAGCGGCACGCATTCACCTTTCGAGGACTCGTTTTCAATCGCGTGCCGCAGTCTGCGCAAAATCAAGATTGGATTACACGGCAAATTTCAAGGAATCGACCATGCGGCTCAGCGGTCTCGAGCCTCTTCGAGGGCCTGATTGATTTCGTAGATGAGTTCCATCTTGGCTCGGCGTTCCACGGAGGAATGGCCTTCCAGTACGACCGGCGGCCCCTCGCTCAATCGTAATGCGACGCCCTGAAGCTTTGCGTTACCCTTACTACTGTCAATTTCGTGAATAAATGCTTCGACGACACTATCGAGAGGCAGCGTTTTCACCGTCGTCCTGAAAATGCGCTGCTCGATCTGAACATTACGCTCATTACCATTCACGATGAGGCGCAACCGAGCTCGCGCATATCCCACCAAAATCAAAAGGCAAATGCCCGAAGTAATAAAAGCAGGCCACGTGGAACCGTAGTGAACTTCCAATGATTCTCGCGAAGAATCATGCAAAAATTGATTGACGGTCTGAACCCACTCTTCTTTGAGGTCATTGTTGGCATTCGAATAATCATCGATCAAGGTCACGACGCCAGCGACATCCAGCGCGATTCCTTTGAGATGGTCGCGTATTTTGGGACTCCAGGAGCTGTCGATGACCGCGCTCTTGATGCTCGAAAGCGGATACGATCGCTTGTGACGGAGGATCTCCGGCCCAGCAAACACGAGCACTCGACATTCGTTTGCGGCTCGCGAGCAGGTGAGTTCCGAACGCGAAAACGTGCAACTCGAGAGGGCACACGGCACCGTGACCGCCAAGACGATAAAAGCCATCAACAAGGATCGCTTGACCTGAATGACGATGGGTGGACGAGGGTTTGGCGCGGAACGATACTTGCTCACGCCGCGATGATAGCAAAAATTGCCGCTCCAACGCAATGGGATTACGTGCAGAGAACGACCATTCGTTCGAGTTTACGGCATGGCCAGCCGCTTCGCTCGCTGATCATCGTACAAGGATTGCGGCACGAGATCCGCCCCCCGTTCGAGCCCTTCGACGAAATCTACGGGCTCAGTCCCCTGCCCAAGCGGCAAGGGTGATTCAGTCACGACAAACGGCCCGGATGTTCCAATCACATAACCCCAACCGAATTGTATGGATCGCACCGTGCCCACACCACGCACATTCCAAACCACGTTCATAGCGCCCGTAATCCCCGCACCGGTGCTTTCGTCTTGCCGATTGATCGTGGAAAACCCGTCATCGAATAACGACGCATCGATGAGATTCGCGGTGGCCAACGAATGATGAAATTCGCTGTGCCCCGTTGTTGCGAGATTCGAATCTTTCGCCACGAATGCGCGCCCCTCGCGGCTCTCGACGCGCTTCCACACGCATCCCGTCGTGCCAAACCCCCAGTTTTGGATGAAATTATGGCGCCCCGCAGTTCCCTTGGAATCAGCAATCAACACTTCATTGCTGCGCTGAAGCTCGAATAGATAACCATTGCCGCCGCCCCCCCGATTCTGCGCCTTGGCCATTTCGGTACGCTCGATCGTGACGCGCTTCGACTCCATGACCAAAATGCCGCCCGATAACAAATGCGCCCCTGCGCCAGCTCCAGATACCGGAGCGTTTGGCGAAGCGAACGATTGCACGTCGCGCACGTATCCATCCACCACATGCGCGAATTCGAGCACATGCGTGCGATCGACACTCCAAGCTTCGTCCCAACTCACCGCATTGGCAAGGCCCAGCGATTCCACACCCGCCCCCACCAAATACCCTTTTTCCCGACGCACCGACGCGTTATCGCGCAATTTCACGGAATAGCGCAATGGCACGTCGATTTCTAGCATCGGCGGCGATGACGCCGTATTCACCGATTTGACCGTACGCCGGAAAAACGTTTGCCAAGTGCCATTAAAAGCAATCCACGTGTCCGTCATGTGGTGCTCGGTTATGAATTCAGGCGTAATGATGAATCCGATCGCAATGTCGTCCCCAGGCGCAAAACCTGTTGCATCGAGCACGGATATCGATGTCGAGCCCACGACCCCGTCAACAGCCAACGGTGTTTCCAGATCGGCAACCAGCGGCGCGGAAAACGAGACATGAGCTTTGTCGGCCATGCCCATGGCTTTCGTGAAAAACAGTCGTGTTTGGGTCGGCCCGTCGCCCCGGAGCACGATATGCGACGCGGATACTTGGAGAAGGCCATCGAGCCGATAAAGACCCGCGGGAACATGCACGATCGCCCCACCTTTGGTCACTGCCGTGTCAATGGCAGCCTGAATCAGCGCCGTAACATCCTGCTTTCCCATCGAATCAGCGCCAACGACGTCAATGACCTCGAGCGCCCCGGGATCCGGGGGTTCGCCA
>DAOMZH010000803.1:0-5316 GCA_035437985.1 Polyangium sp. (in: bacteria) | reverse complement strand
GTAGCGCGCTTGTTAGCGCGCGAAGCGAGCGTCCAACTCACCGGACCCGCTCTCAATTCGAACTCTCCAAATTCCCCTCCGTCGCCACCGTGAAAAACGACTTCGACGGCGTCTTCTTCTCCCGCACCAAAAAGTCGCTCACCTTCGCCAATACCGTCGCCGTCCGATGCCCCTCCATTTGTTTTGGATGCTTCTTCCCCTGATCCAAATAACACCGAATGAACACCGCATCGTCCGTTCGCGGCAAACCCTCCACATTCCGGAGCCACTTCGTCCACACCGGAGGCTCCAGCAAATATTGCTCGACGTTTGACACGTAAAACGTCGTCAACTTCAAGTCATTCTTCTTCAAGTGCTCGGCAATCGCCGCAAACGCCTGATCCCCACCAAAATCACCCACCACCGGAATCACGCGCCCTTCACGCTCCATCGTTTGCACCAAACGAAACGCTTCGTTCGTCGCCAAGAACCCCCGCTCCACTCCCCCAGGATCCTTCGATCCCAAGAGCTCCCGCAACGTCGGATACTTTCGCCCCGAAGACTCTTTGAGCTCAAACCGTAAATCGAGCTGTTTGTCGAAAAAGACCTGCGCCATCTTCTGAATGGATTGCTTGTCTTTGTCGTCCAGACGAATTCCCCACACATTCGTCATCCGCAATATCGCCGCATCCACCATGCTTTTTTGCAGCTTCGTATCCGGAGGCATCTTCTCGGCATGCTTTACGATCGTCGCAAAGTCCGCATTGTCCGCGGGCGCCGTCGCCGAGTCGTACGGGCGCCCCACCAAAAGCGCCAAGAATTGCGCCCGGTCCCGCGCTTCCTCGAAAAGATATCGGTAATACAGGTGCTGCAGCAGATTGTCCCGACGAATATCGACGACAAACGCCAATTTCGGTCGCGTCAGTGCCAAATAAGTAAAGTTTTGCTCGGGTCCTACCCCAATGTACACCCCGCCCGCAGGACGATCGAGCAACGCTTTCGCCGTTTGCAAATAAGAAGTCTCATTCGAGATCAGGTTGTCCGAAATGAAGTCACCTCCACGCTCGGACAATTTTTGAACCGTTTCTCCAAACGGACCGACCGTCATTGGCGCGGGGGCCGCAGCCGACGCAGAAATGGCTGGAGCTAAAGCGACACTCGCGGCCGTCGACGCCGCAACCTTCGTCGCCGCACTTGGCGGCGGCGTGGGAACAGCATCGGGCTTGGGCGATTCGCAACCAACGAGCAGAGTAACAACGAGTGCAATTGAGGATCGATGAAGGCGCATGTCGGCATGAGTAACGCCTATCCTCGAGGTCATCGTCCAGTGAATTTTGACAACTCTCCGCTTGGCAACGCCCCCCTGGTCATGGCAAAACCGTTGGCACATGAAAAAGCCCAAGAAGCGACGTTTTTCAATGATTCGGGACTTTCAAGTTGCCGATTTCTTGACTCTTGGAAACGGTTTCGCCGGCATGGGCTCCGTCCTCGCCTCGATGAAGTACGTTGCGACGAGCGACGTCACGTTTCTTCAGCTCGCATTTGCCCTTCTTCCCATCTCGCTCGTGTGTGACTTCCTCGATGGCCGAGTTGCGCGCATGCGTCACGAAGTCTCGCTGCTCGGCCAAGAGCTCGATTCGCTTGCGGATTTGGTCGCATTTGGCGTAGCTCCCGCGGCGCTTGCGTTTGCGCTCGGCATGCGCGGCGGCGTGGACGCCATTGGCCTTGTGTATTTCGTCGGTTGCGGCATCAGCCGCCTTGCTCGATACAACGCGACGGCTGCTTCCTTGTCGGATTCGACGGGCAAAGTCGCCTATTTCGAGGGCACGCCCATCCCGACGACGCTGCTCATCGTTTTGTTGTACGCCGTGTTGTCATCGATGGGCCGCATCGGCACTGCACTTCCCGGCGGCGAAGTTCTCGTTGGTCCTTTCGTCTTTCATCCGCTTGTTTTGCTGCACGTCGTCAGTGGCAGCGCGATGATTTCCAAAACGTTGCGCATCCCCAAACCCTGACTGTTCACCTGCGCCATTACGGAGCGGATGAGCAGGGACAAATTTTTGTTGTCGATTGCCATTCTCTCCGAAAAAAGCGTCCTCACGGAGCAGATGAGCAGGGACAAGTTTTTGTGGACGATTCGAAGTCGTTGGCAAAAGTTTGCCCCATCGAAAAGCGAGCTTGTACGGGTCGGTCATTCCGATGCTCGAACAAGCCCTTCGCAAGCTTCCGGTCCCTGTCGTTCAACCCCTTCCGCTCCCTGGCCCTGGGCCACTCAAGGCGCGAGGGCGTGCTCGTCCCGATATTCGAGAAATCGAACCGGGAAATGCAAAGCCTTTCGTCAAATGGGTTGGTGGTAAACGACAACTCATGCACGAACTCGAACCGCGTATTCCTACGCGATTCAATACGTACCACGAGCCATTCGTCGGCGGAGGCGCCCTGTTTTTCCACCTTTTGCCCGAACGCGCCATTTTGGCCGATACGAACGAGCGCCTCGTGCGCACGTACATGGGCATTCGTGACGACGTCGAGAATCTCATCGATTTGTTGTCCTCGTATCCGCACGACAAAGACTTTTTCATGCGGATGCGCGGCGTCGACATCGACAGCAAGACGAACACCGAGGTCGCGGCATGGTTCATTTATTTGAACCGCACCGGATTTAATGGGCTGTACCGCGTCAATCGCAACAACATCTATAACGTTCCGTTTGGCGATTACGACAATCCCACGATTTGCGATGCCGACAATCTCCGCAAGTGTGCCATTGCATTGCGCCACACCGAGATTTTGCATTCGTCGTTCGAGTCGGTGCTCGATCGTGCGTTACCTGGTGATTTCGTGTATTTCGATCCGCCCTACGTCCCGCTCTCGGCGTCGTCGAACTTCACGTCGTACACGAAAAACGGGTTTGGCATGCGCGAGCAGGAAAAACTGCGCGACGTGGCGCGGGAATTGAAGGCTCGTGGCGTGCGCGTGCTTCTGTCGAATTCCTCGGCGCCGGAAGTGTATTCGCTTTACGGAGCGGGCACATTTGAATTGGCAGCTGTTGGTGCGACGCGCGCGGTCAATTGCAAAGCGGCTGGTCGTGGTCGCGTGCAAGAATTGATTATTCGGTGAGATCTTTCGCAATATCCCGCGATCAATGCTTGACCCGATGGTGCCAATACCCGGGTTGGCGGCTCGTGTGCGCAACGGCCACGATCCAAATGATCGAATCGCGGACGACGTAATACGCGACATACGGAAATCGCTTGCACAGAAGGCGTCGTGCTCCTCGCGAGCCTGGAGCCGCTGGCCACGTCATGGGGTTCTCTTCGATCGCCATGAAAGCAAGATTCACGTCGGCCAACAGTTGGTCGCCTAGGCCATGCCGCTCTGCATCGTACCACTTCGCAGCGCTCAGGAGTTCCTCGGCCGCTTCGTCGAGGACATTGATCACGGTTGTGCTGGACGAACCCTCGAGGCAATGCGTGCCTGAACCACGTCCCAAGCTTCGAACTTGGCCGTTCCCTGGTCAATTTTCTCGATCCGTCTTTCAACTTCGACGAGCCAAGCACTTTCGATGTCCCGGTTGTCGACGGCTTCTGCATCATCGAGGCTTGCCAAAAGATCTTTTGCAAGCTCGGCTCGCTCCGCGCGCGAGAGTTGCATGGCCATCTCGAGCACCGCAGTTCTGGACGACATACGCGCACAGTAGCACGCGTCTCGAACGAACGCGAGTCCCTGGGTCTCCCGTTGCATCATGATGGAACCCGCGATAATCCACCTCCGTCATGACCTCGCTCCCCGAAGCTTTTCTCGCCGAAGTCTGCCGGGTTTTTCCCGCCGATTTTCTTTCCACCGACCCTGGTGATTTGGCCACGTTTGGCCGCGATTGGACCAAAGTGTTCGATCCGCGCCCCTCCGCTATCGCGTTGCCCCGCTCCACCCAAGAAGTTTCCCAACTCCTCGCCTTGTGCTCCGCGCATCGCGTCCCCGTCGTACCTTCGGGGGGACGCACCGGACTTGCCGCGGGCGCCTTAGCAGCCAAGGGCGAACTCGTTTTGTCGCTTTCCCGCATGCGCCGAATGGATCCGGTCGACGTGCTCGGCGCGACCGTACGTGTCGATGCCGGTGCCGTTACTGAAGAAGTCCACAAACACGTTGCGGAACATGGTTTGACCTGGCCAGTTGATTTCGCATCAAAAGGTTCGAGCCACGTGGGCGGAAACATTGCGACGAACGCTGGAGGCGTCAAAGTCATTCGTTATGGTTTGACCAGGCAATGGGTGCTTGGTTTGCGCGTCGTCTTGGCGAGTGGCGAAATTTTGGATTTGAATGGTGCGCTCGAGAAGAACAACACGGGCATTGATTTGCGCCAACTCTTCATTGGCAGCGAAGGTATTTTGGGGGTCATCACGGAAGCCACCCTCAAACTCGCGCGTTTGCCTGGACAACTCGACGTTCTTCTTTTTGCCGTTCCCGATCTCGCTGGCGTTTTGACCTTGTTCCGCGAAGCGCGTAAAGGACCCTTCGTCATTTCCGCCTACGAGTTTTTCACGGAACGATGCATGGCTCGAGTTCGTCGGCATCGCAGCGTGCGCGAGCCGCTCTCAGCGCCAAGCCCTTATTATGTCTTGCTCGAAGTCGAACGGAATGATCGCGAAGCGCTCGAAGGTTGGATAACGCAATTGTTCGAGCGGGAAATCGTCACGGATGGAACTTTGGCGCAACATGCTGGTGAAGCATTGGCGATTTGGGGGTTGCGGGAAGGCATTAGCGAGAGCTTGAGCGCCACGGGTATGCCCCATAAAAACGATATTGCTCTGCCCATTCGGGATCTCGAAGGGTTTTGCTCGGAACTCGAGAACGTATTTTCGGCTCGTTATCCTGATTGGGAAATCGCACTCTTTGGGCATATTGGCGACGGCAATTTGCACGTCAACATCATGAAGCCGGACGATCTGGAGAAATCGGCGTTTTTGGCGAAAACCCATGATGCGGATCACGCGATGTTCGAGCTTGTCCGGAAATACCATGGCAGTATTTCCGCCGAACACGGCATTGGTCTCTTGAAGAAGGATTACTTGAATTATTCGCGTTCCCCAGCCGAACTCGAATTGATGCACGCGATCAAACGGGTCGTCGATCCGTTTGGCATCATGAACCCGGGCAAGGTGTTGTGATATTTGACGAGGCAAAACCGGGGGTTTGGGGCCCAAATCAGTCCCGCAATCAAGTTACGCTAAGGCAAAACCGGGGGTATGGGGGCAGAGCCGTCGGGTCAGTCTCTTTGGCGTAGCCAAAGAGATTGTGAGAGCCCCCCAACCCCCAATCACAAACAAAAGCCTCGCG
>DAOMZH010000802.1:0-5318 GCA_035437985.1 Polyangium sp. (in: bacteria) | reverse complement strand
TGTCGCGACGCACGGTGGAACGATCACAACCGAGAACTCGTCCCATGAAGGCGTCGCGGAGCTTTGCGAGTGCTTGATTTCCCGGCGCCGCGGCGGGGCCCCGCTGTTTGAGCCCGCGCAGCGGGCGAGTTCGGGGTGCCGCGGATGCCGAGAAATCGAGCCTCGCAAAGCGCAGCACGAGTGTGAAAGGAAAGACGATGACCTTGTTTTAGAAAGACAAACATTTGCCCTTCTGGAACTCCTCGGTCAAACCTGAATCAATGCGCCAAGCGGCTCTGGAGCAACTCCGAAAAAGCCCGCATCGCATCGACCGTCGTAAACACACCCACCACCTTGTGATTCTGCAGCACGAGCGCCGAGCCATACTTCTGCTCGGCCATCTCCGCGACCACCTCGGCTAGATCCGCATCCGGATTCACCGTGTACGGATTCGTCGTCATCGCGTCTTCGACCGTAACCTTTTCCGCATCGACGTCCTTCAACGTCTCGATCAGATGCAAATCGCGCTGCGTCACGATCCCGACGAGTTTGTCTCCCTCAACCACCGGAAGATGTCGAATGTCGTGCTCCCGCATCACCTTGTGCGCCGCAGCCACCGTGTCCGTCCGGTTTATGCAAATGGGCACGGTCGTCATGTATTTCTGAATCTTCGGCATCGCTTTGGACATCGCTTCTGCTCCTCCGGAACGGGCGAAATGTTTCGCCCCGCGCCGTTCACGATCCGAACGGCAATCCGCCCCCAAGCAGCTCGTGTGCCACGCCGTCCAACCCCCGACACCACGCTGAATTTTTCGCAGAGCTCGAAAAACCTGCGCCCCGCGTCACGCAAGCTCTGCGCCGCCACGCCAGATTTGCACGCCAGGTTGACGACACGCCCCGTCTGCACGACCATGAACGTCGAGGCTTTCGTGTCCGAAGGTTTTTCCCGTATCGCACCGTCCATCGCCGAACGTCTCGAATCCCGCGACGAACGCATTCACATCTCGATCGGCGCCATCTGCAACAACAACTGCATCTTTTGCATGGAAGAAGATCGCGACGGCCGCTACGTCAACAACTCCGCCATGACCGTCGATCGCGTCCGCTGGATCTTGGAACAAGGTCGCGGAGCTGCGGAAGTTTGCTTCACCTCGGGCGAACCCACCACGCGTTCCGAACTGCCCGATCTCGTCAGCATGGCCAAATCGTTCGGCTATTCGAAGATCAGCATCATGACCAACGGCCGGCGTTTGTCCCACTTGCCCTACGCCGCGCGCCTCGCCAAAGCGGGCATGAACCGGTTTTACATCTCCATCCACGGGCATACGAAAAAACTCCACGAAGGTTTGACAAGGACACCCGACAGCTTCGAACAAACCGTCGCCGGCCTCGAGACCATCGCGAAACTCAAACGCTTCGGCATCGAACTGCACACCTCCACCGTCCTCACCGATCGCAACTTGCCCCACTTGCTCGACATCTATCGCTTCTTGCGCAACCTCGGCGTTGACCAAGTCGTCTTCAACGTCATGCAAGCCAATGGTCGAGCCAACACGTACTTCGAACAGATTTTCCCGAAATATACGGAAATTGCCGATGAATTTCGCAAGTTTGTCGCGAACGTCGGAGAAAAACACCCCCAAGCGTTTCTCGTCGACATCCCCCTCTGCACCACCGAAGGCATTCCCGACTTCAATCGAGGCTACGTCGAAAAGTACAAACACTTCGACTTGGGCACGCAATCGTCCCTAGAAGTGACCCAACGTGCAGATCGCGCCCAAGAAGGCAAAGGTCGTGGGCTGGTCATGGTCACCAGGCAAGATCTCGACGATGCTGAACGAGACAAACGTCCTGCATGTCAAACCTGCAAATACAACGGGCAATGTGAAGGCGTTTGGCGCAACTACCTCAAACGTTACGGATGGGAAGAATTCATGCCCGTCGAGCAGCCAAGATCCAATGGCCCAGGACCGTGATAGGCTCCAACGTTCATGACCGACGGGATGCTTCCTTCGAGAAGGTTTGATGAATCGCCGCATAGCGGGCACATCGCCGCGCCGCGCAAGAGTGATTCGTCGCCACCAACCGATCCCGACGAACTCCGCAAATACCTCGAAGCAGAGCTCGAAAAAACCCGCGCCCAGCTCCTCCAAGCCGACCGACTCGCCACCCTCGGCACCATGGCCGCAAGCATCGGCCACGAACTCAACAACGTCGTCGCCATCCTCGCCCATACCGCCACATTCGTCCGGACAAATGCAAGCCAGGGCAAACCCCCTGAACCACAAGACTTGTCCACACTCGAACGCGGCGTTGCGCATCTCGCGCAACATGCCCGCAACCTCTTGCACCTCGGCACACCCACCCAAGATCGCCCTGAGATTTTCAACGTAATGGAGGTGGTCAATGATGTGATCACCATGCTGAATGTTTCGGGACGAACGAAACGCGTCAACATCCTGACGCACGCGCCTCCGGTGCCGGTGCGGGTGACGATGAGCCGCACGAAACTCGAGCAAATCTTCGTCAATCTCATCACGAATGCGGCGGACGCGCTTGCTGGACAACCGGCAGAAGGGCGCATCATTCACATTGAGGTGCATGCGGACGAAGACCGGCGTCGAGCACGTTGCATCGTGGAAGATGCGGGAAACGGCATGCCGCCCGAGGTTTTGGATCGGGTTTTCGAGACGTATTTCACGACAAAAGCTCCGGGAAAAGGCACCGGACTGGGGCTCTGGGTGGTCAAGACACTTCTCGAAGCGGTGGATGGAACGATTGAAATCGAGAGTGAGGTCGGTAAAGGAACCGCGGTGCGCTTCGACCTCCCGATGTGTTCGTGATCCAGCGAGAAAAGGCTCTTGCAGTGCGCCTTGTAGACGCGCAATCTTGCGCCCACCTTCGTGTCCTCGGCCGCTCCTGTTTCTGATCCGTCTGCCTCCGCCGTCGTGCCGGGCGCCTTGCTCGCGAACAAATATCGCGTCGAGCGGGTGCTTGGCCAAGGCGGCATGGGGTACGTCGTGGAGGCCCGGCACATCACCCTCGACGAACGGGTCGCGCTGAAGTTTCTCCTTCCGGAATACGCGAAACATCCCGAGGCATCCGCACGATTTCTGCGTGAAGCGCGGGCGGCGGTGAAGATCAAGAGCGAACACGTCGCGCGAGTTTCGGACGTTGGCACCATGGATTCGGGCGCGCCGTACATGGTGATGGAGTTTCTCGACGGCGCGGATTTAGCGCATACGTTGCAAAGACGCGGGGTTTTGTCCGTCGACGATGCGCTCGACTACATCCTGCAAGCCTGTGACGCCATCGCCGAAGCGCATAGTTACGGCATCGTGCACCGCGACTTGAAACCGGCAAACCTTTTTCTTGCCCAACGTCGCGATGGTTCACCTCTCGTCAAAGTCCTGGATTTCGGCATCTCGAAGGTGATTGGCGGCGGCGAACACGCCCTCACGAAAACCACCACCGCCATGGGCTCGGCTTTGTACATGTCGCCCGAGCAAATGCAGGAAACGAAAGGCGTCGATCAACGCACCGACGTTTACTCGATGGGCATTGCCCTTTTTGAATTGCTCGCCGGTCGGCAACCGTTTTACGCGGAAACATTGCCCGCCCTCGTCGCGGAAGTCTTGACGGGTGTCCCCACACCCCTGACATCGTATCGCCCGGACATACCTGCGGACCTGGGACATCGTTTGGAACGAGCCTACGAACGCGACAAAAACAAGCGTTATCAGTCGATTTCCGAGTTTGCCATGGCCATCGCGCCTTATGCGCCCGAGCGTTCGCGCGCCACGATCGAGCGTCTAGCGCGCATGGGTGGGTTTGCCCCTCCACCTCGACGGGAGATGTCCTCGGCGCCGAATTTTCCTGTGCAATCGACGACAGCGCCGATTTTGGCTACGACGACCACCGCGCCGCAGTTGAATCTGGCCCCGACCGTGGCCTTGGCGGCAACCGGAGCGCCCAACACTTCATCAGGCCCTTCGGCAGGCACGACAAGCGCGTTTGATGGAACGGCATCTCCGGCAGTCACGGGCGCGAGGGACGAACTGCCGCCGCAAATGTTCGTCGAAAAAATGCCGCCGATACCCGAGTTATCGCCGGTATCCGAATTGCGCATCGAACCCGGTTCGTATCGGGCACCCATCAGCACCAATGCTGCTGCGGCGTTTGCCAAAGCGACCAAACCCGTTCGGCCTCGAGGTAGCTCGCGAAAGCTGCTGGCCAGCGCTGTCGCCACCGCCACCGTCTTTGTGGGATTGGGCGGGTTTTTCATTTGGTTTCTGCGCTCGCAAGCGCAAATCAGCCCGGAACAACAACGCGTCGTCGGGCCCCCCTTGGCGAGCGAACCTGTACGTGTGGAACCTGTGCCTTCGGCAAATCCGGCGCCAACAGCCCCACAAGTCGTCAGTAGTGCGGACAAACCCCCGCCCACCGATGTTCGGGACGCCGGAGTTTCCGTCGATGCTGGGTCACCGGGTTCGTCCTACAAGACCCCCGGGCCTGCAAAAGCAGCACCCACCGCGCAACCCACTACCAAAGCAAAAAATCCCGACGACTATCTCAAGGAACGCTGACGTGCGAAAACTTGGTTTGTCCCAACAGCCGGTCCTCGAACAGGTGCGCCAAGGTCGTGGGCAGGTACGGACAACACACGTAGAAACGATTGCTTCATGAACTTCGACATCACGGACGAACAACGACGCACACAACAGGCAGCTCGCGAATTTGCCGAGCGCGTTTTGGTTCCAAAGGCCGACGACGTGGATCGCTTGGGCAAGATCGAACCGGAAACGATCGCGCAGCTTGGCGAAGCGGGTTGGCTAGGAAAAACCATTCCCGAGGCTCATGGTGGCGCCGACGGCGATTTCGTCGGGCTCGTGCTCGTCCTCGAAGAACTGGCCGCGGCTTGTGCCAATACGGCGGCGCTGGTGGCGACAAATGTCGTCGTGGCCCGAGCGCTCTTGAAATACGGAACGGAGGAGCAAAAAAACAAGCTTCTGCCGCTCATCGCGCGCGGACAAACGACCGTGGCGCATGCTGGGGTCGAGCCTTTCGAGATGCTGGCGCTGACGCGGCACGAGGATGGAACTTGCGAATTAAACGGCAAATTGGCGGCGATGGACGTGTTTGGCTTGCCTGGCCACGTGCTCGTGTTTGGTTACGACGATTCCGCCCAAACGGCGCGCGCGTTTGTCCTTCCGTACACGGCGCAAAATCTGACCGCGACGGTTTTACCGGGTACCCTGGGCAAACGAGGCATGGGGCTGGCGACGTTGCCGTTTGACCGCGTACGAGTTCCCCAGGCGATGATGATTGGGGAAGAAGGG
>DAOMZH010000801.1:0-5329 GCA_035437985.1 Polyangium sp. (in: bacteria) | reverse complement strand
CCCAAGTCCCCTCGCTTGGGGAGATTTATGCTCCCGAGACACATGCCGCGGCGCTGGATCCTGCGGCGCCTATCGTGGTTGGGGCACGGGGCACAGGAAAAAGCTTTTGGGCCGGTGTTCTTGGCGATTCTTCGCTTCGTGCCGCAGCGGCGAAAGCTTATCCACGTATTCGGTTGGCAGATACAGAAGTCCAGTTTGGTTACACTGGGCTCGATGGTGCAGGCATTGGACGCGAAAAACTCGACCAATGCGTTTCGGCAAATGCCGACAGGAACGAAGCCCGCACCTTTTTCTGGGCAACCATCTTGCGGGCGCTGGATTGTGTCGAAGGGAAATCACCGCTGAAATTGCCATCCTATCTGCGACGTGCTGGCGATCTGGACACACGAGAGGCCGAAATCGCAGAAAGCAATGAAGCTTATCAATCGCAGGGTAAGAAACTCGTTATTGTTTACGACGCGCTCGACACAATGGCCATTTCGTGGCCGCGACGCCGGCTATTGACCTTGGCGCTTTTGGAGGTCGTCTGGGCGATGCGGGCGTATCGGGCAATTCGGGTCAAACTATTTTTGCGCCCGGACCAACTCGATGACGATACACTTCATTTCGTCGAGCTCCCAAAACTGCGCGCTGGGGCAGTACGGCTGACTTGGCCCAGTACCGATCTCTACGGTCTCCTGTTTGCTCGTTTAGCACTTGGAGACGCACGACCTTCCTTTGGAAAATTGCTCGAGTTTTTGGGATATCAAAATCCGTCACAGAATATGGTGTTGACGAGGCGGTGGTCCGTCATTGGGGACCCGGGCCGTCAGCAGGCGATAATGACCCGTCTTGCTGGACCCTACATGGCGGATGGAGCGTATGGCTACAAAAAAGGCAAAACTTATGAATGGCCCCTGAAGCATCTGGGTGACGCTTTTAATGAAGTCACGCCGCGCAGTTTTCTGAGCCTCGTGATTGCTGCGGCTCAGCACGGTGTAGTGCCCCCGAATCGAGTCATGGCGCCCGCAGGAATGCACCACGGATTGCGAGACGCATCGCGGACGCGCGTAGATCAGCTGCACCAGGAATTCCCTTGGATCAAAGGCGTTCTCAAACCATTGGCTGGATTGCTCTTGCCGCAAGACGAAGAGCATGTGTTTGCAGTGTGGCGCGCGGCCAAAACGTTAAATACGGCAATGGCAGATGCCGCTGAAGAAGGTTATATGCCGCCTGTCCCGACCACGCCCACAAAACCAGCGCATGAACGCGACCTTTACAAAGAACTCGAGCGCATTGGCGTCATGATGCGGCGCAAGGATGATCGTATTGATATGCCGGACCTATTCCGAGTAGCGGCCAGATTGCTCAAGAAGGGTGGAACCGCACCATTGGCCTAGACGAATTAGAGGTGGCGGTGGATGTAGCTGATTCTGCTGTTTTCGACGTTCTCGACGTGTTTGGCGGCGCGACCATTTTGGTCAAACCCAATGCGACGCTCGATGGTTCGGTCCCATTACGCGCCACCCGCGCCTGTTCGCCCCTCCTCGATGGTAATCGATTCGGATTCCAAGTCGAACTCACCCAAAAACTAACTTTTTCCAAAACCCTCACGGGCGTCAAACTCGTCGCGATTCCAGACGTTTTGCAGCGGGCCATATCCGGCTCGATGCCCCGCATTCTCGCGGAAGGCTTGTTTCCCCGCGCGAGCACGTGGGCGACCTCGTTGGCGCAGAGCATCGTCACCAAAGAAAAAGGCAATCGCCGAGGCATATCGCTATTCACCGGGCTCTTCGTGCGACCGCACAAAGGATATTGGTTACGCCTGGGTCACGCGGGTAATCGCCGCAATCTCGCCTTCGACGTCATCCCGCGCTGGATAGCGGATACGAAAAACTTCACGCCGCTCGTCCTGAGCTTGTCGTTTGCCCCGGACGTACCATTTCCCGTTGATCTTTCCGGCGAAATTGCCACGCTCGCGCCATTCGTACCGGACAGCAAATGGGAAAAACTCGAAATGCTCGATATCGAAAAAGTGGGCCACGCACATACGAAATTTTTCGATGCCAAGTATTTCAGTCAAAAAAAACGGACCTCGACCAAAAAATATCGCCAAATGGTCGACAAGGAGCCGCAAGCGACGCTCGTTCGGCGCAAATATGGAGGAATTGCCAGTTTGGGGCCCGCCATCGTCGACGTAGAAACAGCAAAGTTTTTTCTGACCCCGCAGGGCATTGAACCACCCATTCCCCGTGACGATGTGGGCACCGCCATCGAAGAGGCCATTTTCTACAATTCCGTTCCCCTCGTGTGCTCGTTCGACGGTCACCATACCCACGTCCAGCCCGATCCCCGCGCCCTGGAACGCTTTTCCCATGAAACCCGTCAAGCCTGGACAAACGTGTTTGGCGCCGATTATCTCGACCAAAACAAGGGCGCCCTCTGGTATTTTACGAAATACGTCACGCCCCATCAGCCCGGAGAACCCTTTTTTTTCGTAAAACCTCCGGCCTTGATGACCACACCTCCAGGATATTCCACGCTCGTCGAAGGCTCGTCTCGTGCAGGGTACAGCATTTTGCGCGGCGTCGTGGCAACCGACGTGTTTCACGCTCTGCCAGCAGTATTTCGTATCGATCGGCCTTTACAAAAAATCGAAATTGCCGCAGGTACACCATTGGCCACATTTCTTCCATTTCCGCGTTCCTTGCTCGACGCCACGTTTCGCACGGTCGAATGGGCGCACGCACCGCGATTGCGAGCTCTGCCATGAATGATTTCGATTCCTTGCGCACGCGCATGCTCCAGCACGTCGCCACACGCGGGTACGACGTGCTCGCGCCCGTGAGCGGACTCGATGCTGACGCAGCTGCCCGAGATCCTTGGGAAATTTCGAGCCGGTTTTTTGGCGAGCCTCCAAGCATGGTCGAACGTCAGCCAATAAAATCTGTTCCGCAAGGCCGCTCGTTTGCCTCGAATTCGGCATTTACGCCACTGCACACCGATAGCCAAATGTTCGGCGGCGTTTCTCCGCACGCGCAGCTCATGTTTTGCGCCAAAGCCGCCCAGCAAGGCGGAATCACGCTCCTCCTCGATACGCACGCCCTTCTCGCCATGATTCAACGCGACGAACCACGATTCTTTCAAGCTCTGTTTACGCGAGCTCGCAGAATTCCCTTTGTTTTTGGAGACGTCGAAGGTCCCACCGTTTCATGGCGCGCGGGATGCCTCGTGTTCACGCATTCGCCGATGCGTACCGATGACGAAATCGGACGTCAGTTGCAATCGTACCTGGCCCGCATGAGCCCCCTCGAAGTGCCGGTGCCGGATGGCCACATTTTAATTGTCGACAATCACCGCATGCTTCACGGTCGCACCGCTTTTTCGGACGAGTCGCGGCGATTTACGCGGCTTTTGGTCTGGCGAAAATCTCGTTTTACGCGGCACGACCATTTCGAGGCTCTCGCGCGCGCCGAAGCGTATCGTGTCGTTCCCCAAAACGTTGCGCAACCATCGGAAATAACCGAACAAAAACGGCGCATCGTGCTCGATATGTTGCGAGGTGTTCCTCCGGGGGTCTTGGCGCAACGGTATGGCGTCCCCGAACCAAAATTGTATCAATGGCGCGATGCCGCGGTTGCGGCGATGGATCGGGCGCTCGAGGCGGATGCGAGAAAAGCTGAAGGATCGTAACGTACTACTGTCGCGTTGCGTTCGAGCCTTGCTCTCATGTGTCATATCGGGTAATGGTCGAGGAGCCCAACTTCGGGCACATGTTCCAGCTCGTCCTGCTCGAATCGAGGGCACTTCATGTTATGGCTTGAAATCGAGGTTGACACCAAAGGTGACGACGTACATGTCGCGGCCCGTGGCTCCCGAGGCGAGCGTCCTCCTCCGCATGCGCTGAATCCGGAGCAAGGCGTCGATGCCCTCACGACGTTTTCCAACAAAGTCACCCGGGCCGTGCGCGCGCGAAAAGAACTCGAACCGGCCGTCATTGAATTGGCCCAGTCGATCTACGACGAGGTCGTCAAGGGCGAGTTGCGCGACATTCTGGCGCGAATGACCGATCCCTCGAAAGCGCGCAATGAAGATCCGCGCGAAAACCGATTGCTCGTGCGTCTGTTCATTCGCGATCGAGCCTTGTTGCCGGTGCCTTGGGAAGCATTGTGCAAACCAGGAACGACCGAAGGGTTTTTAGCGACAGACCCGCGTCTCTTGCTGGCCCGAGGTGTGAGTTCGTCCGATCCGTTCGTGCCTCGGGAAGTGCAAGGTGCCGTGACGGTGCTCGTGATTGCGCCCGGCAATGAATGGGCCGCGGCGACGGCGTTGCATCAAAGTCTTGGCCCGGCCATCGAAGCGGGTGAAGTGGAATGGCTCGAGCCGATTACGGGACCGGAAATCAGCGCCAAGGTGTTGTTCGATCGATTGCGTCGTGGAAAAACCCCGAACATCGTCCATTTTATCGGACACGGCGGTGTGGACATGAAAGGCCGTCCCTCGTTGCGTTTGGCGGACGACGAAGACGGCGAAGAAGTGTGGTTGACGGCCGAAGCTTTGGCGCGTGAATTGACCCCGCATTTTTTCGAGGGATTACGCCTCGTTATTCTCGAAGCTTGTGAAGGCGCCAAGGCCGGCGTTTTTGGTAGCGCGGCCGAAGAATTGGCCAAAGCTGGAGCGGACGCGGCCGTTGCGTTTTTATGGCCCGTGAAAGCCGACGCGGCGCTGCTCTGTTCAACCGAAATCTATCGGTCTTTGACGGCCAATGGTTCATGGGGCGATATTGGCACGAGCGTTTCGGCAGCGCGGCGCACGTTGCTGGCCCAAGGCGCGGAGGCGTTTTCGCCCATTCTTTTTTTGCGCGGACCCGATTCGGTGCTTTTCGATTATTCCCTACGCAAAATAACAAAACCCAAAGGAAAACGTCGCGGGCGCGCGATTGCTCCCGCGCTCCAAATGCTGCTCGACAAACCGCCTTTTACCTTGGTCGTCGGGGATGCGGACGAAGATCGGGATCTCCTGAGAAAAGAGTTGCTGGCGTTTTTGGAGGAGAATGGCGACAAACCGGAGCCTTATTTGCCTTTGAGTGTCATCACCCAACGTTGTGTGCTCAAATTTGGCGAAGAGGTGCTTCATTCGCTCTTTCAGCAAGCCATTGCAGTATCGCCACAAGACCAACCGCCGGCATTGATCGCGGCCATGGGTGGGTTGGTTCCTCCCGGCGTACATGTCACGTTGCATTGGCGCCCGCATCTGGAACGCGCCATTGCTGAAAAACAACCGGACAAAACCATCTATGCGATTCAAGTGTCGATGACGGGCAACAATGCAAAACCGCGGATCGTCAAAC
>DAOMZH010000800.1:0-5332 GCA_035437985.1 Polyangium sp. (in: bacteria) | reverse complement strand
CCGAGCCGGCCCCGTCGGTCCGGGCGAACCATCCGCGCCCGTTGCCCCAGTTGGTCCAGGCGCACCATCAGCTCCCGTTGCCCCCGCTGGCCCCGCTGGCCCAGCTGCTCCATCCGCGCCGGTTGGTCCCGCCGCGCCAGTTGGTCCTGTCGGACCGACCAGGCCCGTTGTCGGTCCCACCCACTCGCCGTTGTTGTTGATCACCTCGATGTTGCCAATCGACACGCTCGTTGGATGAATGTCCCCATTCACATCCCCAGCAAGCATCGCGTACGGAACACTCTGCATCGGCGCCCGCGGAAGCAGCTCAGGGTCAGCACCAATCGTGATCGCAAAGTAACGAATCGATCCGTCGAATACTCCGGCCCCAAACGGAGTGTCCGCTCCAAGCGACACCGAGTAGTACCCTTCTTCGAAGGTCACTACCAGTTTTTCTTGCCAAATTGGCGTCGTGGCGTCCGGAGCGTCGTAGATGGAAAACACGACATCCAAGGCACCATCGATCGGTGCACCCTCCGCATCGAACAGGCGCCCTTGGTTCGTGATCGTCTGCGGAACAGCCGCTGATGCATCGTGCGTCCCCACGGACAAACCACCCACGATCAACCCTGCCGCTATCCATCGTCGAACCGTGCGCCACATCATAAGCCTGTCCGTTTCCGCTCCACGCCTTCACGCGTCGCGCGCAACAATCCAAGGTGAACGTTCAGGCTACGTAAGGATCGTATTTGTCGTCAACACCTGAATCTCTTGGCTCAGCAAAACGATCGCGCGAGGGGTTCGAAACACCGACCCGCCGTGGTGACCACAGGATGGAGGCCCAAAGGTGCCAGGCACTTTGGATGGATTCGTTCGGGCACGACGGTGGCCACCGAGGATCGACAGCATCCGCTTGATGGCCAGGATCCACCAATGACCCTGTTACGTGTGGGTGCGTGTCGCTTTCCGACGCACCGTCATGACTGAATGATCCTCATCAGGTTTGTCCATACCAACAGGGTTGATCACGTTCGAGCACTACCAAAAATCAGTTGAACCCTGTGACGATAACGCGCATTCTGAACCAATGCGTTCACCCTCCTTTTCTCATTCGGCTTGGGCCTTCAGCTTCGTAATTTTGGCGTTTTCCCCGACGGCCTTCGTCGGTTGCGGAAGCGATCCCGTGACCACGAGCGGAAGTGGCGGTTCCGACGCATCCACATCGAGCGCCGGTGGATCGACAGGTTCGATGGGTTCTGGCGGCAACGGCGGCGCCCCTGCATCATCCATTGGGTGTCCCGCGGGCATTACGAGTAGCCCCCAGGTCAAACAAGAACTCCCCCGCGAAATCGTCGATACAGCCTACGTCACGCCCAAAGGAACCGTGCATTCGGTCAAGGCTGGCGATAATTTGCAAGCAGCCATTGACGCAGCAGCTCCTGGCGACGTCATTGAAATCGAAGCTGGAGCCACATTTACGGGCACGTTTACTCTGCCCAATAAATCCGGCTCGGATTGGATTACGCTCCGCACCAGTACACCCGACGCGAACCTCCCGCCGGAAGGCACTCGATTGACTCCGGCCGATGCCGCAAAACTGCCCAAATTGATTTTGCCTGCGGATACAGGCCCCGTCATCGCCTTTGCCCCCGGCGCACATCATTATCGATTGCTCGGCCTCGAATTGTCACCAGCTCCGGGCGTCTACATCCACAGTCTCATCGATATCGGCGCAAGTGCCGCAACGGCTGCGGACGTCCCCCATCATATCGTCATTGATCGCTCGTATTTGCACGGCGATGCAACTGCGGGAACGCGCCGCGCCATTGCGCTCGGCGGAGCGCATATCGGCATCGTCGATTCTTACCTGGCTGATTTCAAAGAGGTTGGTGCTGATTCACAAGCCATCGGCGGCTGGAATGGCCCCGGGCCTTATAAAATCGTGAACAATCACCTCGAAGGCGCAGGAGAAAACATTCTGTTTGGCGGAGCTCCCTCGGCCTTGCCGAACAACATTCCTTCGGACATCGAAGTTTGCGGCAATCATTTTTACAAGCCGCTCGCGTGGAAAAACGAATCGTGGACCGTAAAAAACGTTTTCGAGATCAAAAATGGGCAACGTGTGCTTTTTGCCGGAAATGTCCTCGAAAACAATTGGGCAGCAGCGCAAGTCGGTTTTGCCATCGTGCTCACGCCGCGCGGGGAAGGAGGCGCCGTGCCCGGAGTCGTGTACGACTTGACCATGACGCTCAATCATATCGTGCATACGGCGAGCGGAATCAATCTGGCGGGCAATGATGACAGTGGTCCTTCGGGCGGCTCGAAACGAATTGTCATGACCAACAACCTGCTCGAAGACGTCAATCGGGCCACGTATGGCGGCGATGGACGCGGGTTTCAAGTGATCACCCCGCAAATGGCCACCGAGGGCCTCGAAATAGCCCACAACACCGTGCCGCTCGTGGGCAATGCGTTTCTCGTGATGGGTGATACCGTGCCTGTCGCGTCGAATTTCGTATTTCGCGACAACCTCGTGGCGCATGGCGATTATGGAGCATTTGGGTCGGGCCAAGGTGAAGGCACGAATGCCCTCATGTTTTTTGCGCCCGGCGCGATATTTACGAACAATGCCATTTTCGCTGGTGGAACTGCGGGGAGTTATCCCATGGGGAATGTTTTTCCGGCCGATGCGGCAGCTGTGGGGTTCGTGGATTTTGCCGGCGGCGACTTCTCCTTGGGTGCCGGCAGTTCGCTGAACAATGCAGCCAGCGATGGAGGGGCTATTGGCGCCGATATTGCGGCGTTGAGCAAGGCGATCGCGGGCGTCGTGAAGTGATGGGATGGACGCATACTCATACGGACGGAGACAATACCAACGAGCCGTAACCTAGTTTACGTACACATGCTCCCGAGTTGGTCGATGGGGTGCTTTGGTTGGTCGATGGGTAGCTTTGGTTGGTCGATGGGTAGCTTTGGTTGGTCGACGGGGCTCGGGAGCGGTGTGGTGCTTACCTTTTTTCGGGGAGGTAGGTGCATGGCGGGAGGGGCTCGTTGCTTGGGGATTGCATGGGGGGGTATTGCGTTCGCGGTGCGCTCGACGTGGACGTCGGCGGGTCGTGAGGTGTTCGTGGAGGGCCGGGGGCGTTGGTCGGCGGGGTGCGGAGGTGGGTGGGTGGGGACAAGTTGTCGGTCGGAGCACACGGGTCAATGCTCGTAGCCCGTGCGGCCGAGACAACGCAACCAGAATGACAAAAGAAGCAAGATGCCCGTGTTTTGCAATCGATTCGATGCTGTCGGTGAGATGGGTTGCGTGCCGGCTGGGAGCGTGGGTGGGGTATCCACAGCCGGGCAATTCAAGCAAGGGACACCGAGCCATCCGCGTGCTCGATCCAAATCGGGGTGAAGCTGCAGCCTTGGTATTTCTTTTCCTTCTTCGTTTTCCCACGAAAAAAGTTCATCACTTTGGGCGTGACGAGCAGCAAAGGGTCGGACCAATTGCCCTTGAAAACTTCTTCGGGCGTTTTCGCAGGATTGCCGAAGCATTCCCAAGTCACGTTGAAGTCCTGGATGTTCTTCAAATCTTCTTGGCGATAAACGATACGCTCCGGCTGTTCAAACACGAAATGAAAACGGCCCCTTTGGCAGACAGGACAAACGTCCTTTCGATCCAGTGAAGAAGCCGGAGCCATCGGGGGCAGGACATTTTCAACGAAGACCTGTTCGTGCCGAAGTTCAACCTTGGTCCCGTCTTTCCGCAAACTGTAGATGGGCCAGAGATTAAACCCCGTAAACTTGGCATTGACGAATTTTTCTCCATCAACATCATGAACGAGGAGCTCACCATGCATCGGGATGGACACCCGCCACTTTGCAATGAGCCGCTCGTCATCAGCATCAATGACGAGCGGCGAGGTTTGGCGAACGCCCACGCCACACTGTTTACAGGCGTTCGACCAATCGTAGGTCGTACCGTAATGCGGACCAGTACCAACGAGGTTGTCATGCGTTCCAATCAACTGCAACAACGGCGCGGTTTGAAGTTCCTCTTCGGTGTAGACGTCCCGGCGATTGCTAAATTCTTTCTCACCATACTGAGCCAAAAGGGCCCGGACTTTGGCAACGCGTTCGTCCCCCTCATCCAGCGTGAGGTTCACCAGGACGGTAACCTTGCACTCCACGCCATCTCCAAATTTCTTTACTTCGGCGACGTCGGGCCCACAATGGGTTGGACCTAAGATGGCGTCTGCCCCCCCGGGAATGTCATCTGCGTAGAATGTGATTAGAACGACGGTTTTCATGGTTTTTGGGGCCCTTTGTTGAACTTAACGGAGTTGCTTTTCGATGATTTCCAACCAATGGGGGTAGCCCTTATAGGCCTGCTCGTAAATCTTGCGCAACTGATCGGCTGTCACGTCTTTTGGCATTGGCGCGTGCTTCTTCCACGCCTCGTCGAGCAACTTCGTCACATGCTTGTGCTCCGCCTCCGTGAGAATGACGGACGGAAGCTTTTCGAAATCGGTGTCGCTACCTTTCAATCCTTTGAGCGCTCGCTTCTCGAAAATCTTATGCGCTTGGAACTTGTTTCCAAGACCTTGCGTAAACTTCTCCCCCATCGCGTAGGGCATGACCGTTTGCATTTCTTCCAGGCCCTTGGCCATTTCGTATTGCCCGTGTTGCTCGATGAGATCGTCGGCCAATTTTAATGCGGCTTGGTCGGCTTTTTCGATGACGACCCGTTGGCCTTTTTTGGACGCTTGAACGACGAAATCAATGAACTTCTTGGGCGACACGCCCACAGCGCTCAAAACCATGAACGCTCCCACGCCCATCTGTAGCAAGGGAAAGCTGAATCCTCCAACGTTTTTCCCGCCAGGCATCCCATTACGATGCCCATTCGCCTGGTTCAGCCGCGCCGACGTATTGCCCTGAGCCAATGCACCCCCAACGATCGCGTTGTTCGCCATTTGCTCGAACGTCGACAACGCTGGCCCTTGCCCATTGGCGCTCGACGTAACCGAGGGCGGTCCAGAACCTGTTTTCGGCGCCGTGCTTGGCGGTGCTCCCGCGGGCGCCGTTCCTGCGCTTCCCGAACCTGCTTGTTGCGTACCCGCCCCCGAGTTTTTCGCGACCCATTGGTCGTAGGCAATGGGCGCTTTGCCCGGACAACGCACTTTTGTATCTCGTCCAAAATGCCAAATCGATTCAGGCGGGGCGTTCGCGTCAAAGTAGAAGACCACCGTTGCTTTGGCGACTTGCGCCTCGTATTCGGCTTGCGTTTTCACCCCGGCCTTGATTCCAGGACCGCCGTGCCATTCATCGGACTTGATCCCCACAGGACGAGCGCACACGCCTA
>DAOMZH010000799.1:0-5372 GCA_035437985.1 Polyangium sp. (in: bacteria) | reverse complement strand
CTGGGCGCGAATATGGTTTGTCGCTCAGCTCATTTCTTCGCGGGCGCAGCGGCTGCAGACGCCGAGGGGGCAGGTGCCGCTGCTGCGGATGAGGCGGCTGCAGGCTGAGGCTTTTTCGTGATTTCTGCCAGTTTGGCCGAAACGCCGTCCAGTTTCTTTTGCATCTCGTCGATGGACGCTTGAATCTTTTCGACTTTCGCCTGAGCTTCGGCGAGTTTTTCCTTTTCTACCTTCTTGTCTTTTTCCAGCTCTTTGACGGCAGCTTCCGCGGCTTCTTTTTCCGTCTTGTAATGCGCGAGATACTTGTACAGAACGACGCGTTGGTTGACGTAAGCATTCGGCACCTCGGGCTTGAGGCTCACGACCTTTGAATAATATTCGTACGCTTTGTCGAGTTCTGCCGGCACCGCTTGGGCTTTGATGTCTTTCGCTCCGCCGCGTTGCGCATGAATTTCGGCGAGCCACGAATACGATTCGTCATCCGTGGGCAATACCTTCACCGCCTCCAAATAGGCTTGTTCGGCCTTGTCGATGTCGGGCTTTTGCTTCCACAAGTCCGCGCAGAATCGAATCAACTTCGCCTTCTCCGCGGCATCGGTTTTCCCTTCGGCCCACTTCATCAGCGTCGCGACAGCACCCTCCGTATCGCCCGCCTGCTGATGACAATACGCCTTCGTTTCCCACAACTTGTCCTGTTTGGGATCAGCTTCGAGCGACTTGCCGTACTCCGCGGCCGCCTCTTTCCACTCGCTCGCCACACGGTGTTTGTCCCCGGCTGCCAGGTGAATTTTCGCCGGGCTCGGCGGCTCTTCCTTGCATGCGGTCACGAGCGCGAGTGCCCCCACCAACCCCAAAGCTTTGACATACATCTTCATGTGCGACAGACTCCCGCCGGGCCACAAACCCGACCTTGTTAGCCTCGTACACCCGCTACGAGACGAACACAAGAGGTTTCTCCGGGCGTCTTTGTTGCGTCGTCGTTCCAAGTGGTGACACAAATGGCAGATTCGACACAATCCCCTGAACAACCTCCGCCGTCAGGTCCTCTGCCCAAAAAGCGCAGCGGTTCCGATTCCCTGATCTCGTTTTGGGTGCTCGTGCGCCCTCGCGTCGGCCCTCGACGCTTCATCCGCGATCTCATCAATGAAATCCTCAAAGACGAGGTGCTCGATAGCGCCGCCGTCATGGCCTACTTCTCGATGCTGGCCATTTTTCCCGCCGCCATTTTGCTGCTCAGTCTCCTGCCGTATTTGCCCATTCCCAACCTCGAAAAAGCAATTTTCACGGCCCTCTGCCACACGATGCCCCTTCAGGCCGCTGAACTCTTCACCTCGACCGTGGCGAGGGCCGTGTCCGAACGCCACGAAAGTCTCCTTTCTCTCAGCGCCCTCGGAACAATTTGGGCCGCATCGAGCGGCCTCGTCTCCATCATGGAACGCGTCCATTCTACCTATAGCGCCAAAGACAGACGGCCTTTTTGGAAAAAACGTCTCATTGCCATTGGCCTCGTTTTCGTCGTGGGCATTCTGGTCGTCAGTGCATTCTCCCTCGTCATCCTCGGCGATATGCTTCATCAGCGTTTGTCGCAGGCGTTCGGCGAACACTCGATCATTTTTCTCCTTTTTCCGGTTCTTCGCTGGTTCACCATTCTCGTCATGTTGCTCGGAGCCATTTCGCTCGTCTACTATTTTGGTCCCGACGTCGAACAAGGATATCGATTCATTACTCCAGGCGGTATCCTGGCGACGGTGCTCTCCGTCGTTTCGTCCCTTGGTTTTCGGCTTTATGTCGCGAATTTCGGGTCCTATGAAGCGACCTACGGGAGCCTTGGGGCAGTCATTGTTTTGCTCCTGTGGCTCTATGTCGGCGCTTTGGTCTTGCTCGTCGGCGCCGAAGTTAATGGATTACTCGAACGATATGCCGTGCAGTCGAGGGGCGTGAAACCGCGAAAACAACCCGTCAAATCACCGAAATAGGGGCAGAATTCTTCAGTTCGCGTTCGATTTCCACTCTGGCTTTGGCAAACT
The DNA here is from genome assembly GCA_035437985.1 of Polyangium sp. (in: bacteria). Classification (GTDB taxonomy): domain Bacteria; phylum Myxococcota_A; class Polyangia; order Polyangiales; family Polyangiaceae; genus Polyangium. Next base: position 3,345 of record DAOMZH010000799.1, on the reverse strand, counting down.
CGTCTCGCACGTGTGGAAAAAGTGGCGCGCAATCGGCGAGCGCCCCTTCCCGGGCGAGCTTTTCGATTTGAGCGCAAATGGAGGCAACGCGTAATGCACCGAGCGACGCGCTTGCTGATTTCATGCTGTGTGCCTCGCGCTCCAAGGTCTTGGCGTCACCGGCTTCGAGCCATTGCGAAAATTGGGTGATGCGACGTTCCGAATCGCGAACGAAATCTTGGCAAAGATTCTCCAAAAACCCCGGCTCGCCCAACATCGCCAAATCGCGAAGTTGCGCAAACGGAGCCGGATCGAACGTCGGCACGACTTCTCCCACTGGTTCGGCCAATCCGTCTTTTTCCAGGGGCAAAATAATGGTTCGTCCCTGTTGGCGGGCGCGATTCAGCACGCGTCGCAAGTCGGCCAGACGCACGGGTTTGCTAACGAAATCGTCCATTCCCGCTTCCAGACAACTCGCCCGATCCTCTGCGAATGCGCTCGCCGTCATGGCAATGATAAAGGGCTGCTCCGTCGGCATCGACGACGCTCGAATGCTGCGCGTGGCTTCGATCCCGTCAATTACGGGCATATGCCGGTCCATGAAGATCACGTCGTAGGCCGTATGGTTCAATTTGTCGACGGCGAGTTGGCCGTTGTTGACGACGTCGGCTTTTTCGCCCAATTTGGCGAGCATTCCCAGGGCAACCCGCTGGTTTGTCTCGTCGTCCTCCGCAATGAGAATGCGTAGCTCTCGGCGGGGCACCCCCGGCAAACTCGCGTGCGAACCCTGTGTTGCAGACGACTTCGTATCGGTCGTCGGAAATGCAAATTCGAATCTCGAGCCTCGGCCAATCTCACTTTTGACCTCGAGCGTTCCGCCCATCAATTGGGCGAGGTTTCGAGCAATGGACAAACCGAGTCCCGTTCCTCCACGACCTTCGGGCAGCGTCGAATTTGCTTGCTCGAATGGCGAAAATATTCGTTCGAGGTTTTCCTTGGCAATACCAATTCCCGTGTCTTCGATGACGATCCGAACGTCGTATTGATCCTCTCCTACGTGTCGACAATCAACCGTGAGTCGAATATGACCAACATCCGTGAATTTTACAGCATTCGATAACAAATTGACCAAAATTTGGCGCAATCGAGCGCTGTCGCCGCGAACGTAGCGGGGAATATCCGGAGTGCAGTTGAATTCGAGGCGCAAGTGTTTTTCCGTCGCGCGATATCGAACCGTCGCCAAAGCACCCTCCGCAAGCTCCCGAATGTCCACGGGGCCCGGATCGAGCGTCATGTGTCCAGCGTCGATTTTGGCATGATCGAGAATATCGTTCAGCAGAACGAGCAACCCATCGGCATTCTTGTGGATCGTCTTGACGATATCGTTCTGTTCCTGGGGAAGATGGGAATGAATGAGCACTTCGGACAAACCCAATACGGCATTCATGGGCGTGCGAAATTCGTGGCTCATCGTCGTCAAGAAGGTGGACTTGGCGCGGGCAAGCGTTTCGGCGCGTTCTTTTTCGGCTTCGAGCTGGAGGCGTACTCGTTTTTCTGCGAGTTGCGCTTGAAATTGAGATCGACGTAGGCGTGCCATTCGCATCGAAAGAGGGATACCAACACCATGGGCCAAGCCATGCGCCATGAGCAACGCAGGGTCGCCCGGGAACATCTTTGGCATGTGAACTTTGAAGAGAATGGATATCCCAGACAAACCGATCGCGCCGAAGATGCGCGCACTGAGAGGCCCAGGTACGGCTAGATAAAGTGCGTTGATTGTCAGTAGAATCGAGAAGTCGAGCCCGAGGTAATCCGGCGGATGGATCGAAACGATGTAGAGGGTCGCAACTATGAGTGTCAGGACGAACGTCACGACCACTCGGTCGAACACGCGCGGATCTTTGCTCCGCAACAACGTCGCGATACATCCGAGCGAGACGAGCACAACCACGAGTCGTACGGGCAACAGGCCCCAAAACGTCGTTGTGTGCCCCAGCAACACCCAGTCATTCCAAACAAACGCACAACACCCAAGGATTGCGAGGATCGCGAGAAGGATGCTTTGGTTCGCATCTGACGGCAGATGGTGTTGGCGGTAGGCGGCCTCGTCCTCCGGTGGTGAAAGCGGTCGTTCTAGCATCTTGGTCGTGCCCGAGCAGTCAACCGCAACCTCCGCCCACTGTCCATGGCCGGCGGGTGTTTTGCGTGGCGATTACGCCATGCTGTACTGTCCGTTGCCTTTCTTCCGTGCGCGCGCCCGGAACAGCGCTTGCGCGAGGGTCCGCCTTGCCCGAACGAGGGTCGCAAACTAGGCTGCCCCATCATGTCGTTCGTTCGAAACTTTGGTCGCGTACGATTCGCGGCAAATCACTTCGCTGGCGTACTTCTCGCAAGCCTCGGTGTGGGTGTCGTCAGCCTCGCCGGATGTTTCTCCGTCGCTGACGGTGTGCCTCCACCGCTCGAAAAATTCTACTACCCCACGGGACTCGCTGTTTCGCCCGGACGAACGACACTGTACGTGACGAACTCGGACTTCGACCTTCAATACAGCGGTGGAACGGTACAAGCGCTTGATCTCGCGGCGCTGCGACAAACCGAACGCAAGTTACGTCTGGACCTTGCTGAAGGTGCGGCGATGAACCCACCACGCGCGACTGCAAAAGCATGTGCTGCGCAGACTCCAGCGCTTTCAGCCAACGACAACACCGCGTTGTATCCGGGGCCTTGTTCTCCGGTCGCAGTCGAGCCGTTTGTCAAGTCGACCATGGTGATTGGCGCGTTTGCCTCGGCAACCACGCTCGCTGTGCGTCCGAATCCTTGTGTCGACAAAAAACGAGGGGCTCGTCTGTTCGTCACGGTGCGTGGCGATCCTTCCGTGACCTATTTCGACGTGACTGATGATCGTGAGATTTCATGCGATCCATCCGGAGAACCGCTGGCGCCTTCGTCGCCATGTGCCGAACCTCTGGGGTGTTTGTCTTGTGGTGCAACGGCAAACGGTGAGCGGTGCACGTCGAGTCACCTCATCGGGACGGATCCAACCAGGAGCCAACGTGAGCTGACATTGCCGGTCGATCCGTACGGGATAGATGTGGATGAACGGGGAGAATCGATCGTCATTGCCCATCAAACGGAGCAGACGGCGAGTCTCGTCGTGAACCGCTGGGATCCCGATTCCGAGCATGGTTTGGCGGATGTGCCAGCTCTTGAATACACGACGGGTAATGTGTCGGCGGGACCGACGGACATCGCAGCGCTGCCGATTCCGCTTTTGGCCGACGAAAATCGCGCGCAAGTCGCCTACTCGCCCGCGTTTGTCGTTTCGTACCGATCGGCGCCGGAATTTACATTGCTTCGGTATACGGA
>DAOMZH010000798.1:0-5376 GCA_035437985.1 Polyangium sp. (in: bacteria) | reverse complement strand
AAATTCACGTCGATTTCATTTTCATCGAGACCCGAAACCTTCCGGATTGCGAGGCGGGCGGCGACGAGTTTCTCATTTTCGTCGGTTGCCGCATTCTGGGCCGATTCGCCATGCGAAACTTCGATACTTCCTTCCCGCACCAATTGGGCTGTCGCTCGACGTTGAAGTTTTCCCGAGGAAGTTTTCGGCAGAGTGTGTTTTGGAACCAGAGCAACGTCCACAGCAATGCCCTGTTCGTACATGATTGCTCGATGAACAGCCGTCGTTACGGACAAACGTTTGTCTCGGTCGATGATTCCGTCGACTTCACAGATCACGACGGGCCGTTTTTCGCTCTCCACGGCCAATCCAGCGTCGGGCATTACGGCGCATACGCAACCGCGACGAATCGCCGGGTGCGCAGCTTCCGCCGTGCGTTCGACATCGTGCGCGTGATGGTTTTGCCCATGCACGATGAGCACGTCTTTGCGTCGACCCACGATGAACAATTGTTTTCGCCGTCGATATCCCAAGTCACCCGTGCGCAAGAATGGCCCGATCGCTTCCGAGGTCGTTTTCGCCGTATTCAAGCGGGCATTAAAAACTTCGCCCGTCGCGTGTTCGTCCTGCCAATAACCATCGGCCACGCTTCCGCTTTGCAAGTATACTTCGCCGACAAACCCATCCGGCAAGGGGCGTCCCTCGGAATCCACGATGCGGGCAGTGACTTCCGGGGGAATTTCGCCCACACAAACGACGTCGACAGTTCGTTCTCCTTCCTGCGCCATGAGGGCTTTTCCGCGCGCAAGATGCTTTGTCGAGAGTCGTTCGACGAGATGAGGTTTATGTGTTCGGCAGGTTGCGAGAACGGTGTGTTCCGCCAAACCATAACAAGGAAACCACGAGGCCGCAGAAAAACGCGCTGGGGCAAACGCATCGGCAAATGCAGCGAGGGTTGCGGCTCGAATTGGTTCAGCTCCACAATATGCCTGTCGCCAACACGACAAATCCAACGTATGCCGAATTTCGGGAGCGATTTTACGAATGCACAGATCATATGCAAAATTAGGTCCGCCACTCCGCATTGCGCCAAAACGCTGAATCGCCTGCAACCAAGCCAATGGCCGACTCAAAAAAGCCCACGGAGGCATGAGCCATGCCGGCCAACCACCATCGAGGGGCAATAGAATTCCCTCGATCAAACCCATATCGTGAAATTGTGGGAGCCAGCTCACGGAGGCGGCAGGTTTTTCTGGAGCAACACCATGAATCACCCATAAGTTGTGGGTGAGATTTCGGCGCAAAATGCGGACGCCTTTGGGCTCCGCGGTGGAACCCGACGTGTATTGCAAAAATGCCAGGCCGTCGTCGGTAGGTTCGTCGACGGATTGCGTTGCTTGCGGCACGGCGGTGACGTCAATCCATGGCAAGGTCGCCAGCATGGGTACGGAAGTATCCAGCAATGGCCGAAACGGTAAAACGGTTGTCGTCGACAGCACCATTGCAGGTCGCGCATCGTTCACCAAATGCGCTAGCCGTGCCAAACTCCGCGCGGGTTTGTGGGGCTCGGGAGGAATTGCCGGCACAGCCACCCGACCTGCGCGCAGGCACCCCAAGAAGGCCACTACGAAATCGAGTCCAGGCGGAAAAAGCAAGAGCACTCGTTCGTCCGGGGAAACGTTTGTCTTCAATGTGCGGGCTACATCATTGATCCGAGCGTCGAGCGCACCAACGGTAAACGATTGCGTGATTTCATGCCCGTCTTCCAAGAATCCGAGGGCAATTTGGTCCCCTAGTGTTTCCGCTCGTTTTCGCAGCTTGCCCGTCAAAAACTCGTTACTGTTCTTCATGCTGCCGCTCGCTGTTGTTGGGCCACTTGTTTTTGCGCCAGAAGATTCGCCTCGAACGATTGAAATATCCGTCGAACATCGTCCGCGTGTTTACGCGCTGTATCGGGTCGAAATTCCGACGTGTCGACTTCGGGCAATTGATGCACGTAGACAACGGTACGTTTCATCAGCCAGCTCTTGCCGGTATTGTCGGTACGCGGCACTTCAATGTAGAGGGGCACCATCGGTGCGCGTAATTCCGCCGCCAAATGAAATGCTCCTTTATTGAAGGGGCCCACGGCGCCCGTCGTGACGCGTGTTCCTTCGGGGCTCAGATAAACGGAATCGCCAGTTTTCTGGAGCTTTTTGCAAGCCCGAGCAAAAAGGATCCGCCGCTTTTCCGTATACTTCTGAGGAACCGTGAAAAACGTCCCGACACATATGGCGATAATCGCCAATGGTGGAACGATCCATGCTCCACGTTTCATGAAAAAGCGCGATCGCGGCAAGCCGAGTTGGAGCAAAACCAACATATCGACGGCGGAAGAATGGTTTGACACGTACACAGCCCGGCGTTCCGGTAAGGGCAGATTGAATTGGGCCACTACGGTTATCCCGAAAATGCCCAAGATCACGCCAGCAGCCCAAGGCCCCAAGCGCTCGGCGCAAAAACGTCGCCCCAACAGCGCTCGAGCCAGGACAAACACCGGGGCAATCGCGGCCATGAACGTCAAAGACAATATCGCGCCCCCCCATGCTCGCAACCGTTCGAAATTCATGTCGACCCGCCCTGCGGAGCTTCGAGAATGATTGTTTGCATTGCCAGATCGAGTTGTTTCTCGAAAAGGAGCACCGGCGACAGGAGGAGTTGTCCAGCGAAATAGGGGCCAATGGCTTTGCCCACGTCGAGTCCCTTGCCGCGAAGGACGTGAAATGCGGCGCCAGCAAAGATGTAGAAGTAGGCCGGGAATGCGCCCCAGGGCAGATGATCAACCACCCGAAATCCGCTCTTCTCGCATAAGCTCCGCAATGTCTGCTTATCGAAAACTACTGTATGTTGCGGCGCTTGCAGGCCGGGCCAGCGGTCGTGATACATCCGAAATGTTTGCGAATCGAGTCGGGGCACTTCAATGACGATGCGCCCACCGGGGGCCAAGAGCTTTTTCGCGCGCTGCAAAGTCCCGAGCGGATCGTAATCGTGCTCCAAAAAATGCCACATCGTGATCAGGTCGAACCGTTGTTCGCCAAAGTCGATTGCTGGCAACGTACCGTGACGAAAGTCGACTCCTTCGAGGAGTGGGTGATGACTCAAGTCCTTGAAATCGACCCCCGTCACTCGGGCGCCGTGTCGTTTGCGCATCATTTGCAAAAAACTTCCCACGGCACAACCAATATCGAGTACGCGCACGCCTTCGCGCAAGGTTACATAACGACCAACCAATTCCACTTTGCGTCGATCGTGGCCATTCATCCCCCACTCGTAAAGCGGCGTGAATATCCCCCAATCCGTCTTTTTGCGGTGCGCGATGTATTCCGTGTCGTAATATGCACCAATGTCTTCGAGAATGATGCGTGGACGCTGGTATACGAGGTCGCATTCGTGGCAGCGCACGAAACGAAATCGTCCGGGTTTGCCGGTCAAGTCGTCTTCTGCTTCGATGAAAAAGTGGGCTTCACGACCCCCACAACTAGGGCACGCATTGTCCTCCATTCGCGGTTTATCTGTCGAATTCGAATTCGTTTCCATCATTTCGAATCTCCTTGTGTCACACTCGCGCAAGTGTCGTTCCAAAAGCCAAACCCAGAGCACAACACGAAATATTGATTCCCATGATCAGTGGCGCCCACGGTGTTTGTCGCAGATCCGCGTCATGAACGACCTCATATCCTCCGACAAACCCGTAGAGACCCAAAGCTCGCCCCCACAAGTTCCCACTTGCTTCATCTCCTGGGGCGAGCGCCATGGTGAGGGCCGGGATCTTGAGCAAAATCAACTGGGCCCAAACGATGCGCAGCTCCGAAGCCTGGTGCTGTCGCAATCGCGTTGCGCCAAAGATCAATGGTAACGCAGCGACAAACGCGAGCCAGCGAGTCCCGACGACGACCATGAGTCCGATTGTCACCGAAACCCCGAGCGTGCCCACGAAATGCCCTCCGGAAGCACTTGTTCGACATAAAACACGCTCCGGGTGTCGAATTCGATCGTGGGCAATGTCTTCCACATCGTCCCAAAGCCGCAACGCAATGAGCGCCAATAGTGCGATCATGGCCCGGAGAAAACAATTGCGCTGGCCGCTCATCCCAGCAATCACCAAGGAAAGCGGAAGCAGCCACCACCAACTGGCGATTACCCTCTCTCCAAACCAAGGCCAATACCAATTTCTGCGAGGCATGTTTGCATCACTCGAGGCACTGCACATGACCTGCATTCCCGTCCACGGCGATATTCCGTCCATGCGTAATGCGTGATGTCGCCTGTGGAACGCCAACGACCGAAGGAATCCCTAACTCCCGCGCCAAGATCGAACCATGCGAAAGCATCCCTCCTCGTTCCAAGACCAACCCTTTTACCAGGAAAAACAGTGGTGCCCACCCTGGGTCGGTTTGTCGCGCAACCAGCACATCACCGCGGCACAGCCGGTCCGCATCCGCAAGCCCATCGAGCACTGCAGCCCGCCCCGTCACCAATCCTCCACTTGCCGCAACACCCACAAGCACCCCGTCCGCAACCGGTTTGTCGGGCGCTCTCGCGCCAACATGAAAATCGTCGAACTTCAAGCATTGATCGTGGCCCAAGGTAAAGACATCTGGCACATCGAATGCTGATTGTTCGGCATGTTCGGCACGACGAACTCGTAGCAACTCAGCCGGTTCCAAATGGTTTGTCCAGTTCTGCCGCATTAGCTCGAGTAATTCGGCGTAGGTCAAAAAGAAAACATCATCCGGTTGGTTTATCTGGTTTGACGTGACCAATGTCCGCCCGCAGGCGAGGGCAATCGCGCGCAGGCGAGAATACAGGAGAGCTTGCCGGAATCGCGCTCGTTCTCTGAATTTCACCGATGCTTGCGTAGCCCCGACGAGTTTGTCGAACAGCGGTCGCAATGGCCTTGCAAAGGCCCTACGGTATTGAGCAGTCATTCGCTCGCGAGCGTCTTTTTGTCTCGCAAATGCCACTCCGGGACTGGTCTCATCGACAGCCAGCGCCAGCTCTACATAGCGATGCAAAAGAGGCAAAAGCCTATCGGGTTCCTCGGCAAGGGATGGCACCGTGAGCAGCAATTCCCCAGAACCACGAAAGCCAAATTGATCCAGCCATTCGTCTACTTTATCTCGGACATCTGGGTCGAGTGCGTCACGAAAAACGTTAAATTCACCGCCGCCTGTGCTCACGTTACGCGCGAGAGCTGCGCGCGCCCCCGCATTTGCAGCCACGACCCGCGCCAGTTCCCACAACGCGCGTAGCGACCAAGCGCCAGCTACGTCGAGGCCCTCGAGGAGCACATGGTGGTGCGCGGGATCTTCGCTTTTTTGATAGCGCAAAAGCGCTTGCAAAGCCCGATAGGTGACC
>DAOMZH010000797.1:0-5391 GCA_035437985.1 Polyangium sp. (in: bacteria) | reverse complement strand
CGCACGGCGAGCGGTCCGGCGACGATCGGCGAATCGACGAGCGTCTCGTAATCGAACGCATTCGCATAAGGTGCGGCTTCGGGATCGAGCTCCAATTCTAGCGAACTGCTCACGCCATTGACGTATGTCGAACAGCTGCCGTCGCGCGTTGCAACTTCAATAGGGCCTTCGGTCGTCGAACCCACTTTGATTGTCCCGAGTTTTGTGGGAAGAGGCGCAGCATCCGTCGTATGAAAAGTGGTTTCGGCCATCAATCCGCCGTCTTCACAAACTTTGCTATCCCGAATGACGTAATCGGCATTTGGGACAAGGGGAGCAACCGGCACCAATACATACACCAATCCATCGGAAATCGTCTGGGCCGTGACGTCCACGGGCATTTCCCCGGTCGCCGTGATTTGAGTTAGGCCGACGTCGAACGGGGACACGGGCGTCAAAAAGCCGCGCGATGCAACCCAATAAATGCCCGGAATCGAAGCAGGAACATCGCTATTCGACGGCAAAAATGCACCGGGAAAACAGGATGCCGAACAAGCCTCGGCTTCTTGGGCCACAAGGGGTATGAGCAACATCACGATGAGCCCTGCAAGCAATGGTTTTACATTCATGGTCACCTATCTGGGCAACGATCATGCCCCAGCGATTGTCCGGTCGAAACGAATCTCTCGAGAAATTCGGTTGCGCCGAAATGTGCCTCGTTGTGTCGAAATCAACCTTCCCCAACGGCTTTCTCTGCGGCCGCAATTTGTGCTTCGCGCTCGAGCGACATCACGCCGCGCGGAGGACCAACGAAATGGCGACGTTCATAAGCAAACCACACGATCGAGGTCACGAGAATGGCGCCGCCCGTGATCCACAGTGCTTTGTCATTCGGCGGCTGTACGCCGATATAAAACAACGCGCCACACCAGAGCACACAAATCAACGCCACCGGGCGATAGGCTCCACCAATCGACCACGGCCCCATTTGGTTCCAAGTTCGACCGTAGGCCACAAGCCCGAGAGCAATGGGAATCATGTACGAAATGTACAAGAATATCACGCAAACCGCGGTAATCGTCGAATAGACGGGCGTGTAGACGGTAAATATCGTGCTCAGAATCGCCACCACCCAAATGGCCACCGCCGGCGTGCGAAACTTCGCGCTCACGGATTTCAGTTTGTTCGAGGCTGGCAATCCTCCGTCCCGCGCGAAGGCATACGTCATGCGCGAGGACGACGTCACCGTCGCCAATCCACATAAATATTGCGCAATCACGATTCCGCCAAGCAAAATCATCCTCAGCGATTTCGGCAAAACCTCGAATATGCTGAACACCACATTAAATCCCTGCCCTGCCGCGGCATCCATGGTCGGCGCCGCGAGCACGATTGCCGACACCATGAGCCAACCCAAAATCGCCGAAGAGACAACCGCTTGAAGAATGGCCTTGGGAACACTTCGCGACGCTCCAACCGTTTCTTCCGAGGTATGCGCCGAAGCATCGAATCCCGTAATCGTATAGGCTGGAAGCATCAAGCCGAGCATGAAGACGTACATCATGCTGCCATTGGCCGGCCAAACACCTCCGCCGCGATCGCCCGTGTAATTCGTAAAGGTCCAGAGCCGCGACAAGTCGAGGTGTTCGGCCGACATGAAGAGTGCAATGGTGAGCACCACCGAAACGACGAAAATCAGATAACCGCTGAAATCCGTGAGCAAGGTCGTAACCCGAATACCGCGGTGATTAAATATCGCTTGTGATACCGTGATGAGCGTAACGCCCACTGCCTGCGCAATCATCGCCGTCGTCGGGTCCAATTTGGCCGCATCGATTCCCAATGACGCGCCAAACGCGCCCAACGTGAATTGATACGTGCCCACGTTAATGGCCGACAATACCGTCACGAGCCCGACCAGATTAAACCAGGCAGTCACCCAGCCCAATCCGCGCCCACCCAAAATCGACGCCCAATGGTAAAGGCCTCCCGCCGTCGGAAACGCCGACGCCAATTGCGCCATGGCCATGGCAAAACAAAAGGACATGATCGCCCCAATGGGCCAACCAATACCAATCGAAGCACCCCCGACACTCGAAAATCCAAGCGCGAATGACGTCAACCCTCCAGCCAGGATACAAATGATCGAAAACGAAATCGCAAAATTAGAAAAACCACTCATCCGGCGCAAGAGCTCTTGCGCGTAACCAAGCGAATGCAGCGTCTGAATGTCTTCAGCTATCGTCTTTGCTTGCTTCGCATCATCCTGCCCTTGAAGCCCCTCTGTCGTGCTCATGACCTACCTCCATACTCGCTCGAAATCCATATCTCGACAAGCGTGGCAAGATCAACAGAAAAACAAGAACACCCACAAGCGTACCGGCAAAACCCACCTTTATCGACCAGGGAGAAAACCGAAACACCACCTCGTGCTCCCCCGCAGCAACAGAAACGGATCGCATCATCAGGTTTGCCCGGACAATCGGTACGTCGACTCCATCGATCGTCGCCGACCATCCGGGGTAAAACCCTTCGGATACGACGAGCAATCCCGGCTGTCGCAGCGAGACATGCACCTTGGTCTCCGTGTTTCCGTTGCGCTCGAAGTGTATATTTGTCGAATTCGCCGAACCCGATGGTTCTTCGAACAGCGGCGGCGGGACGATGACCTCTGCCCGCGGGTCGAATGTTTCCGATAACAATGCAGCTACAGCTTCTTCCTCGCTAGCCTTCGGCAACGTCCGCGCCACCACGAATGCCCGCGGGAGCGGATCCGCGATCTCGTAAATGCGCACGCCACTTCGAGCTTGAAAGGCCAACGTCAAGCTCGGGTTTTGCAATTCACGGCTCGAAAGTAGATAACGCACATTGAAGGCTCGCAAAGCATTCAGAAATGGTTTTGCGACGTGGCCATTTTCCTCGATCCATGACGCTGGGGGGCTGATCTTTCCATTTTGCCAGCCACTTCCCCATAACGTTTCGTACTCGCGCGGCACGAGTTGGATGTATCCATCGACGCTCTCCAGCCCATAAAGCAAATTCGTGCTCGGTTGGAGCATGTCGCGATGCCGCACATAGGGCGACGTATCGACCCAGCCGCGGGCTTGGCGGAAGGCCATTTCATGGAGGTTCATGCTATCGAGCGCCAAATACCGCCAAGGCCCCGGCGAGCGCTCTCGTTCCTTGGCCAAGAAGTCAGCCGTTTCAATGGGTGCATTCCATTCGGACCAAGACACTTCGGGGACCCGGCGTATTTGATTGGTCCACAAGTCACCTGCCGTTAGGGTCGTCGCCAAAAACCACAACACGAACCGGCGCCGGCGATCTCGCAGTTTATCGGAGACCCAAGACATCCCGAATCCCGCCAGGAGGGCCAAGCCAAGGTCGATGAAAACCAAGAAACGGGTTGGAAATCGAAATGACGAGAGGCCCGGAATCAGAACGCAGCCCAATTTAAAAATGGGGGTATTTTTGCCGAGATACATGAAATAGGAAAGGAGCACGGTGATCGCCACCAGCTTGACCAAACGGAATCGCGGCCAGCCGGCAATCGTGCCGGCGATAGCGAACAACATTGGCAAAAGCCCCAAATAACCATATCGCTCCCAGAAAATGCCTTGCGTGACGACCGGACCCGTTCCGGCATTGCCCTCTAGGTTCGGAACGAAAAACGTCAAAAAATCACGCGTGGACGCCGGAAATGCACTTGCTTCGGTATATGAAAAATCCTTGCGGTGGGTGAGCTGAGCCAATTCCCAGCACGGAACCAATTGAACGAGCGTCAGCAATAAACCAACCAACAGGGCACAAGCTGCTTTTTGCAGCCCGGGATTCTGGATGATGTGTCGTGGCCACGACCCAAACCCGTCGGGCAAAGATGAATCCATTTGGACGGCCCGGGCGATCAAAAATGGAGCAAGTACGATGCCCGTGTAAAAGCTGATTTGCAAATGCCCGGCTGAAATCTGCAGCGCCCAAAGCAGCGCCAACACCAGCGGGGCGTATTTCGATCGACCTCCAATGACGCGGTCGCCCCATAAAAACAAATGCGGAATCCAGCACGCCGCGTCGTTCATGCTCAGGTGCCGCATATGCGCAATGAAAAAGCCCGACAAACCAAATGTACCAGCCGCAAATAACGCGGGGCCCATGGGCAATCGCCATTCCCGGGCCAGCAGAAATAACCCCAATCCACCAATGAACAGAGGCAAAACCTGCGCGAAAGCAGCCGCCACGTATGGAGGCCACAAGCTAAAGAAAAGCCAATTGAATGGATAGAATGGGCCATGTTCCGCCTGGGCGAGTATCGGAAATCCCGTATAGATCGCTGGCGACCACAACGGAAGTTCGCCCCGACGCACGCTCTCCCCAATGAACGCCCGAAATGGCACGCCCGCATTGAGCAGATCACTCGTAAAAACGTCATCCTGAATGTTGACGGATTGGAGCGTAACGATGCGCCAAAACGGAGGGAGGATCCAACAGGCAAGAAAAAAGAGCGCGACAAACGAATTGCGCAGCTTGCCTCGGAACAACTGCTCGTCACGGGTGCCGAAATCGACAATGGGCTTGTCGGATGGAACCATTACGGCAAATCCGTGCGGACAAACGATTCCGTAAAGAGCAACGCTTCGGGCCAACGCTGGGCAATTGCTCGATCGTCGAGGTTCGGGGCCTCGATGTGCGTACGCCCTGCCAAACGATCGGGACAGGCTGCCGACAGATCGGCCAAGGGCTCTCCAAAACGTGGTTTTCGAAGGTACACGGCCCCGCGCGGCGACCATGCAGCTTCGAATACCATTCCTGGTTCGTCCGGGCGTTTTCGAACCCCGAGATGATCCCAAAAACCGATACTGGTTCCATCTCGGGTATGCGGTGTGCCGTCACCGCAATAATCAGCAGGCGTCATACGCACGCAAGCTTGGTGGTAATCGGCCAAAGAAACGCCATTGAATGCTTTCCATGGCTTGTATCCCCAGCGCACGCATTTCGCGAGCGCGCCGCTCGTACACGCAAACGTAATCGCACCCGTGCTCGTGTGATTGCGTCGGCCATCCCAAGAACCGGCGAGCGGAATGGCGAGCTGTTTTCCTTCGCGATCCGGGACGCAGTAGTCACGCCAAACCCCGGACGAATCCTGCTGACTGAGCGCATACCAATACACGTCGCCGTCGGGATCGGCCGCGTCGTGAACCATATCGTCGACCCGCAGCACGACTGGTGCTCCATGTTCGTCCCGGGCAATGAATACACTCCCGGATTTCAGCGGTTCGCCCGAGGAAGGCGCACAGCCGAATAACCAAAGGGCAACGATGCAAAGGAGCAATTGCCGCATGGGCCCCCCCAAAATCGCTCAGCGCTGCACCAATTGGCCGCCTTCGAGTTTCACTTCTTCAATCGTGACCCCTCCGA
>DAOMZH010000796.1:0-5394 GCA_035437985.1 Polyangium sp. (in: bacteria) | reverse complement strand
GACGGCGTATTACTTGCTGGGAAGAAGGTAGCAGGAACTAGCACCGGCAGTCGTTGCGTCGGCGGCCACGACCACAAAAGTCATTGCAGCTCCAACGAATTCGACGTCGTTGCCGGTCACGTTGGGTTCGACGAGTGCAGGTGCCGAGACCGCGGAGGAGCGTAACCAGGCTGGCCGGCCGGGGAAAAGTGGTTCGTCTGGCGAAACTGGGGTCAACGCGGAGTATGGGGCGGAAGCAGCGACGTTGGCGAAGGGCGAGCTCAGTTCGGGCGAGATCAGCGGCGTTGTGGAAAGGAATCGGTCGCTCCTCAAGCGGCGCTGTTGGGAGACGGCGCTGGCGGCGCATGACGGGATGGGGCCATCAGCGCGCGTGAATGCGTCGTTTGTCGTGGGGCCATCGGGGGCGGTGCAATCCGCGAGCGCCAGCGGGTCCGAGGCGGAATATCCGGGACTTGCGAGCTGCATCGCGGGGCGGATAAAGGAGTGGAAGTTTCCGCCGTCGTCAGGCTCGACCCCCGTGAACGTGCCTTTTGTGTTTGCTGCGCAGTGACGCAGAGCGTCCTTATGGCCGACGGTTGGGATCGGGCGATTTTTCGCGAGCAAACTTTGATTTTCTGTTCATGGTTCGCTATCGAGTCCTCATGGCTGGTCGACCTTTGCGAATCCTCGTCGCCAAACCCGGACTCGATGGACACGATCGAGGCGCCAAAGTAGTGGCGCGGGCGCTGCGCGACGCTGGATATGAAGTGATTTATACGGGATTGCATCAGACGCCGGACATGATCGCGAACGCGGCGGTGCAAGAGGACGTGGATGCGGTGGGGCTTTCGATCATGTCGGGAGCACACAACACGTTGTTCCCGGCGGTGATCGAAGCATTACGTGCTCGAAGTGCCGACGATGTGGTGGTGTTTGGCGGCGGGATCATTCCAGACGAGGACGTCACTCGCTTGCAAGAGGCCGGGGTGAAGGGCGTGTTTACGCCGGGCACGCCGCTCAAGACGATCATCGAGTGGATTCAGACGAACGTGACCCCGAAAACGAGTTGAGTTTGACCATTACGCCACCGATGCACGTAGGTTCGTAATCCCGAACGATTGCTCCACAATCATCGGACATTTTGCGTATTTACGCCGTTGCCCTTGGGCCCCAAAGGACGCGGCGATTCACTGGACGAGCATCAAAATTGGTTTTACAAAACTAACCCCGTGTAGGACATTGCGCGGTTCAGGTTGGAGAGATGGGATGTGGGGCTTGAAAAACTTTTCCCTAGCTCCGAGTTTCGCGTAGACTGCGCGGGTCATGTCATCGAGCACGGCCCCTGCGGCTGTAGGTGATATCATCGACGGGCGGTATCGCATCGATACCTGGCTTGGCCAGGGGAACATGGCGATCGTGTTTCGCGCGACGCACCTGGGCACGAGTCAAGAATGCGCGTTGAAGCTCATCTTGCCACACATCGTGGAGCGCCAGGATGTGCGGGAGTTGTTTCTCAAGGAGGCGCGGGTGGGTGGGCGCATCGGGCGTAATCCGCACATCGTGGACGTGATCGATGCGGGATTCGACGAGAAGCGCCAAGTACCTTTCATGGCGATGGAGTTGCTCGAAGGCGAGTCGCTCGATCGGTATGTGAAGACGCATGGAGCCGCTTCGCCGGCGCTGGTGCGGACGATATTCTTGCAGGTCGCGGATGCGCTGGAGCAGGCGCATGCCAAGGGGGTGGTGCACCGGGACCTCAAGCCGGCGAATCTTTTTTTGACTTTTGACCGAAAAAAACAAGCGCATATCAAAGTTGTGGATTTTGGCATTGCGAAGTTGATCGAAGGCGACGTGCAGCGGACAGCGACGCAAATTGGGACTCCGGCGTATGCAGCGCCCGAGCAGCTGGGCACGAAAATGCGCGAATTGGCGGCGAAGCAAAAGGTGATCATCTCGCCGACCATTGGACCGACGACGGATGTTTGGTCCTTGGGACTGATTGCTTATGAATTGCTCATTGGATCGACCCCGGGGCATTTGTGGAATACCGATCGGCGCGAAGATTTGTTTGATTTGCTAATGGGAATCGTGCTCGAAGCAACGCCCAAAGCGTCGTTGCGGGCGGGGGACAAGGCGCATTTGTTGCCGCGAGGATTCGACGCGTGGCTCGAGCGTTGTTTACGCAAGAATGCGGTCGTGCGTTGGCCGAGCGTAAAAGAAGCGGTGGCGGAGCTGGTCACCTTATTGGATGAAGGTTACGAAGACGAAGCAACGCGGCAAATGGATGCGGCGCGAGCGCACACATTGCTGCTGGGGCGACCGTCGCAGCCGAGTGAACCTCCGCGACAGAGTGTCTTGCCGCCAGAGGATGCTCCGCCGAAGAATGCGACGACGTTACCGCTTGGAACCGTCGCAGCAAAACAGGACAAACCAGAAAAATCTGACAAGCAATCAGAAAAGCAATTACCGGCGGGCCCGCGAGGAACGGCGATGATGGACGTGATGCGTGATGCCGAGGGGCGTCCGATAGCGCTTTCGGGAGCGGGTTCGCCGTGGGATTTGGAAGAGACGACGGAGGAACAGCTGCGGCCGTTACCGTTGGTCAAACCGGGTCGAGCGACATTGCCCCTTGCGCCCCCTTCGAGGCCGTCGTCGCCGCAAGCCGCGAGGCCGTCGTCGCCGCAAGCAACGAGGCCGCCGATGCATCCTGGGGCGCGGAACATTCCGGCGGTATCGGCATTGCAGCAACGAGCGGGCATGATAGAGGATCCGCAAACGGTTTCGACGAAACTCAAAAAGAAGACGAAGTGGCAAGGGATTGGATTGGTGGTGGCCGTCTTCATTGGTGTTTTATTCTTGATGGGTTTGATCGTAATGCTGTTTGTCGGTAAATAATGCGAAGGGTTGGTTGACGAGTCTGTTTCGATGAACCCCGAGACAAACTTGGTTTCGAGGGCCAAACATTTTCATTGTCGCTCGAACTGAATTGCTCGAGGGCAAAGTCGTCGGAGTCGATTCGACATAGTACGAAGCCGCGTAGTCCGAGACGTTCGCGGAAATCGAAACGGTGTTTCAAGGTTGAGCAGGGGCGTCCAGGTGCGTTGACACGCATCGTGAAATGTGGTTAACCCAGACCGCCACGCGCCGCGGCCGAGTACAGGACGGTATCGATGTACCTTCGGAAGGTTTGGATTGAAAACATTCGTTGCTTCGGTGGCGATTCGCAAAAAGTCGAACTCGACTTGCAACGACCAGACGGGTCTTTCTCCGGCTGGACCGTCGTTGCTGGTCGTAACGGCACGGGCAAGTCGACCTTTCTGAAAGCTTTGGCGCTGGCCATCGTCGGCCCGACGGCAGCACGAAGTTTGGTTCCGAGTTTTGCCGGATGGGTACGCGGCGGAGCCCCGTGGGGATACATGGGTGTGGAGATTGAAACGGACCCCATCCAGGACGGTTTTCGGCGTGGAGGAAAAACACCTGGAGATGGTACCTTTTGGGCCCAATTGAAACTCGAATCGCAACCTGAAGGGCCGGAACCCAGCGTCAATGCTTATTCCGAGCGCGGCGCGACGACTGTATCTGCCGAACGCGGGCCGTGGGCCGAAAATCCCAAAGGATGGTTTGTCGCAGGGTATGGCCCTTTTCGTCGATTGTCTGGACACACCATTGACAGCGTGCGCCTGATGACGGGACCTGGACGTTTGGCGCGGCTCGTCACGTTGTTTCGCGAAGATGCATCTTTATCCGAATGTGTGGAATGGCTGCGCAACGAGGTATATTTACGGCGCCTCGAAAACAAACCCGGAGCGGCAGCGTTGGAAACGAACATCATTGGGCTTCTCAATGACGGCCTCTTGCCCGATGACGTAAAAATCCGCAGCATCGATTCCGACGGCCTCTGGGTGGAACGTCAAGGGCTCATCTTGCCCCTGCGCGATCTTGCCGACGGATATCGCACGGTCATCGCGCTCGTGCTCGATATCGTCAAGCAGCTCCACACCAATGCCGGCATGCTCGTGGTCGACCAGGACAAACAGGGCCATTTCGACGTGGGTCATACTGGCGTCGTGCTCATCGACGAAATGGACGTACACCTCCATGTGGCTTGGCAACAACGCATTGGTGTTTGGCTCAAACAACATTTTCCAGGGATTCAGTTCATCGTCACCACCCATAGTCCCTTTATTTGCCAAGCCGCAGATCCCAGAGGTCTCATTCGCTTGCCCGTTCCAGGCAATGGCGAACGCGCCGAGCATGTATCCGACGAATTGTTCAAAGAAATCGTCAATGGAGGAGCGGATGCTGCGGCCATGACCGATCTTTTCGGGCTCGAGCATGCGCATTCCCCTGAATCCGAGCTGCTACGCGAACGGGTGGCCATCTTGGAAGCCAAACTCATTCGTAATCAGGCAACGGCTGAGGAAGAAGCTGAACTGCGACGCTTGCGTCAATCCTTGCCAACCACGGGCAGCATGGCCGTCGAAATGGCTTTACGCGCAGTGAAGGCAGCCGAATGAGGCGCGTCGTTCGCGAATCCATCAGCCACGACGCTCAGACGCGAGACCAAGCGCGCCCATGTCCTCGGCATGCCAGAACCGCCAGGCTTCTTCTTCCGTAAAACCACTCGGATCCACGAATGCGGGCGGATTGTTGTGGATGTGCATTACGCCATTTCGAGTTCGGTGAACTCGGCGCCATAACATCCGACGCGCTCCATGGCGTTTTTGACAGTTTCAGAGACGATGAGAGCAACATCCCAATCTTTGATGCGGAAGAAGTGAGCGCCGATTGGGATTGGGCTGCGTTCCAATACTAATTTCGTAACCTGACGATATTGTCCTGCCAGATCGGCCCGATGATCCTGCTCGGTCCACTTGAGGAATTCCGATTTACTTTCATCGAGGCAACGAATTACCCGCAGACAATTGAGAACGTACATGCCGGTCTGGCCGCTGATAGTCACAGGGATGCATTGTACATCAGCCCCTGCAACCGATTGCACTGCTTCGGCAAGTGCGCTCGTTGCAATCGGCGCCGCAAACGTCGTGAGGCAAAAATCGAGAACGCGACCGACATGGTGAACCTCGCCGGTTGCTTTCTCAAGACGTGTATAGACCGCTTTGTGGTAGGCCTCTGGATGTGGTCCACTATGCCCAGGAACCTCGACCTTGTTTGCAGCATCTTCGAGTGTCATCCCGGCTTTTGCAGCCATTCTCTCAAACCTCGGCGACCACGGACCGCCACGCGCAGTCGATACGTAATTCTTATTCGTCATCACGTGGTGGTCGTGCGCAACCGGCGGCCCTCTCGCGGACCTTGGCCCCATTTTCGGGCCCAGCTTCTTCGCCGCAATGACCGTGGCAATGGTCACCGCCACACCCACCGCATTCTCGCCGACCTTGTACCAATCTCCTT
>DAOMZH010000795.1:0-5405 GCA_035437985.1 Polyangium sp. (in: bacteria) | reverse complement strand
TCGCCGCCCGCATGGTGGCCGGCTGGATGGGCTTGGCCTCCCAATCCAGGACAAATGCCACAGCAGCCGCAGCCCCAACCGGCTCCACAACCGCATTCCAACAATCCATACCCGTCCGCGCAAACCGCGCCGAGTACGGCGTTTCCACCCCTCGATGCGAATATGTCAGAAAAAGATCGGCAAGTGGTGCAAAGCATTCTCACGAATGAAACGCGCCCCGAGTCGCTGACGTGGGTGGCGAACATGTACGAGGCAATGGGCTATCCGCTCGCTACGGCGGCATTGCGCGCACGAGCGAATGCGCTTTCGGTGCAGCTCGATACAAATATGCCGGAGGACCAAAAGCAGATCGTGCGGAGCATCTTGCAGAATGAAACGCACCCTGAGTCCCTCGATATGGCAGCCGGCATGTATGAAGCAATGGGCTATCCCTATGCGGGGCAAGCATTGCGGCAGCGGAGTGCCCAAATTCGTATGGGACAAACGTCGCCGACGACGAGGACCGATGATTTGCCGGATTTGCCGGTCATCACGTACCCGGAGAATCCTCATCAAACGTCGGCCCCCGACCATAACAACCATTCGTTCTTGCCTGCGTTGGCGCTGCTTGGTGCAGGCTTGGTATTCTCTTGATTTGCGAGGGGACGACACATGGCTGTCTTCATTTTGCCGACCTGGTGGTGGAATTTGTGGCAAAAACAAAAGGAGGACCAAAATCCGCCCGTTTTGCCGTCCCCTGCATTTCGATGGTTGCACAGCGAAAGCCAATTGGCTGCCGCCACGCACGCCGCGCTGGACGTGGCGAAACGTGAAGCGTGGCTCGAATTGGATGCGAAAAATCGGGCGCGGCTTTTCCGAGCGTTTGTCGTGACGTCACTACAGATTGCCCCCTTGTCGGTCAATCAAGTGCCGCTCGGTGACCTCGGGCCGCATTTGTACGATTCGCAAGAGCGGAATGCCGCAGGTTCCGCAATTGCGAGGACACTCGCGCTGCTTGCGCCCGATCGCATTCGCACGACGAGCGATGTCGTAACTCACGAATCGGACCGCGCCCAGGGAACACTCGAAACCGGGGCGCTCGAGACCGTGGTCATTATATTGCTCGTCACCGTGTGCGCACTCGCCGCGGCTTACGTCGGAAGCCTCGCCGCCGAAGCCGTGAATGCGGTGAATTTTAATGACGAGGTCACCAAGCGCATGCTGTCGATACAAGCACGCGCAATCGAGGTGCTGTCAATGCACTTGGAGCGGGAACGCATTGCAGGTCGCCAGTTTCCCTTCGACGACGCGGAATTGTCCGTTTTGCGTTCGCTCGAAGATACGCAGCGCATTCTGGCGACTGCACAAAACCGGCCTCTCCCGACTCCATTCGAGGGGGCTACCCAATTCGTGCGAACGGCGTCGTTATCGATTGCGCCGCTCGCCGCAATGGGACTTGTTGCGCTGTTTTTGCTGGAAACACCACAACGGAGGATGTGAAGTATGGCACGACGAACAGGAAAGCTTGTCAAAGTGGGTCGAAATCTGATCGCGGTTCCGCGCGGTCAGCTGAAACGGTATCATCGGCGGCGGCGTTTTTCGCGCGCTGTGGCAAAAGGCATTTTTTACGTGGCTGGTGCTGGGGCCATTGTCGCATTGCTTGCGAACCTCGATGATTTGCGGAATAGCAAAGAAGCCAAGGACCATTGGTGGCTGGTGCCGCTGGCGATTCTGGTCATTGGTTATGTCTTGCGCAAACGGGGCAATGCGTATTCGACGGCGGTGTTGTCAGCGGGTGGGGCATTGTTTGCGCTCGCCTATGCGGCGAATTCGGCACAGGCCAAACCCGCCCAACAACAACAGCAACCGCAGGTCCCGCCATTGCCGGCTCCGAAGCCATTGCGGAAGGGAGAAACGGGATCGCCTTTCGGCGGCAATAGTGTTCCGTCAATGGGGCAATTGCCCGATGGTGGAATGTGGGTGCAAGCGCCCGATGGGCAAATCATTCGCGTTCCGCGGCAACAGCTGGGTCCGGTGAATCAATTCGTCAATCGCATGATGCAATTGCCCGAGTTTCGACGGGCAGCGTGAGCAGGGAGTGGGGAAACCATGAATAACGAAAACGCGAGAATGCAAGGAATGTTCGATTTGTTGGCCCGCACCGATTCCGAGGGGGAGACGGCGGATCCCGAATTCGATGGCGACGGGGATACCGCTGGTCCGGATGACCTCGACGATGACGTTGCGGGCGCGGAACTCGAAGCGGAAGAAGGCGATACGGGGGACATTCGCGCATTGCAACGGCGCGGGCGGCATTCGATTTCGCTCGAAGAAGCAAAGGCATTGCAAGCGCGGGCGCGATTGCGCGGCAAAAAGGCGGGAAAGAAGAAAGCAATTGCTCAGGTCCGGAAAAGTCCGACGCCTGCGCAAATGAGGCTTCCACCCAATATGGTGCCGCCGCAGCTCGGGACGAAACAATTGTTCGACAAATGGCATCGCCGGGGCGAACCCTTCGTGGTGCGACAGGACGGTCATTATTATTCGGTGGCGGAAATTCGCTGCCATTGCGAGGGCACGGCGAAGCGCGCGTTTTGCCGAATTCCCGCCGGCAAATACACGTTTTTCGATCGGTCGGTGGGCGATGCGATCACGTTTCTCGGGACGGTTTCCGGGGAAATGACGACGAACATGACGAACTTGCAACGGCCGTCGAAAAACACCTACAACGAGCAGGATTTCTTGATTCGTTCGATTACGATGCAGGAAGCCGGATTGCGAGTTCGATACGATGCCGGTGAAATCAGCAGAGTCCCGGACATTGGTTCGGCCGAAGCGGTGCTCACTGGGCGTTCGTGGCTCTGGGATGATGCGGGAGCTTTTTTGCCGAAAGAGATCTTTCACGATTATTCCGGCGAAAACCTCCTTTATCGGGCCTTGCGTCGTTCGGCGGTGCTCTACTTCAATTGGGACAAACGGCGCACGGGTGGCAATGGTACGACCCGCCAAGTGCTCATTGATCATTTGCGCAATGTGCCGGATACCAAAGTGAAATCGCTCGCGCGGACGTCGGGCGGTGCGCCCGTGTTGCCCGTGCCCGATGGGTACATTTTCACGGACAATCCCGAGCGCAGTGACGAGGGCGCATTTTCGGCGACCATCATCGTCGATGACGACATTGCGTTCCCCATCAAGCCGATTGATTTGGGCATGGAAGCTCCGTCGAAGCCCATCGAGATTGGCTTGTACGTGCAGCTTTCGTTGAATGGCGTGAGCTTCGAGCATGCCAAGCGCGCCGAGACGAATACGCGTTGAAGTAACAGGAGCGACAAAATGAGCGTGGCAGAGATCGACAGCGAAAAGGCGACCAATGTAGTGAATACGAATCCGAGGTTTGGAACGTCGAACCATTGCGTGGTCATCATGGAGCAGCCGCCTCTTTTCGGGGAGGCGACGATTCCGAGCTGGAGAATCGCTGTCACGCTCACGCTTCGTGATCCGATGTTGGGGCCCGACTTGCTCGAGGCCGACTTGCCGACCGTTATTGTCGGACCCCTCATTCACAAGCGACAGATTGTGGCAATGGCCAAATATCCCGGGCGTGTCATTCAATGGGCTTTTCGTTTCGAGAGTGACGAAGGTCGGGCGAAGGCGCGGGTATGGCTGCACCCTGGTTATTCGTCGCCGGGCGATTGCGGAATTTTCGTTGTGACTCATGCGCAGGGGCTTCCGTTATGACACCAATCGAATTGAGAGCGTCGATTCTTCAGGCGATTCCTTTCGTTCTTGGTACGAATCGAATCACGCCGCCCGAATTGCAAGCGGTGGAATCCGTTTTACAAGGTGTAATGACCCCAATTGCTGAAACATTGCATCGGCTTTACCAGGAACCGACAACCGCAAAGGCGCTGAAATGGGGAGACATTTCGGCCGTGTCGGAGGCATTGAAGTGGCGCGACTGGGCGCCTGCGCCCTTACCGAATGAGCTGTGGCAGCGAAAGCGGCAGGGTGCGCGCGTTATGCAAGAGCCCGTATATGTGCCCGTTGCGCAATCAGAAATCGACGAAATTCCCGAAAAGGTTTTGACGGTCGAAGGCTGGTTGTCGTTCGAGGACAATTACCTTCCGCGCGTCGTTTCAGGTGAACTTCGGCATGGGCATCCCGAAGCCAAAGCGGCGCAAGCGATTGCCGCGCGTACGTACGTGCTTCGCATCATGCGCGATCACCCGACGCTCGGGCGGACAACGCCGATCAAAAATAGCGCGTCGTTTCAAGTGTTTGCGCCGGGGGCCGACGAGTCGTGCATTGCTGCGGTCGAACGCACGCGCGGGTTTGTCATGCGGTACCGTGGAAGGCTCATCCTGGCGAATTACGTGGCCGGTGCATTGTGGCGCGAAGATGGCTCGCGTGGCTCGGACGCAACGAATACCGAGAAGTGGGTGACGTACAATCATGGGCGAAGTGGGGCCGACGTGATTCCCACGCACCTTGCGTTATCGTCGCACCCCGAGAATCGCGGGTGCATGAGCCAAAACGGCGCGCACTGGCTTGGGCAGAACGGATGGGATTGCGAGGGCATTTTACGGTACTTTTACGGCGAGGATGTCGAAGTCGCGCGAATTGGTGCGCGAGAGGGAAGGAGTACGGCGGGGTTGGGTGGGATTGTGGTGCTTGGCCTGGTCGGTTGGGCAGTTGCTAGCCGATAAAAACAAATACTTGAATTCTTGCGAAATTGGGGGATTTCGATGGATACTCAGAATGCGTCTTCGTTCACCCGATCGCCTTTGACGATGCCAGCGTCGAGTATTCCGCCTTCTTCGAGGCCGACAACGTCGTCTGCACACGAGATCCGCGACCTTTGGGGCGAAGAGGTCTTCGAAGTGCTCGTCGGTATCGTGATGAACATGCACACGCGGAGAGGTGGTTCCAAATGAAAAACATTCGCGCCGCCATTTATGCTCGAAGGTCCACGGACGAACACCAAGTCGAGAGCCTCGCCACGCAGCTCGACAATGCGCGACGATTTGCCATAATGAAGGGTTATCATGTTGATCCGCGCCACGAATTCACGGATACGGCAAGCCGCGCGGAGTTTTCGCCGAAACGAAGACCGAGGTTTGCCGCAATTCGCGAAGCGGCGACGGACGGTCAGTTCGACGTGATTATCACACGCGACGATTCGCGTCTCGGCGGGGATATGCTCCGCGTTGCGACATTCGCCCAAGAAATGACCGACGCCGATGTACGGATTGTTTTTTATTCGACCGACGAAGAAATGGTTTTAGAGAATGAAACCTCGCGATTGCTCGCGGTGATGCGCGGGTTCGCAAGCGAAAGCGAACGACGCAAGATTGCAAGTCGTACGCGAGAAAGCGCGGAACGAAAAGCGCGCCGAGGGCTTGTGGCGGGTGGCGTCGTGTACGGATATC
>DAOMZH010000794.1:0-5412 GCA_035437985.1 Polyangium sp. (in: bacteria) | reverse complement strand
AACGATGCTGTCGTCATTACGAACTTCGTGGGCGACATGAGCGTCAATACGCAGCTCATCTGGACCGATTTGCACGCGACCGATCTGAATGGTTGGGGAACGCTTGCTCGTAATGGCGACACGGGTCATCCCACGTCAGCCGATTGGAGTCACGACGGTAAGGATATCGTCTATGTTACTTCGGCGGGCGGGCATGAAGGGGTGATTGCGGAAACGACGCCTCAAGATCGTTCCATGGATATCGTGGTCATTCCCTACAACAACCGCATGGGTGGCGATGCCGTAAAACTTCCTGGGGCAAGTGATCCTCAAAAGCGCGAGTTTTACCCGGTATACTCGCCTAGCGACACGTGGATCGTGTTTAATAGCAGCGACACGGCGAATTCGTCGTATGACCAAGCTACGGCCGAACTCTTCGTCGTGCCGCGGGCCGGTGGCACTCCGACACGCCTCAATGCCAACGACCCGCCGGTTTGCACGGGATACAAGAGTCCGGGCATTACGAATTCGTGGGCTGGGTGGTCGCCCCAAGCACCCGTATTCGGCGGACTGCGTTATTACTGGCTCGTGTTTTCGTCGAAGCGTCGCATTGCCGCCGGAAATCGTCCGCAACTCTACATTGCCGCGATGGTCACGAAAATCGACAATGGTGTCGAAACGATCGTTGGGAATTATCCGGCAGCTTATGCAGGGTCGCAACTCCTCACCGAGGGCAATCACGGCCCTGTGTGGGACAACTTCGTCGTCGATCAAATCCCGAAGTGATTCGTTCGATCCCTTGCGAATCAGCTCCCCAAACGGCATGTCATGACCACCGATTCTGCTGCTGAATCCGACCATACCCGTTCGCTTTTTCAAGGTCCGAAATCGCGTGTTGATTTCGATGCTTTGGGCGATCGTCGGTTTCTGGCCATGTTGCCGATGGTCCTCTTCGCCTTGTCGTTACCGTTCATTGCGCGGGCGCTCGAACCCGCGTGGATAAACGCGACCGATATTGCGAAATTCCGCATGTTCGCGCGATTTTGCGTGTCGTTTGTCCTGCTCGGATGTTACCCAGCCGTCCTCGTCTTGGTGCGGCTGGGTATTGCCGAGGTCCGGAGCGGCGAGCATCGGATGCTTCTCGCCGTCTACCCTGCCCTCACGACCACGTGGCAATGTGTGGTTGCCATTGATGGTTTTCTCCTCGTTGCCTGGACCGATAAGTTTTCATTGCCCATTTTCCCCATGGATCTTGGGCTCTCGATATTCTCGGCCGCCGCCCTCCCCTTCATTCTGCACCACAAAGCGTGGTTTTACGGATTCGAGCCGAAAAAACTGCTCGATGCCCGCATGGCCCTCGAAAATGCCCCCATTGGTGGCTCCCCCACACCCATCGATACGCTCGATTACCGAGTTTTGCAGCTTTTGGCGCGCAGCGGCAGCGACGTGGCGAATGTGATGATCAACGACATCGGCGTTGGTCATCGCGATCTCATGTTACGCCTCGCCAAACTCACGGCGCTTGGTTACGTCGAGCTCGTCAGTGAGCTTCACGGTTCTCAAGTCGTGCTCACGACCCAAGCGACCGATACGCTCGCTCTGCCTATCTCTCTTTTCGTTTGGAATACCGAAGACAAGGCGACGCTGGCCGAGCTCGCGTCGGCCCGTTTGTCCCTCGAAGCTCGTGAGCCGCAAAAAGTCGTCGTTGCCTGTGCCCGCCTATGCGAAGCCATGCTGAAACGATTGATTTCCAAAATCGAGCCCAAAGTCACCCACGTCGGCGGCAAAGAGCTTTCAAAAGCGACGCTCGGGGAGCTCGTGCAGGTCGCTCGGCAACACAAACGGATTGGCAAGTTCGAGGATAGTTTGTTTTCGGCGATCAACGAACGGCGCAAGAAGATTCATTCGCGCGAGGGCGAAGCGCCGATCGATGATAGCGATGCGTTTGCCTTGTACACCCTCACCGAGATGGTGGCGCGGGAAGTTTTGCGGAACAAGGGCGAAACCGTCGATTGACGGAATTGGCTCAGTAAATGAATTCGTCGCTGCCTTCGGTCACGGTGAGCCAAAGGATAGTATCGGCGCGGATTGCAGGATCAATCGTTGCATACGCGGCTTCCATTGCGTCTGCGTGCGCGGAGGTATACGCGAGCACGTGCAAGATTTGTTTGGGCCAAGCATCCATAGTCGAAACATTGGCCGAGCTGAGCAAAATGTCGGAGAGTTTTCGGTTCAGCAGATCATAGGCCATTTGCTCGGTGTACGGATTCGTCGGCGGATAAACATAGGCGCGGGTCACGCTCACGCCGACTTTCAACATATCGATATCCACCAGCAAATCGGTCTTTTTACCCATGGGATCCGTGTACACGATTTCTCCTTCGGTTTTCAGGAGCTGGGCCAATTCGCAACGATAAAGCACTTCGTACGAAATGATTTCGCTTTCCAATGAACTGCCGCCCAAGTTGCCTTGATCGAAAATGTATTGCCCACCCGGCGAGAGTTTCGAGCGGTCATAAACGTCCATCGCAAAATCGATCGTATCGCGATACACGACAGGATCCGGCGATTCGAGTTGCATTGCGTCGATGACGCCGCAAGCCCCCGAAATCAGTCCAAATCCGGGCAGCGGAACGGCCCCAGAGCCTCCTGCTCCTCCACCGCCGCCGGTTCCCGCAGCGCCGCCCATTCCGGCCATTCCGCCCATTCCGGCCGAACCACCCGCACCTCCCGTGGACGAACCTCCTGCGCCGCCGTTTCCACTTCCGGCCATTCCGCCTGCGCCACCAACTTCACCACTGCTCGAACTCGAACTGTTGGCGCTCGACGAGCTCGACGAGCTTCCGGTTTGTTGTGACGAACTATCCGTGCAGCCGACGGGGATGAAGGCGGCAATGGACACAGCAAGGATTGTGGAGAAAAAGAAGGTAGGTTTTTGCATGTCCTCGAGATCGTAGCGACGATGGGTCGGGTGCAGCAAGCAAATAAATCGGGTTTGTTTTCGGACTGATTTTACTTTGCGCGAGTCTGCCGTGTCGAACCCCCGGACGACTCATCTGGAGGAATACACATGAAACGTCGTGTTTTTGCGCTTGCCCTTGCCGTGTCGGCACTTATGGGAACTGAAGCTTGTAAGCAACCTGCGGAAATGACTACGGCTGAAGCAATGCAGGCCGTTCAAGAGGCGAGTGCATCGGGAGATGCCGAAAACGTCACGTCGGGGAGCATTGAAATCACGACGGACTTCACGATTGGGCAAGCTGCGGAAAATGCGGCGCTCGAGATTCGCACGTTCATTGAATCGCAATTGCCATGTGCCCTCATTACCGTTTCCGGCGCGACGCTTTCGGTCGAATACGGAGCCAAAGCCGGGACGTGTACGTTCAAGGGCAATACTTACAGCGGCAAACACGAAATCACGGTCACGAAAAACGACATGAGTAATGTCGTCGTCAATCACACGTGGACGAAGTTGTCCAACGGGCGAATGGAAGTGACGGGCACAGCCGAAGTCACCTGGAGTGCGGCGGACAAGACGCGGCATGTGACGCACGATTTATCCTGGACGCGATTGTCCGATGGGAAAACGGGTACAGGATCGGGAGATCGCACGCAAAAGCCGCTGGAAGGCGGGCTCGTCGAAGGATTCCAAGTCGACGGATCGCGGAGTTGGAAAGGCGAAAGCGGGCAATGGGACCTCGCTATCGAAGGCGTGCAATTCCGCTGGGTTGACCCTGTTCCGCAAGCGGGCACGTATTCGCTCGTTTCCCCAAAGGACAAGACGATCACGATGACGTTTTCCCGTGTCGATGACGCGACGATCAATGTGACGTTGAAGAGCGGTGAGAAAACGTTCTTATTCACGGTCTCGAAAACCGGCGCCGTCAAGCAATCCTGATCTCCCTCGTTTCCCTTCGCGGGCCCAAACCGTTTGTTTTTCCGCGCAGATTGCCCTTGACGGATCGTTTGGGTCGGTCATACTCGCGGCCACTTTTCGCCAGGAGTGGACGCGGACGCCATGGATCGACAAAAAAGCGTAGTGGTTTGTGGGGGTGGGGGTTTCATCGGCGGGCATCTCGTCGAGGATTTGTTGCGTCGCGGCTATGAACACGTCCGGTGTGTTGATGTCAAGCCGCTCGAAAACTGGTACCAAGTGCATCCCCAAGCTGAAAACGTCGTGGCGGATTTGAATCTGCGCGACGCGGCCTTCGACGCGACCAAAGGTATGGACGTCGTCATCAATCTCGCCTGCAACATGGGCGGGATGGGGTTCATCGAATTAAACAAGGGCTTGTGCATGATCAGCGTTTTGATCAATACGCACTTGCTCATGGGCGCTCGCGAGCATGGGGCGAAGCGCTTCTTCTATGCGTCGAGCGCTTGCGTATACAACGCGGACAAGCAGCGCGAAAAGAAGATTGAAACATTTCTTCGCGAAGAAGATGCTTATCCGGCGATGCCCGAAGACGGATATGGTTGGGAAAAACTCTTCAGCGAACGCATGTGTCGCCACTTCCGGGAAGACTTTGGCGTGCCGACGCGGGTGGCACGATTCCACAATGTTTATGGCCCATTCGGCACGTGGGACGGCGGGCGCGAAAAAGCGCCGGCAGCGATTTGTCGCAAAGTGATCGCGGCGAAAATGTCCGGGAAACACGAAATCGAAATTTGGGGCGATGGCAATCAAACGCGGTCGTTCATGTACATCACCGATTGCCTCAAAGGCATCGACATGATCACCAGCAGCGAAACGTGGCACGACCCGATCAATCTTGGCTCGGCCGAAGGCGTGACCATCAATCAGCTCGTCGATATCGTCGAAGACATCGCCGGCATCAAGCTCGTGCGCAACTACAACCTCAGCGCTCCGAAAGGCGTCAACGGGCGCAACAGCGACAATACACTCATCCAAAAGGTCTTTGGCTGGGAACCCGACACGAAACTTCGCGACGGCCTCGAGCTGACGTACAAGTGGATCTACGATCAAATGGCCACGCGTCAAAAGTCCAAATAAATCGCGCGCTGTTTGCAACCAACGACCGTCATGAAAACTGTCCTCGTCCTCTCCCAGACGTTCATCCCCGATCCGGCCAGCGTAGGACAACACATCGGCGACGTGGCCATCGAAATGGCCCGTCGTGGTTATCGCGTCATCGTTTACACATCCGCCCGCGGTTACGACGACCCTACCGTTCAATATCCCAAATACGAAAATATCGAAGGCGTCGAAGTTCACCGCCTCGATCTCTCGTCGTTTGGCAAGAAGAACATCTCCACGCGCGTGCTCGCAACTGCCTCGTTCATGTTGCAAAGCGCGTTCGTTGCGCTCACGAAACCGAATGTCGACGGCATCTTTTTCAGCACCTCCCCGCCCATGATTGGAGGTGCCGCGGTTTTGGCGCACTGGATTCGTCGTATTCCCATTGCGTATTG
>DAOMZH010000793.1:0-5412 GCA_035437985.1 Polyangium sp. (in: bacteria) | reverse complement strand
CACGAGCGGGTTTCCAGTTGCGTGATTTGGATAAAATTTTTGAAAAAAAGTTCGCTGACAAATTTGTGATATTGGATACTAATTGCCAAAGTGGTTGGCACCTGCTCTGCTCGGCAGCACCTCCTCGCCGGCGGCACCTGCTCGGCACGGCGATGTTGTGGGACGCGTGCTCGGGGAGGATCGAGCTCGAATTGACTCGGCCGTGATGGGATTTGTCCGTCCGAAATGTGCTGGATGCATGAAATGGCGTCAGGTGGCTTCGACACCCGACGCCATCCGAGAACGTTTGGCGTGCGCTGGAAATTCCTCGCTTGTTTTGCTCAGGCGCCGGCGCAGCACGTCGAATGCTTCAAGGCTTCGTCGCGAGCGCGCATTCGAGTCCATTGCCATCGCGGGCGCAGACGTCAGCCGCGCCATCGCCATTGATATCGGGATAGCGGATCGTGCCCCAATAATAGGGCTGGGCGGCCCAACCTGCCGCGTCGCTGAACGTCGCCGACCAGATTTGATTGTAGGCGAACCTCGTGCCGGTCGACAGTGCGCACACGACCCCACTATTTGAACGACCACAGACGTCTGCACGACCGTCGCCATTGATATCGGGGAAAGTAATGGTTCCCCAAAGATTTTGGTTTCCGGCCCAGCCACCATTATCGGCAAAATCCTGATTCCACAGTTCCACCGGGCCAAACGTCGTGCCTGTCGATCGGCGACAAACGATTCCGTTTTGTGCTCGGCCGCAAACATCCATTTTTCCGTCGCCATCGACGTCGACATATTGGATCGTAGCCCAATACGCATCACCTTGCCACGGACCACCGTTGGTAAAGTAATCGTCCCATTGCGTCACGTTGAACGACGTCCCCGTCGACAAACCACACACGATGCCAATCGAGGACCGGCCACAAACATCGGCTTTGCCGTCGCCATTGAGGTCCGGGAAGCGGATCGTGCCATAAAGGTTCGGCACGCCGCCCCATCCACTCCCGTCATCAAAAGAACTCGTCCAAAGCTTGTAACCCGTGAAAGCCGTGCCCGTCGACGTCTCGCAAGCGATACCACCGCCGCCACGTCCACATACGTCTGTTTTCCCATCGCCATTGATATCGACAAAGGTAATGGTCGGCCAATAAGACGAATTGACCGTCCACCCGCCGGCATCGCCAAAGCTCGTGTCCCATTGCTGGAGTTGGAACAGACCTGCGCCTACCGACAAACCACATTGAATGCCCGATGGTGTGCGCATGCAGAAGTCACGCGTATGGTTTTGGTCCCCATCGACGTCGACGAAGCGGGCTGTCTGCCAAACATCGTCAATATCCAGCCACGCGCTATTGAACGTAAACACATTGCCGTTGCCCCCGCAACCAGCATTCACGTTGCCGCCAGTAGCCAGGTGAATGGAACAGATGCCGGTCATTT
The DNA here is from genome assembly GCA_035437985.1 of Polyangium sp. (in: bacteria). Lineage (GTDB taxonomy): Bacteria > Myxococcota_A > Polyangia > Polyangiales > Polyangiaceae > Polyangium. The sequence goes on along the minus strand of DAOMZH010000793.1, from coordinate 3,990 downwards.
GAGTCCCTGGGTAGTTGACATACCCGATGCTCTGCCAATACACGGGTTTGGCAAGTACACCCGAGTTGTCGGTAAAAAGTGGGTTGCCCATGGGATCCATCAAGTGCGTCGGCACAGCCTCGAAACCCATCTTCGAGTCGGTGTAACGCGAATACACGAGGTCCTTTTTCGTACCTCCAGGACTCAGCACCGCCCCCGTGCTCGCGTTCATCGTCAAACTGGACAAAATCTTGGGCGGGATCTTGTTCCGTCGGAACTCCAAATCGAGCGCAATCACGCCCGAGACATGCGCTGCCGCCGCTGAAGTGCCATCCTTCATTGCCGTTGCGGAGTCCCCCGCGATATCCGCAGAAACAATTCCCACACCGGGAGCGAAAACCGTCGGGTCCGTATTCGACATCGGCCAACGCGTATCCGTATTGTCCGTTGCGCCAACGCTGATGACGCCACTGCTTCGTGCTGGGCTGTATTGATTGGTCGGCCTGCCGTCGTTTCCCGCCGCTGCAACCGTGATCATGCCCGCGAAGTTCCAGAGGCTGAGGTACGCATAATCCAATTGCGAAAATCCGCCGCTTGCCATACTGATGTTCGCAATCGCGGGTTTTTGACGGTTTCTCTGGATCCAGCTGGCTGCTGCAATCAGCGTACTTGCTGCGCTATTGCCTTGGCAATCGGCGACGCGCACCGGATGCAGGAAAACGCCTTTGGCGACCCCATACGTCGTACCTCCGATGATCCCAGCCACGTGCGTTCCGTGACCATTGCAATCATCTGTGCCTTTGCCATCGTTCACGAAGTCCACGCCCCCTGAAACTCGCCCGCCGAATTCTTGATGCGTCGCGCGAATACCAGAATCGACCACGTACACATGCACGCCTTCGCCATTGACTTGATAATCGTACTTGGTATCGAGCGCGAGCGCTTTCGTGTCAATGCGGTCCAAGTTCCAAGGGGCATTATTTTGCGTATCCGCGATCTTTACGACGCAATCCTGACCAATACTCTTGACCCGCGGATCGTTCCCTATCGCCAGCGCTTTCGTGTCGTCGAGACCATTGGCGGAAAAACCCACGAGTCCCGCGTCGTACACATTGAGCAACATGCCGCTTTGCGGCGCCAATAACTCGTCCGCGATCGCCTTGACTTGGTCAGGCATCACGACCGTGTCGTCCAGGAAAAAGATGTATTGACCAGCAATGGCACCGTCGGGCTTTTCGATCTGAATCCCCGCGCCGCCCGCGCCGCCCGCGCCGCCCGCGCCGCCTTCGCCACCAATACCTCCACCACCTCCAACGCTGCTGCCGCTGTTGCCACCGGAGTTATCTGTTGACGAATTGGATTTGACTCCATCACCACAACCGGTGACGAGAAAGACCGTGGTCAAACCAGGAACGAGAAGTCTTCGAAGTTGCATGCCGCCAATCGGCAGCAAATTCCGTTCCATTGACGATATGCATGTTTGCAGTCTGTTTTGTAGTCCTACGGGGCTCAATGACGATGTACCTGTACCGTACATGATGCGTAACAACGTTCGGCTATCGTTGGTTCAAAGATGTCGACAATCTTTTTGGCGCACCCAAATGTCGGCCCGATGTCGAGCACGTGATCGTATTTCGACAATGGTTTGTCCTCTAACTTCGAACTCCCGTCTGCACCCCACAGCGTCGGGCCCGATGCCAGCTCACGTGACGTCCCCATCGCATTCGCGCAGAGACCTGCCAGGCCAGTGGCGGAGCGCCTCGTCTTGCGCCACCATCGCCTGCGACATTGCACAAAGGAGCCTTGTATGGCCTCGCAAAACAACGTGATTCTCGTGCCCATCGACTTCGAAGCCGCTTCGATGAAAGCCCTTGGTATTGCCAAGGATTTCGCTGCTCGCCTGGGTGGTGAAGTCGTCATGCTGCACGTCTATCAGCTCCCCGTGTACACGTATCCGGGCCTCGAACCTGCGTTGATGCCTGGTTTCCACGCGGAAGTGACATCAGCTGCCGAGCGCGCAATTCGTACGCTCGCGCAACAAGAAGGCAATGTGCGGGCCGTGTTGCGCCAAGGTGACCCCGCCGCCGAAATTATCGCTGCCGCCGAGGAACTCAAAGCCACCATGATCGTGATGGGTACGCATGGTCGTGAGGGCCTCGCGCATCTGATTTTGGGCAGCGTCGCCGAACGTGTCTTGCGCAAAAGCACCGTACCCGTGTTGTCCGTACGCGTCGCTTGAAGCGCTTGCGGATCGCCTGATGCCGCAACTTCGCCTTGCAGATCTGGCCCTCTTGCCGAATGTCCTCAGCGCGCTGCGTTTGCCGCTCGCCGTCGCTTTCCCGTTTGTCGTAGCGAACCCACGTGCGGCAGTCGGAGTGCTCGTTGCTGCGGCTCTCACCGACGTGTTCGATGGATGGCTCGCCAGGCGATGGGACCAAGCGACCGCGATGGGAGCGATCGTCGATCCCATCGCGGACAAGGTGTTTGCATCAACTGTCGTCGTCACGTTGCTCGTGCACCATGATCTGCCACGTTGGGCGTTGCCCGCGCTTTTGGCTCGCGAGATCCTCGAAGCTCCTCTCGTCCTCTGGCTCCTCGTGAGTCACCCGTTTCGGCGTTTGCGTCGTACAGATGCCCGCGCGAACGTTCCGGGAAAACTTGCGACGGTGGTGCAGTTTGTCGCGGTGATCATGGCCATCGTCGCGCCGCATTGGCTTTTCCCAGCGCTAGTGGCTGCGGCCGTATCGGGCGTTCTCGCGGGTTTTTCGTATTGGCGTCGCGAGCTTCGGCGGCTCCCCAAAACCCAAGGATCATGATGGGCAACGCTGGATCCCAACGCCTTCGATCGCGCCGCAGCTTCGCTTTGTCTTCGGATGTGTGTAGCATCCACGGTTGGCGCTCTGTCATGGCCCTCGTTCCAGGACCAACCAATATGTTTCAGATCAAAAGGTTCGTCGCGCTCGTATGCGTTGGACTGCACCTCGTTTCGACGGGTTGCTCCTCAGCATCGTATGCAGGTAACGCCGAAAGGGCTGCGTACCCGATGCCGATGTCTGGTGCAGTCGTGACCGCAGCTGCTCCACCACCTGTCGACCCTGCTTCGCCCCGTTCGTTCGAGTCCGTCGTGTCTTCGGCCCCCGGAGCGATGGCCGCCGATGAGCTTTGGAGCGGTGGTGAAGCGGGCGAGTCATTCAAGAAAGAAGCACCACTGCGCGAAGATGCTCCTCCTCCGCCGCCGCCAGAATTCGTCGGACAACAAGTATCGGCAAACGGTCCAAAACCCGCGGAGCAAAAGCCTCCGACGGGCAACACCACGCCCTCGACCACAGGCAAGAAAGACGAACCGCAACGCGTCGAAGTCGCGTCTTCGCAACACGCACCGATGCTCATCTACACTGCCAACGTTCAGATGGCCGTTTACGAAGTCCGCAACTCTCTCGGCGAAGTGGAATCACTCGCGCGAAGCATGGGTGGTTTTCTTGCCAAACGTAACGATCGGTCCATCACGATTCGCGTGCCCGCCGCAACGTTCGAGGACGCACTGCGTCGTATCGAAAAGCTCGGCGACATGATCGCCCGAGACGTCGCTGTCGAAGACGTGACCGAAGAATTCAACGACGTCGAGATTCGCCTCAAGAACGCGCGCGCCGTGCGTGAGCGTTTGGAACAACTGCTCTCCAAAGCAGCAAAAGTCGAGGAATCGATTCAGATCGAAAAGGAACTCGAACGCGTCGCGTTGCTCATCGAAAGGCTCGAAGGCCGCATGAAGTTTCTCAAAGATCGCGCGGCCTATTCGACCATCACCGTCACGTTCCAGCCGCGATCTGCAGCGGAGTTGGGCAAGCGACCTTTTAACCTTCCCGTGCCTTGGCTCTACGAGATGGGTCTCGGGCGTCTCTTGGCTCTCTGAGGGAGTTCGTCATGAAGCATCTTTGGAGCACCAACATGTTTGCCCTGGCTCGATGTCTCGCTGTTGCCGCTTGTTTGACAGCGTTTATGGGATGCCGTCCG
>DAOMZH010000792.1:0-5414 GCA_035437985.1 Polyangium sp. (in: bacteria) | reverse complement strand
CACGTTTTTGGCAAATACATGCCGAAGCAGCCGCGCCCAAGGTTTCCGACGCTTGGGACTGACATCCGCTTCCGGCTCGTCGAAAAGCTTGCCAATGAGCCGCAGCTGCATTGGGTTTGGCACGGTATACTCATTCGGTGGCTCATACGGTTTGGCCGATGCCACCACGTGCTCTCGCAGCTTCGCATTCGGCGCCAATACCCCGGGAAACCGAATCATGGTGAACCACGGTGGTGGCACCATCGCACAGATTCGCGCTATCAATTCATACGGATCCAGCCGCACGAGCTTTAACGGACAATGCGCGTAAAGATATCAAACCTGAAATTTGCGTAGATCCAGACACTGCGCTTCTAGGCCCACGGCTCATTTGCGCTACCCTCTTCGGAAACGAGAGCCGCCCAAAAGGCGCTCCGTTCTGTCGGGTAGAACGGACGTGCGGACTTCCCGCATCCGGCTCGTCGAATCACTGGTTCGCTACGCGATTGCGGAGATAGGAATGCATAATTTGCGGCAGCGGAAGCGGGTATCGTTTCAGCCACGTGTCCATGCGTTCCCACGTCATTTTGGCGCGCTCTGAGCCCCGATCAAATACCATTGCAACGGCACGTTGCAGCACTTTGTCCTCGAAGGTCGGAATACCGATCGGCCTCGTTTCCAAGCCCGTTCCCTTCGGGATATACGCTCGAAGCACACGCGACGCGCGGGCCGCCGAAACCGCGGAGAGTGCCGCTTGGGAAGCTCTCGTTCGCGTTTCCGAAGAAACGTCAGGCGCGAGAACGCGATCGCATGGGTGTGTCCGTGGGTCGCGAAGAGTCGACACGAGCGAGCATCGACGCTCGAAAACTGAAGATGTGTGGTGGTCAGGTGTGCGTGGGAATACGAGTGCGCAGCGATGACGCCGAGCGACGTAGGCGCGTCAAGAGCGAAATTCGGCCTTTGTTTTCCTTGAGCGCCGAATGTCAATCAACCACGACGACGAATGCCGTGATAAACACCGAGCGTCGCGACCGAGCCGAGCGATGCGACGAGGATACTCCAGAGGTTCAATCCGGTGACGCCGGTTGCTCCAAAGAAGTTGAACAGAAGTCCACCGATAAACGCGCCAACGACCCCCAACACAAGATTGCTGAAAAAGCCCCCGCCCTCGTCATTGACCAATTTATGACCAATGAAACCGGCAATCAAACCCAACAAAATCCATGCAAGGAACGACATTTCCTGCTCCATTCGTGGAGCACCACCTCGCGGCGTGATCCAATCAGAGTTTGTAACAAATTTTCACTACGTAATCGGTGGCGAAATCGCCGAGGTTCATCCCCATGCATTTGGGTGGCAATGAATCCTCGGCGACCCGGCATTCATTTCAATACCGAGGCCTTCGCGACTCGCCGACATTCAACGGTTATGTATGGGCCTTCATGGCGTCAAACGTGCCTTCTACAGCCGCCTTGAAGTCATTCCACGCTTGATCGACATCTTTGACGACTTCGTCCCACTTGTCGTCGCTCGCCGTACCAATCTTATCGAGCTGCGCCTTGGCCGCGTCGTATTTCGCGTGCACGGCATCGATGCTGGGTTGCATATCGAGTTTGGCTTGTACGGTCAGCTTCTCGCTCTTCGCCTTCAATACATCGAGCTTCGCGCTCCACTCGTGGATCTGCGCTTCGACTTTTTGCTTGTAGAGTTCACGGGTTTCCATGATTTGTTCCTTTTTTCTCATTGAGGTGAAAGTATCATTCGCCGTCGCCCTAGGCGCCGCAGGAGATCCGCGGCGGGGAAAACAGGGAAAACGGCGCGCATACAACACGGGCGTCACGGGACGATGTTGCGTGTGTATACGCCCTTCAGCGAGCCTGTTTGCACGGTGAGCGTATCGTCATTGTCACCCAGCATGTACGTCGTGGCACCGCTCGGAATCTCGATATCGCTCGTGGCGACCGCGTCCAAATTGTCCTCGTCATTGACGCATTTCGAGCGCTCGATGGTCGAGGTCCCCGTTCCCGCCACCGTAAAAGTGTCTTTCGCGTGGTCGGTGGACCATTCCTGGCCCGTCACCACCTTTGTGGTCGTGCAACCGGGGTTTGTCGCCGTCGCGGCAAGCGAGACCCAAGTGGCCTCGAGCTCGATGTCGAGACCGTCCGAGAACGATAGCTCGGTCGTACAGCTTTCAACGTCCGCCGGTTTCGACGACGTGCCGAAACATTTGTCGTTGCTCCATGTGCCAGCCAACGGGTCGCTTGCCGCGTCGGTTCCACAGCCAGCAATTGCAAACAACGAAACGAACGAAAGACCAATAGCGAATTGATTGAGTTTCATGAGATTTCCTTTATGAGACCCGCTCGCCATTGCAAGCGGGTGATGATGCCTGGTTTACTTGATTGAATCGACCCGACCTAGACCTTGTTTTTCGCTTCATTGATTGCGCGATCGTAATCAGTGAGACACTGCGCAATCGTGCTCTTCACGGGCTCCAGGCTGTCGGCTGTCGCGTTTGCAAGAGCGTCAATGCTCTGTCGAACCGCTGTCGAACGGGCCGTCAAATCCTTCACCATGGTCGCAGCACCTGCCTCCGAGAACTTCCTCACCAGTTTCGGCTTGAGGTCAGCGAATTGCTTGTCGAGAATAGCGAGCTTCTTTTCGCTTTCGTCCCGAGCCTCCATACGCGCCTTCGACAGGGACGCGCCAGCTTCCGCCCACGCCTTGTTTGCATCGCCTTGGGCCGCATCGCTCTTCATCTCGCCTACGCGGCTACTTTCGCGGTTTTCCGCGTCGGCATTTCGCTGCGTCTCGGCGTTCTTCATTCGCACTTCTTCATTGGCATAAGCCTTCGTCTCGTTCGCGTCGTGCTGCGCGTCTTCTGCGTCCCTCGCGGTGCTTTGCGGTGAAGAACAAGCGCCCATTGCAATGGCGCCGAGAACTAGAATCAAGCTTGTTTTCATCATGGTATTCGACTTTCTATGTAATGCCAAAAGATACGTTACAACTTTTGCCGCGGATTCAGTTGGGCGCCTGGACCACGCCAAGGAGCACCACGTCCACTCGGCGATCATAACCGCGCGAATAAGGCTCGGTGGGCGCATCGCCGCCGACTGCTCCATTTGCGCCGCGGGACGCGATACTCATTCTGCTCTCGGTAATGCCAGCATCGACGAGAAGCTTCATGACGCTCTCGGCACGCCTTCGGCCAAGATCAGCATTGTAGTTGTTACCGCCGCGAGCATCGGCACGTCCCACGATCGACAACTTCAAATGCTCGAGTTTGGGTTGGTCGAGACACTCGGCGACGCGCCGCAGGGTTGCTTTGTCCTGGACCGACAGTTTGTCGGAGTCGAAGGCGAAATACGTGCGCATGAGGCCGCAGGTCGCCGATAGATCCCGGTCGATCTCGATTCCGATGTAGCGCGTTACGCCGTGGCCAGGATCGGGAAAGTTAACCTCGTATTCTTTGTCCGCTCCGGGGTCGGGCAACTTGGGGCCGAGCGCGGATTGTGATGGTTCAATGGCGGAGCTGCAGGCAGTGGTAATAGCAAGAAACCCGAAACCGGCAGCAAGGCAAAGCGACTTCATTGTAATCGACATGAGAAACCTCCAAGTGTCTCACCAGCGATCGCGCAGCGTAAGGCGCCGGATCGCGGGTGGATCTACGTGTTTTGTAACTTTTCTCGGGCGATGATCTTGCCCGGTAAAACCCCGAGCCCTTCCGATTATTCGGTGGGTTCGACGATGGTATTTCCGCTCAAGACGACTGCGGTCTGGGCCAGCAGCCGGCCATTCAATGACGCGCCCGTATCTAGAATGATCGCCGTTTTCGACAAGACGACCCCCTCGAATTGCGCCGTCGTGCCCACACTCACAGCACCTGAAACCTGCCAGAAGATGTTCTTGGCTAATGCGCCGCCAGCAAGCGTGATCCTGGCCGCGTCAGCGACCGTGAGATCCTTCGCGATCTGGAAGATCCAGACGTCCGTCGCGGTCCCTTGGAGCGCGACTTCCGTCGGAATCAAGAGGCCCGTACCCCACTTGTAAACGCCCGCATCGAGGGTCATTCCGCCAATGTTGCCGGCGCCGAGGTCGATGACGTCAGGCGCCCGTGCCGCAGCGGAGGTGAACGCGAACTGCATATCGTCGACAGCCGTGGTCAAGCTGGACGGGGAAGGCACCGCGTAGTTGGCTGCGTATACCTTTCCGCTGACTTGCATCGACGTCGAGAATGCATTCGTGGCATCTGCAATCAACGAGAAGCCCGTGATATACGTCGCGGCAGCGGGGCTGACGCCCAAATCGCCCGTGATCGTAGACATCGGCACGGTGGAAATACCACTCTTGGAAAGAATGACATAATTACCGGCCGCGCCGAGGTCCACAGATTGCCCCATTACCTTGTTCTCGCCGGTAGTGAAGCTCCATGAATGCTTCATCGCCAGGGGCACGCCACGCACACTGGTCGCTCCTTCGTTGATCGTCGCGACGAACTTGGTGTTGCTCGCGAGTTGCGCGGCGGGCCAAAACGTCGCTGTTGCGTTGGTGTAAATCACCGTACCGGGGATCGTCGTCGCGCCGCTGGTCAACGTGAACGTCGCCGTCGTGATATCAGCGGCGTCCATTTCTTCACTGAAAATGGCGCGGATATACCCATTGACAGGAACGCCGGTGACGTCTTGGAGCGGGATATTGGAGAGCACCGTCGGGACCGTTTCGATACCACTACCTGCAGAACCTCCGTTGCTCGTCGAACTTGCATCGGAAGGTCCACAAGCGGCAGCAAACGGCAAGGAAAGCAAAATGATCGCGGTGTGGCGAGAAAAACCAAAGCGGGGTAAAACGGACAATTGAAACATAGATATCTTCTGTTCGTCGAGTCGGATCGCGTGGGGAAATCTCCCCAGCGTCTGTTTATGCATTTCGCCTTGGGATGCGACGACGGCGCTTTGCAGCGACGCGATCTGATCCCAGCATTCGAATCTCGAAGGCGAATTCAGCGCCGAATCATCCGCTTCTTTGCGGAGAGTCCAACAGCCGAATTCCAGGCGATTCCTCGAACACCGCACGCCCCGTCATAAAGACATCGCGCAGCACATCGAGGATGGCCTTGCAGCCATCGGTCACGAATTGATCGATACACCCACGGCGCAACCCGACGAAACGTCAGGGCTGCTAAGTCTCCGTGGTCATGGTCGACTTCGAGCCCCGAATTTAAGCACGATGATCGCGTTGTCAAGCGATCCTGTAAATTGGTTTTTAGAAAAGAGCGTGTCGATCAGGATTTGCCCGCGATTCGCTGCGATTTCCTGACAAACACCTTCTCAGGAATCCGACGAGAACTTCTTGACCAACACGTGGGATGTTGATCATGCCGCAACCAATGCCGGCCCATCCTTGGCTCACGCGCATCCAGCACGAGCTGTTGTCGT
>DAOMZH010000791.1:0-5415 GCA_035437985.1 Polyangium sp. (in: bacteria) | reverse complement strand
CCGGAATGCACGACCCAGGTCACCGTCACTTGTGTGAACGGCGCGTGGCAATGTGCGTTCCCCACGGGTGTTTGTCCGGGTGGTTGTTCCGCAAACGACGAAGTCTGCGACACGGGCGCGCCGCTCGACAACGATTGCGACGGGTTTGTCAACGAGAACGTTGCGAACTACGGGCAACCGTGCGCCAGCGATGACACCTCGCCCGGATCGCAAGGTATTTGCCGCACGACCGGTACGTACCAATGCAACGCCATGGGCGGGACGACGTGTAGCGCTGCCCCGAACTTTGCTCTGCGAGGCCCTGAACTTTGCGACGGCCTCGACAACGATTGCGACGCCAGCATCGACGAGGTCAAAGGCAGTCCGGGCAGCTTCGCGATGTACTACGTCAAACCCAACGTCACGAAGGTCGGCTACCAGTACATCCCCGCTGGTGGCACCGTCAACGTCACGGGTTCGCTCTGGATGTACAGCTATGAAGCGAGTCGTCCGAGTGCAACGGCGATCTCGGCTGGTACCGGAAACGGCTATCAAACGAGTGCGCCGACTGGCGTCACGCTCGACAAGACCCGTGCCTGCTCCGAGCCCAATCGAGTGCCTTGGTTCAACGTGTCACCGCTCGAGGTCGAACAGACCTGCGTAGCCATGGGCGGCAACATCTGCTCGACGCAGGACTGGATCGGCGCATGCAAAGTTGCCGATGCGTCAATTGCGGCAGCAAGTCATTGCAACTGGGGTTATGCGCCGCGAGCCCAATGCACCGCCGGATTGACCACGACGAAGTACTGCAACCTGCAGCCCTACGACTTCAACTCGATGATCACTGGCGACCAGGACGGCGTGTTACCCACTGGTTACACGGGCACCATGCTGCCCTTCCTCCAGAATTGCTGGGCTGATTGGACGGGCCTCCAAGGGAATACGACCACGGACGGCAAGATCTTCGACATCACGGGCAACCTTCGCGAGATCACGCGCACCATTGGTACCCCGAACACCTACCGCCTCATGGGCGGTGGCAACCCCTCCGACCAAAGCGGCGCGACGTGTAACTTCACGTTCTACACGACGACCGACACCGCCTTCCAACTCTACGACCTCGGCTTCCGCTGCTGCTTCACCACGGATCCGCGGTAATCACCGGCCACGCCTCGGCGCCACGACCAACTCGTGGCGCCTGTTCCCCGTCAAACCGCGACCTTCCCCATCACCCGCTTCATCGGCAGCGTGAAGGACACTCGATTCCCACGCTCCTCATCACTCGTCAGCTCGATGCTCCCCCCGTGCGCCTCGACAATCCCTTTGACCACGAACATGCCCAACCCTGTCCCGCGGCACGACCTTCTTCCTGCGGGTGGGCGACGCATGAATGCGTAGGGCCGTTGTGATTCGGGAATGAGCGGGCCTGAATCCCGCACCGAAAAACGCACGTCCGGGCCGTCTTTTCGACATTCGATGAAGATCTTGCCGTCCTTCGGCATGAACCGGAGCGCATTCGTCACGATGCGGGAAACCACCTGCAACAAACGCTGCCGATCGACATGAATCTCGGGCAGTTGCGATTCGACACGCGTCTCGATCGCGATCGCTCGTTCACCTTTTTGCGCCCGAGCCGCCGCTGCCGCTTCCTCGATGATGCCTGCCAACGAAGACGTCTCCGTCAGCAGATCCAACGCCCCAGCATCGATCTGCGAGCCATCCACCAGGTCGTCGATGACCTGAATCATCTCCATCGCGGCTCGACGAATGGCCGCCACCTGTTCGAGTTGGTTTGGCGCCGTCAACTCCCGAGCAAGCAACGTCGAGGTCACCAGCACGACACCCAAGGGATTGCGCAAATCGTGGGTGGCGATGGCCAACAAGTCGGTACGTAGCGCGTGACTTCTTCGGGTTTGTCGTTGAACGTCTGCTCGTAGGTTCTTCGCTTCGCTGATGCGTGACGGCGGCCGATTCTTACGAGCGTGAACTTTTTCGTCGAGCGACTGCGTGCTCGCTGCTCGCTTGGATCCTGTTTTGATTTTCCCCACGATTGTGCCCCCCTCGGCGAGTTTCGAGCGAGACTACGCTGCCTTTTGACGATTGATCGAGCCTCCGTACACCGGACTCGCATATCGGGTTTTTCTCGATGGCCAACGGGTCAGGATTTTCCTGACGGGAAGATACGGTTGCCAACGACTGCAGATGAGGAACCATTCCAGTTCCGCCGATGCGCAAGAAGATGCGGGTATCAGTGGCCGTAGAAGTCTTCGGGAACGACCCAGGTGTACAATCGTGTGGCGCGCTGTTGAAAGGGGGATCGAATGGGAATCATGCGAGAGGATCCTGCACGCATGGACGATGGTCCACTGGTGCTGATCGTCGACGACTTCGATGACAACCGCGAAATGTTCATGGAGTTCTTGTCCATCTCCGGCTTCCGAGTGGCGCAAGCAACGACGGGTAAAGAAGCCATCGAACAAGCGTTTTCCCTGCTGCCTGACTTGATCCTCATGGATCTGTCACTGCCAGAACTCGATGGCATCGAAGCCACGCGCTTCTTGAAAAAAGACGATCGCACCAAGTGGATTCCCATCCTTGCGCTCACGGGACACGCAGTCGCTGGTCATTCCCGAGACGCACGTGCTGCAGGTTGCGCGGCGTTTCTCACCAAACCCTGTTTGCCCGAAGTGCTCCTCGACGAAATTCGCCGCATGCTCGCGTTACGCGCGCGTCCTGCTTGATGCGCGGGTTTGTCGCGTCGAGGAAGAACCCATGTTTCTCAGCGAAACACGTTCGTTCTCAAATCAAGTCTTGGCTCGCATTGCGATCGTCTCCCATAACTTTTGCGCTGCTTCGTCCCAATTCAAGGGCTTGAGCAGCACCGCGTCGAACGCACTGTTGAACAACATCGCGCGCGTCCACAAGTCACGCCGCCCAGTGCACGCCAGAAGCGCCGTGCCCCGCGTCGCCGGATCAGCCCGCAACGCTTCCGCTACGACAAACCCATCGAGACCAGGCATCCGCAAGTCGCAAAGAATCGCATCCGGGATCTCCTGCGTCGCTAGAAAGACCCCCCGGAGGCCCCCTCTCGCCCGCTCCACCGAAAAACCCTGCGCTTCCAACGCTAGCTGCGCAATCTCCAGAAAGTCGGTGTCATCGTCGACGATCAACACCCGGGGCGTTTTCCTCGCCGAACTCTCTGCACCTGCTCCTTCTGACATTTCATCTCTCATTCCCACGTCATCCAGCGCGACCCCATTCGGACACTTTGTTGGTCCGGTCCAACGCATACGCAACGTGCTGACCTCCAAGATCGGTTCGTCATGTGTCCGCCGTGTTTGTCGCCATTTCGAGTTGTTCCAGTTCGTAAAACCTTTCTCGTTCCTCGGCGAATCATTTCGGGCAACGCGACTTGCATACTGGTTGAACGTAGGTTGGAGCCCCAGGTGAACGCGCATGATTGTGAACGACACCTTCTTGGATCGCGTCGCCCACGACTTGAGAGGTGAACTCGCCACCATGCTCGCTGGCTTGCACTACCTGCAGCGATTCGGAACCGAAGGCAGTTCGTCATCACGCAACATCCTCGCGCGCGTCACCGAAGCAGGAGATCGATTGACCCGCTTGCTCGACGAATTCGACGACGCCGCTTGGCTCCTCGAACAACCCAAACCCCTCACGCTCGAGTCACTCAGCTTGCGCACCCTTGGTCGCGAGCTCCTGGAGCGCTCGGCCAAACTCACCGTTTTGCGCGGCGTCGAGCTGCGCCTCGACCTTCTCGACGACGACGAACGCGAGTTCATGGGTGACCGCGAGATGCTCGTACGCGCTCTTCTTTACGTCGCGGACTTCGCCATGCTGCGCGCAACGAGCGGCGAAATTCGAGCCACGGCAGGGTTCATCAATGACGTTCCGGTCGTGCGCATCATCGACGAAGGACCGGCTGTACCCGAGTTTTTGCAACCAACCCTGTGTGATCCGTTTGTCGAGAACGAACTAGCAAGTCTGCTTCCAGCCGGACGACGCAGAGTGCGTATGGGTCTCGGTCTGGCGATCTCGCGGGCGATCATCGAGGCCCATCGGGGCTCGTTGATCCTCGAGTCGCTCGAACCTCCACAGCATCCAGGACTTGCGTTTCATTGCCGTCTTGCGCGTCCATGAGCGCCTTGCGACGTTCGATCGAACGTGTTCCGTTGACGTCATGCGCAAGTTGAAGGTCGCTGTCGTTGGGTTTGTCAGTGCGTCACTCCTCGGTTGTGGAGAACCACCAAATCCGGCAACGCCCTATGCAGGACCACCGCTGGCCTCCGAGGCGCTCGTCTTGCTCAACAACCTGCAAGTGAGTGGCCTTGGGCGGATCAACAAGGACGGCACCATGCACGAAGTGCCGGACATTGCGCTCGGTGCGGATCCTGTTTTGGCAATGAGCAAAGATACGTACCTGGCGGTCGTACGCGATCGGAACCTCATTTACGAAGTCGATCCGTTCACGCTCGCGTTGCAGCACGAGTTTGTCACGTACGAAGATGCGGAGCTCGAGTCCTCGAAGCTGCTCGACTGTCAGTTGCTGGTCAAAGGAATCAATCCGCAAGATGTGGCGATCGATTCGGCAGGTCGGCGCTGGGTGACTCGATTCGAGCAGTCATCGTTGGCTGTCGTCGCCCAAGACGGAAAATCTTTAGAAAAGGTCGATTTGTCCGCATACGCAGATGCCGATGGTTTGCCCGAGGCATCCGCGGTGCACATCGTGGGTGAACGCGCGTTCGTCACGGTCGAGCAACTCGATCGCTGCGGCGGTTTCAAGCCCACGGGTCCGGGTTTGATTCTCGCGATCGACATCGCGACACGGCAGGTCGAGAACAGCATCGTACTAGGTGGAGCGAATCCATTTGGACGCCTGGTCCCAGCTCCTTGGGATTTGTCAGGAAATACGGTGGCCATCGCTTTGTCAGGAGACTTCTTGAGCATCAATGGGGGCGATGCGGCAGCCCTGGTGGACTTGCAGAGCGGCACCGCGAAGGGGTTTGGCCGGGAACAGGATCTCGATGGGTCGATTACCGAGCTTGCGCTTGCGACGCCCAATGAGGCGTATGTGATCGTTTCGAATCCCGAGCTTGCTCAAGTCAACGCGACGAGCGTAGTTCGTATTGATCCAACCACTGGAAGCGTCGGTCCCGTGCTTCTCGACAGCCGAACCGAGTCGAATCCGGATGGCGGGTTTTGTCACCGGGGACTCACAGTCGTCGGAGAGCACGTGTTGGTAGGTTCCCAAGTGCCTTGTGAGATCGGCGTGATCGTCTTGGATCGCCAATCTGGGCAGCAGGTGGGGGTGATCCATCCCGAGAACCTACCGCCCATCGCAATTCAGGCGGTTCCCTGAGGCCCTCATGTCCATTGCCCTACCGAGCGAAACTTCGTTTAGCATTCATGAACCCT
>DAOMZH010000790.1:0-5420 GCA_035437985.1 Polyangium sp. (in: bacteria) | reverse complement strand
CCGCCGATGGTGCCGCCATCGCGCAGTTTCTCCGGCAGCTCGATCCAAACGACATGCCTGTTGGAGGTACGGCGATCGCGCGTGCATTGACGCTCGCGCGGGACATGTTGGTGCGGGATCCGAAATCGTCGGAGCACAAACGAATTGTCCTACTCATCACGGATGGCGAAGACTTGGAGGGCGATCCAGTTGCTGTAGCGACGCAGCTCGGCGCTGAAGGCACGACGGTGCACGTGGTGCAGATTGGTGGACGTACGCCGGAGCGGATTCCCGAGGTTGCAGCGGATGGGCGCATCGTGGGATTTCGTTCGGATGCAAAAGGAAAACCGCTGACGACGGCGCTGAGTGTCGAAGGCGAAAAACAACTCGCCGCAATCGCTGCGGCAACGCCGGGGGGCGAGATCATCCACGCGGACAAGGGCACGACGGGTATCGATCGCATCACGACGGAGCTACGTCGGCAGATGAAGAGCGAGCTCGCTGAACGAATCGAGACCGTGTACGCGGACGTTTACTTTTATCCGTTGGGGTTGGCGATTCTGTTGCTGTTGGCCGAAGCGTTCATCAGCGATGCGCCGCGTCGTTTCGTGTTTCGACGCCGAGCGCACGAGGTGTTGCCGCCTCGGTTGCCCTTAGGCGCTGCGCGAAAGGAGGTGCCCCGTGGCTCGCTCTGATCGCAAGATCCAGGCACCTCGATGGCGTTCACCAGCGGTGCAACGGACGCTCGGGACGGTGTTTGTCTTGGCGTGTTTCGTTGGAGGTGCAAGTTATTTGGCCTCGGGCTGCAGTGGCTGGGATCCGCGCAATCCGTTCGAGCGGAATTCGCCGACGGTGGATCAAGCGCTCGAGGATTTGGATGCGGGTCGTTATCAATCGGCCGAGGAGGCGCTGGAGACGTATTTGGGCACGGGGATGTGCAGTGATGGGGGCATTGGTTTGCCCGATACCGTGCGTCAAAAATACAATGGGTCGTTCGACCTGGGTTTGGTGCTCTTCTCGATTGCGGAGAAGTACGGCCGAAGGTTTGGCGAGGAAGAAGTCGGGGATGGGGGACCGGGCGAAGAAGAGCAAATGGCGCAGCGGTCGCTCGAGGTGGATTGCGCGTTGATCATCACGCGGGCGATCGCGGAAGACACGAAGGTGCCGCTGGATTTGCGGGCGCGAGCGCATTACTTGGCCGGCAATTTGGAATTTTTGCGGCGCAAGTATGAAGAGGCGGTGAAGCATTACAATGATGCATTGGGTTTGATTCCGGGAATGGCCGAAGATTCGGGCGCGGATGGGATTGGTCGAGATGCCGCGTGGAATCGGGCGATTGCTTTGCGTCGAATCGAAGAGCAAAAAGATGCGGGACAAGATGCTCCGCCGGATTCGCCGCCGGATGCTCCGGAAGATTCCCCGCCAGATGGCAATGACGATGCCAGTGATGGATCCAATGGCGAAGACGGATCCAATGGCAATGATGGCGGCGATGACGGCGGCAATGACGGTGGGCAAGACGGCGGGCAAGATGCTGGTCAAGACGCCGGAGATGACGGCGGACAGCCGGATGCAGGGCAGGACGCCGGGCAAGACAGTGGTTCGCAGGAGCCTCCGCCACCACAACCGGCCAAACCAGAAATGCAAAAGGGCCAAGAGGACCGGATCCTCGATCAATTCGAGGAAGCGCCGACTTATCAAGAGCAGGAAGCGAAAGCACGGGCAGCCAATCGCACACGTCGGATCATGGAGGACAAATGAGGTTTGTCTCGGCATGCATGACGGCGGCAACGGTTGTGAGTGTGAGTTCCGTGGTTTGGGCGGAACCGGAGCTCAAGACGCGGATAAGCACGCAGCGTCCCGAGGTGGGTGAACCTTTTACGGTGCAGCTTTCGGCGTTGGTTGCGCCGGGCGAACCCATTCCCAACGATCCGGTGTTGAAGCCGCCGAAGGGCGCGTCGATTGCAGGTGGTCCGAGTGTCGGGCAATCGATGGTCGTGATCAATGGTGCGGCGCAAGTGGGTATCGACGCCACGTGGCAATTGGTGGCCAATGCACCGGGCAAGGTAAAAATCCCGGCGCCTTCGGTGCTTTGGGCAGGGCGGAGGTTTTCGGGACAATCCATTGATGTCGAAGTGGTCAAATCCACGGGAAAACCAAGGCGTTCGACGAATCCGTTCTTGCTCCCGGGAGGTCCGGGTTTTGGAGGTTTTGGATTTCCGTTTGGGGGATTCGATGCCGTCGAACCGGAAGAGACACTGCCTCCGGTGGAAGGGAGCCTCGAGTTACGCACGGCGCCTGATCCATACGTTTTCGTGCATGCCAAAGCGGACAAGACGTCGGCTGTGGTGGGCGAACAAATCACGGTGACGTTTTATATTTATCGGCGCATTTCGACCACGGTCGAAGACCGCCACGATCCTTCAGCTGCGGACTTTTTGCGATATTCGATGCTGCCCAATCCGGGTACGGAGCCGATTGTCCGGGCCAAAGCGGGCGGACAAACCTTCGATGTGATCACGGCGGATCGCATTGCGCTATTTCCAGTGCGTACGGGCGATTTACACATAGGTTCGTTGCAATTCGCATTTACGGGGCGCCCGATTGGTCGTCGAGCATTGCGGGCGAGTGAAGACATCATCGTACGCGTGGTGGAACCGCCGAAGACTGGACGACCTGCGGGGTATACGCTGGGCGATGTGGGGCGATTTTCGCTGACCGCAGAAGTGCAGCCGCGACGTATTCCGTTTGGTGGGACATTGGCCGTAACCGCGCGCGTTGCGGGCAATGGAAACTTTCCCCAATCGCTGAACGTTCCGGAAAGAACCGGCGTGGAATGGATCGACCCGGAAAAACGCGAATCCATTGGTCCCCAAGGGGGCATCATTGCGGGATATCGGACGTTCGGGTACGTGGTGCGGATCAAAGAAGCGGGCAATGTCGATCTTGGCAAGATCGAGTTGCCGCATTGGGATCCAGCATCGAAAAGATACCAAGTCAGCAGCGTCGAGCTTGGGAAGATCGAAGTGCTTCCGGAAAAACCCGCGCAGCTGGGCCCGACAGTCGCCGCATCTGCGGAAGCAGAAAACGCCGAGAAAGGCCCGGTCGATCCGTTTGCCAACATGCCGGGAACGCGGACGACGCTTGGCGCGTACCAACCTACACCAACCCCGGTTTTCGAGGGGCCGCGTCTCTACTTGACGTTTGGCGCTCCGCCCCTTGCGTACGCGCTCTTTGCAGCAGGTGTGGCGAGTGCACGAAGGATTCGTTTGCGGCGAGCTGCAGGTGCGGTGTCTCCAGAACGGCTTGCGAACCAGGCACTCGATGAAGCCGCGCGGGCACGCACGAGTGGTGATGCGAAAGCGGTTTGCGCGGCTCTGGAACGCGCGCTCCATCATGCGATCAAGTCGTCGACGGACCTCGAGTCGCGAGGGATTCTTCTCGACGAACTCGCTGACGAATTGCAAGAGGCGGGACTCGCAGAAGACTTGTCTTCACGGACGAAAGCGTTGTTCGACGAGATCTCGGCTTTGCGTTACGACCCGGATGCGAGTGACGCGAGTTTGGAAGAATTTTTGCGACGGGGACAAACTCTGGTACGCGAGATTCTAGCTAATCCCGTGGGGGATCGGGGATGAATCGCGAGCGTCTTCGGACCCTGCGAATCTTGTTCACGACTGCCTTGATGGGGATGTTTGTCCTGACCATCAGTTTGGCGGAAGAAACAGCAGGGGCCGAAGAGCGTTCGAGTGAGACGTTGTTTCGGGAAGGAACGGAAGGACTGGCGAAGGGGGAATACGCGACGGCGATCGAGCGGTTCGAGGCATTATCGGACATGGGGTTCGTGCATCCGGATGCGAGTTTCAACCGGGGTCTGGCGTATGTGGCGCGATTGCGGGCGGGGGCGGATCGACCTGGAGATCTGGGGCGGGCAGCAGCGGCTTTCGAGGAAACGCTGCATCTTCGGCCTGATGACGTCGAAGCGGATCGCGCGCTCGACCTGATTCAAGCGGAGGTGACGAAGCGGCGTTCGCGACGGGGCAAAGACGTGCGGACGGTTCGTCCGACGTTGGATCGGGTGGTCGTGGGGCTTGCTTCGGAACGGACGTGGAGCTTGCTGGCGCTTTTGTCATCGATTCTTTTTGCGTTGGGATTGTTTTTTCGTCGGGCCGCGTCGCCAGGTTTGTCCGTGGCGGGACGAGTGCTTGCTCCAACGGCGCTCGTGCTTTTTTTCGTGTTTCTTCCCTTGACAGTGGGTGCACGACAATTGCGCCTGACGACGCGAGCAGCGGTGATCGTCGCGGCCGAGGTGCATTTGGTCGACGAACACGGAACAGCCAAAGGCGGCGATGCCATTCCGGAAGCACAATTGGTTGAAGCAAGTGAACTTCGTGGAAACTTGATTCACGTCCGTTGGGGTTCGACGGAAGGTTGGATCCCTGCGGGAAGCGTCCGGTTGCTGTCGCCTTGAGTGCATGCATCAGCAGCCCACGGCAGCGCTGTGCTAGGGTGACGACGTGTGGGTTCGCCGCGCTGCCATTCGCCCCGTTCCTTCGTACGCGCAGATTCCTCTTCGAGCGCTTGCGGAAGTCGAAGAGCAACTTGCAAGTGACGACGATGAAGCGCGCGGGAAGCTCGATGATGCGTTTGCGCGTTTCGAACAGACGCAACCCGCGCTTGCCGATCGCATCGCGCAGATCTTGTCGGGTCCTTTGGATGAAACAGCCCTTGCGCTGGGGTATTTCCTGACGCTCGCGGTGTGGTTGTCGTTCGACGGAGTATTTCACGACGAACTCGAAGAGATCACGACGGTCGCGCTGACCGGAGTCGAAGAGTCGCTCAAGCTCGATGAGCAATTGCGGTTGGCGGATCCAGCAGAGGCGCTCGATTCCGATGACGTCATCGCAATGGAGCAACCGGACATCTTGTCGTTCGTGCATGAGCATATCGATGCCGCACTCGAAGCCAATGCGAGTGAAGTTGACGTGGACGATGTGCACGAGATTTACCGCGTGGTGCTGATCGAAGTGCTCGCGCTCAGCTATGCTGTGCGCCCCCCAGCCAACTGGGGGATTCAGATGACGACTGAATTCACTGCCTAGTCGCGAGTTCGTCGCGCCAATCAGCGATTCGTCGTGTGCAGTCATCGAAGGAGTATGGTCGTGAAAAACTTGAGCATTGTCTTGGGCTTCGTGGGTGTCGTGGGGGTGGTGTGGATGGGTTGTGGCGGTGATACGACGCAATTACCGACAGGAAGCAGTACGGGAACGAGTGCTGCGGGTGGAGCGGGTGGATCCGGAAGTGGCTCGGGAGGAATGGAAACTGGGGCGGGGGGAATGACAGCCTCGAGTTCGAGCGGCAATGGCAACAGCAGTAGCAGCAGCAGTGGCAATCCAATGAACGTGTACGATCCCAATATGGACGGTCCGTACACGATTCTC
>DAOMZH010000789.1:0-5439 GCA_035437985.1 Polyangium sp. (in: bacteria) | reverse complement strand
GCTCTCCCATCAAATTGCGTGCACGGTGGAGCATCGATTAGCGTGGAGATGCTCACTCAATCACCCTAACATCGTTCGATATGTGACGCATGGCATCACCTCGAAGGGGGAGCCGTATCTCGCCATGGAATGGCTCGAAGGGATGAGCCTCGCAGAACGGCTGTCGTACCAGGCACTCACGATCGAGGAAAGCGTCGAGATCACCGGCTGTGTTGCGCGCGCCCTTGCCGCTGCACACACGCACGGGATTATTCATCGCGACATCAAACCGAGCAATGTCTTCCTGCCGAACGGATCACTCGCGCAAGCAAAACTCATCGATTTTGGCATTGCTGGTGTGGAATATGCGACTGCCCGGTTAACGGGGACCGGAACGTTTCTGGGCACCCCGGGGTACATGGCGCCCGAGCAAGCACGGGGGAACAAGGCGCCTGTCGACGCACGCGCGGACATCTTTTCGCTTGGTTGCGTGCTCTACGAATGTCTCACGGGCAAACCGGCGTTCCAAGCAAGTCGCCTCATGGCGCTTTTGGCCAAGCTGCTCATGGAAGATGCCCCCAAGGTCAGCTCGCACGTGCCCAACGTACCAGAATTCCTAGACGAATTGTGCGCTGCGATGTTGTCAAAAGACCCGGCCCTGCGACCAGCGGACGGACGTTCGGTCGTCGTTGCGCTCGATCAGGCAGGTCACGAACGTGTACCAAAGCATCGAATCGCAGGAACGACATTGACGGACACCGAGATGCAAGTCGTTTCGGTCATTGCTATTGCGACGACCGAAGCGGATACAGCAGGTACGTCGCCTGAATCGACATGCCTATTCATGGCCTCGCCCGAGCTGCTCCATAAAGTGCACAGTATTGTTAGGCCCTTTGGCGCAAACGTTGAAGAACTCGCGAATGGTACGCTGGTCGTGCTGCTCAGGGGCACCGGACCTGCAACAGATCAAGCTTCCATGGCGGCTCGTTGCGCATTGCGTATTCAAAAACTCCTTCCGCTGTCGCCAATTGTCCTGCTCAGTGGCAGAAGCTCGAGCACTGAGCGGTTACCTGTTGGCGAGATACTCGAAAATGCGGCTATTCTTTTGGACGAACTTTATGCAGACCGGGCGGGGCAGCGTTCCGAGCGTTGGATTCGCATTGACGACGCAACGCGCGCGCTGCTCGACGTTCGTTTTGATGTGGCGGAGCACAATGGAGGTCTGGAACTACGTGGCGAACGCGATGTTGGAAGCGGGGCGCGCCGGTTGCTGGGAAAACCGAGTCCATTCGTTGGCCGAGATCGCGAGCTCAGGCATTTGCTGGAGTTCATCGAAGGAAGTATCGAGGACAGTCGATCGGGGGTCGTGCTCGTGACGGGACCGGCGGGCATGGGAAAGTCGCGCTTGCGGTACGAGTGCGTGCGGACGCTCGAAGAAACGGCTCCGCACATTGCGGTATCGATCGCGCGAGGAGAATCGATCGGTGCGGGTTCGACGTTTGCAATGCTCGCATTCGCGCTCCGGGGCGCGATGGGAATTTCGACAGGTGAATCCGTTGAAGAACAACGCAGAAAGCTTTCCTTGGGTGTTGCTCGATACGTGGACGAAAAGGACCGACGGCGTGTCGCCACATTTCTGGGTGAAATGGTCGGCGCGCCTTTTTCCGATGACGACGACCCACGCTTGCGTGCGGCCAGGCAGGATGCCTCGAGCATGGCATCTCGGATCGAGCATGCCTACGTCGATTTCGTGAAGGCAGTAACGACTGTTTCGCCAGCGCTACTCGTGCTGGAAGACCTCCACTGGGGCGACGGTCCCTCTTTGAGGCTCATCAACGCGGCGTTGCGGGAGCTCCACGACAAACCATTCGTCGTTGTGGCGTTTGCTCGCCCCGAGGTACACACGTTATTCCCTGAGATCTGGAAGGAGAGGGGGGACAGGAGATTCGCTTGACGCCCCTTTCTCGCCGCGTGGCGGAGGGGCTCTTGCGTGGGGCGCTCGGTGCTACATGCAATGCGGACATGGTGTCGAATATCGTGGAGCGGGCAGGCGGTAATGCGTTTTACCTGGAAGAGTTCATCCGAGCCGTCGTCGATGGGCGCGGGGGACTTCTGCCGGAAACGGTGCTCGGTATGGTGGAAGCTCGTTTGGCAACGCTGCCGTCCGACACGCGCAAAGTCTTACGAGCGGCAAGCATTTTCGGCGAAACCTTCTGGGAGCGGGGTGTGGTCGCCCTGCTCGGGAAGGAATACAGCGGCGCGGTTCAGAAATGTCTTCGCGATCTCATCGATTGCGAAGTGATCATTTCGCATGCCAACAGTCGACTTCTGGGCGAAACTCAATATGCATTTCGCCATGCGCTCGTGCGCGAGGGGGCCTATGCAATGTTGACCGATGGGGATCTGGCTCTGGGGCATGTTATCGCGGCAGAATGGCTGATTCAGATCGGAGATCAGGATCCAATGGTATTGGCAGCGCATTTCGATCGGGGTCGCGTTCCACAACGTGCAGCCGAATATTATGCTCGAGCGGCGGAACAGGCAATGCGAGGTATGGATCTCGATGCGGCCATCCTACGTGCCGAGAAGGGGCTCGATTGCGGACCGACGCCCGATGTCACCGTCGCCCTGAATACGTCGCTCAGTATCGTGTATTTCTTGAATGCAAATCACCCAAAGAGCTACGAACATTCTGTTGCGGCGATCGACATCGCCGGCGTCGAAAGCCTGAACAGCGCACTCCCGATAGCATTCGCGGTCATACCGCCGCTCTTCACTGGCAATGCCGACGCCTCCGAGACGCTCATTCAACGCCTCCTGGAGATGGAGCCGTCACCAACCCATGTAGCTGCTACAGCCAATGCGCTGACGTTCGTCCACATGACGATGATCGCAGTAGGCAAGGTCAACGACGCATTGCAATGCTTCCGGCGGTTGGAGGAAATCGAGAAGGCGAATCCGCAAGACCTGCTCACCAGGGCGCAGAGTGACGTTGCCAGGACCATGAGGTCGCTCGAGGTGGAACAAGATCTGTGGCAAGCGCGTGAGTATGGTCGACGGACCATCGAAGGATTCCAAACTGCTGGAGCGCGCCAATATATACCCGTTGCATTGGGCCATCTGGGTTGGATTCACGCCCATCTCGGGCTTTTGGAAGAGGCGTCGGTCATCATCGACGGTATCATCGCCGCAAAAGACTCTGGAGATCTCGCCTCGAGAAATGCATTGTTTTATCGATGCCTACTTCTTTTGCAAGATCGAAAAATCGCACAATCACGCGCCATTGCCGAGAAACTTCGTCAAATCGCGACGGATTCCGGCGACTTCATCATGTCCTGCAATACGCACCTCGTGAGCATTGAATGTCTGCTGTTATGCGATCAATTCGACGAGGCAGAGCAGGTGCTGACAGCGATGAGCGCCATGGCCATGACCTTCCCATCCGTGAAGGCTCGGTACGTTTCCCTTTTCGGCGAGCTGCGACGATGCCAGGGGCGATTCGACGAGGCGGTGTGGCTTGCAGACCAGGCGGTCAATCTTGGACGGGCTGGACCCAGGTTCGGTTACGGCGAGGCGCCATTTCTTCTGCGGTACGCCGAGGCATTACGCGGACAGGGCGACATCGATGGTTCGCGTCGCGTCATTCTGGAGGCGCGCGAAGACCTTCACACGCTTGCATCGAGAGTCCCCGACGCGGAAGTGCGCCGAGCGTTTCTCGATAACATCCCGCATCGCCGCCGCATCTTGGCGCTTGCACAGGATTGGCTCCAAGGCGATTGATAAGTCAACGATCAAGTGCGACGTGCGCAACCACAACGAAGGGTTGACATCGTCGTGCGATCTGCCTCGGGCTCACGGTTGTGGCTTCCCAGTCCACAACGCTCGAGTTTTGTGGTTTCGTGAGCCACACGGTTGCGGATTGCCAGGCAGCGAAAAATGTCTTCTCACGAAGGGCAAACTCCTGTAACGTGCGCGCGACCGTGAACTCGAACGGCGATCGGCCGTCGAGGAACGAAGACGGCACGTGATGTGCAAGCATCGGGACGAGACGAGCTGGCTTCGAAATTTGGTGAGACAATGCTGGAAACGATGCTGAGGGGCGGGAAGAACATTGATGTGGCGCTGGAGTCGGGGGAGAAGCTCGACGTGCGGAGCTTCGCGGTCGAGGAACGGCTTTCGTCGTTGTTCCAGGTCAACTTGGTGGCACATTCAGAGAACGCGAGCATCGACTTCGACGCTGTCGTGGGACAACCGGCGCGCTTCTCGATTGCCACGGGAAAGCACGATCGATTCTGGTCGGGCGTGTGCAACCATTTCGAGCAAGTGCGCGTCGAACCAACCGGGCTGTCGACGTACGAGTTTTCCATCGTGCCGACGTTGTGGTTTTTGACGCAACGCAAGAACTACCGCATGTTCCAGCAGATCTCGGAGCCTGATATCGTACTTGAATTGTTATCGGAGTGGAACATCGAACCACTCGTGCAAATCGATCGGGCCTCGTACAAAAAGCGGAAGTACCGAGTTCAATATGCAGAGAGCGATTTCGCATTTTTGAGCCGGATGTTGGAGGACGCGGGCATCACGTTTTACTTCGAGCAAGCGGGTGAAGAAACAAGACTCGTGTTATCGGACGCGCCGCAATCGAATCCACGGCGGAGCAATGCGCTGTCATTTGTGGATGATGCGAGCACGGTGAAGACTGTGGCGCTCGAGTTCGTGACGAATGTGCGAATGGGCCAGCGTGTGCGTCCTGGGAAATACACCATGCGGGATCATGATTACCGCAAGGCACCAGACTATCAGCTGATATCGACGGCATCGAAGGGTCTCCCGGTCGAGGAGCGACTCGAGCGATTCCAATATACGCCGGGGGCGTTCTTATTTGGAACGGACGCGGGGGAATCGACGCCGAGCGCGGATGACAAGGGGAAGGTACGGACAGACGAGAAAGAAGCGGCGATATTGGCGCAGAAGCGGCTCGATGCGCAGCGGGGCAGTGCGCGGGTGGCGACGTTTGATACGAATGCGCACGATCTTGCGCCCGGCGTTGTCATGAGCGTGGTGGGTCATCCGCACGCGGTGCTGGGTGAGGGGAACACGTTGCTCGTAGTGGAATCGACGTTTCGTGGGACGGATCAAGGCGAATGGTCGCAGCATATCGAGGCGCGTGGGACGGCTGTGCCATTCCGGCCCGAGTTATCGACACCAAAGCCGAAGGTAAACGGCGTGGAGAGCGCGACGGTGGTGGGTCCTCCGGGAGAAGAGATTCACACGGACGAGTTTGGCCGGGTACGGGTGCATTTTCATTGGGACCGCGAGAGCAAGATGGACGATAACAGCTCGTGTTGGATCCACGTGAGTCAGGCGTGGGGCGGGGCTGGTTATGGCGGGACGAACCTGCCGAGGGTAGGGCAAGAAGTATTGGTGGACTTTTTGGGCGGGGATCCGGATCGGCCGGTG
>DAOMZH010000788.1:0-5447 GCA_035437985.1 Polyangium sp. (in: bacteria) | reverse complement strand
CTGTACCGACAATTTGGCGCCGGGATTCACGCGCTCGACATCCACGCTCATACTGAGGCTGCCCTCGATCTTCGCGAAGATCTGCACCTTGAAGCCGCACCCGGAGACCCCGACACCGACCTCGATCGAGACCGAGAAGAGCACCATCTCCGCGCTGAGCTTTGCGGCGAGATAGGAGCGATGATCCGAGTACTCCTTCATCTGCCATTCAGCGCAGAGTTTGCCTTGCATGACCTGGACGTTGAAGTCCGCGTACCAGCCAACCTTCGGCACCTTGTCCTGGACCGCCGTCATGATCTCCGAGACTTGGCGGACGAGGTTGACGATGCCCAGCAACGATTCCTTCGCGGTGCCCTCTGTGCCGAGAGAGCGATCGTCGAGTGCGATCGTGATACCCTTCGGCACCGTCAGGTTCTTGATCCCGCCGCCCTCCTTCCAGCCGGTCTCGTCATATTTGGGCGTGCACTTCTCGCTTTTGACCCGGGTCTCGGCCCCGGGCTTTCGCATCACCTCCGTGTCCTTTTCCAGCTTTGCGCCAGCGGTGAAACCGCGGAAGGTGGGCAGACTAATCGAGATCTTTAGCTTGTTCGGCCGATAACTGGCGACCGTGAGGGGCTTTGACAAACCTTCGACGACATATTCCGTGGGCAACGCGAAGTTTTTCCAGAACGTACCCTCGAGGATATTCTTGACTTGCGCCCCCTTGAACGGCGCGTCGAACTCATATTGCGCATAACCGTTGCTTTGGTGCGCCGCAGACACCGTGGACTTCTCGCTGCGGCAGGTCACCGTCAGTTTGTCCGGTGAGGGCTTTTCGCTGTCTCGATGGAGCAGCGTGATCGAGTCTTTCCCCTTGGAAACATCCTGAACCACCTCGAAGCGATTCTGGTTTTTCGCGGCACGCTGGTGATTGTCGGGCTCGTGTCCGCAAAGGAAGATGAACTCGCTGAACTTTTGCGCCGGCGTGGTCGTCGATTGCTCTTCAGCCTTCTTGTCGTCGCTCGTCTTCTCGTCCTTCGTCGTTTCCTCGGTCAACGTGGGCCGAAGCGAAAGCCGGCACAAATGCTCGATAATGCCAATTGGGTGCAGGTGCCAAACCTTGTCTTTTGGAGGCAATCCCGCGCTCGCCGCGGCGGTCCAGAAGCCAAGCTGCTTGATGTAATCACGGGTCGGGACGAGCCACGCGGGGTTCAAGTTCCAGGGCGGCCCCGCGAGACGGTCGATCCCGGCAAGCTCGCCCGCCCATTCAGTTGGATGCAGACACGCCATGCGCCGAAGCTTCTGCGCGATGGTCGGGTTTGTCAGGGCCGCCTTGATCTCGTCCGCCGTCACCGACCCATCATGATTCGCGTCGAGGAGCGACATCAGCCCATTGACGTCGCACATCCCATCGTTGCTGAATTTGCCAGTCTCCTCGATCTGCTGCCATCCCGGCCAATCGTAAGGCGAGAGGAGCTTCGCGTCCTTGCCAATCTGGATCCACCCCTTTGCGGTTCCGGCGCTGATCTCTTGCCAAGTGACGCCGGATTTGTCCTTATAAACCCGCGAGTCCGACGAGGGTAATGCGTCGACGGTCATCTCCTCCGCGACCGTACCGGCGCCATCGGCGAACGTGACGCTCTGCTCGGATGTCGAGGCGGGCTTGCGCGTCTTGAGCTTCGTACCCGCGGGGATCTTCAAGGTGCCCTGGCCACCCGTATCGCCCTTGGGGTTTTTCATGAACCCAACGTCGCCCGTCAAAACCTCGAAATGCACCGTCGCCGGTCTACTGAAGAAAGGCCCGGGGTAACCCAGAATGGCGCCCACAGCGACGGGGATCTTGCAAACCACGACACTATCGGTTCGGCCAGGTTCGAGCTGGTAATCGGATTTGATGGTGGGTTTGTCGCCGGAGCGGACATAGACCCAGCCGCCGTCTTCGAGTTCGTGCCATGTCGTCGAGACGGCTGCCCCGCTCGTGACGGCGGCCGGATTCTTGAATTTGAGTTTTTCGCCCCGCCGGGCGACGCGCAAAACCCGCTTGCCATTCGCAGCATCGCGGACATTGAGGCCGAGTTTGTCCGCGGTGGGCGTATCCTCGTCCGTCTCGCATCGGTAAATGTTGCCCGAGACCTTGGACGCGCGCCCTCCTGCGAGATACGCATAGCCCGAAATCCCCTCGTATTTTACGGCGGTGTACGCCTTGGCCGTGTCCCACGAGGCCTGTTCACTGGATACCTCGAAATGGGCGTGTTTCGGAAGCACACCCACCACGACGCTCTTGGTCGCGGCACTACGGACATTGAGCCCTTTGCCATCCTCGGCAGTATCGACGACGAATGTGTGCTTTTTGAATAACGCGGGAGGGTCTTTCTTTTGCGCGTCGCTGTATTCGCCGAAAGGCAAGAGGTGCACCGCGAGGGAAAACAGCTCGATTTTCGCGCCCTTGGGCGTGTAGCGCTCGTGGCGCACGAGCACGAAACCAGAAGAATAGCGCATCGTCTCGGGCCCGAGGTTGATTTCCAGGGCCTTGCGATTGATGCGATAAGCGATCACCTCACCGTCCGCGATGGCCCGAATCGGCTCGCTGCCCGCATCGAGGTGAATACCGCCGTGCCAAAAGTTATTAGCGCCAATGGGGAAAAACCCGCCCTCGCCCCCCTCGTTCAGCGCATAATGGGCCTCGGCATTTTTGCCGGCAATGGGAAAACCAATGACCTCGGCTTTGGGGGCCAGGAAATCACCATTGACCAGGGTGTAAATGAGCGAGCGCGTGCCGTCTTTTGTGGCTTTCGCGGCCAGCTCGTTCGTCGTTGTATTCTTCAGCGAATGGTCGCTCTCGATGAGCTTGATGAAGCGCAAGTAATTGTCCATTCCGGACAAGACCTGACATCCCTCCGACCATGCTCCTTTGCGATCAGCGGCGACCGCCGTCTTTTCCCCACCATAATGAATGTTGATCGATGCATTGTCGTGGGTCGATGCCGCGGTGTCTCCCACCAATCCGACTTGGCTCGCGTCCGTGATCCGCGTGCATTTCACCGTCGGGTCGGGATTCAAGGCCCGATATCCCTTGCCCTTGATGTCGGCGTACGCCTTAACTCCCACAAGCGATCGATATGGACTGCTCTTGTGATGAATTGCGAGCGTGTATTTGTGTTGACCGAGCAGGATGATCGCGGATGCTCCAGCCGACGTCCATTCCGTCGTGCATTGGAATTTGTCGACGCACTTTTTCCCGTCCTTTTTGTAGAGCAGGAACATGCAATCGTCGTATTTCGTATTCGTACTCGGCACGGGCTTCATCGAATCGATATCGAAGCCGCGCGCGGCGAGGAGGTTGACGCGGCCCTCTTCGTCTTGGAAGTCGTACGTCGCATTGCCCTCGTTGCCAAAGCGCTTTTGCGCGCGTTGCCAGACGCCGCGAAGGTGATCGTAAAGCGCATCGGTCGAAAAGCTCGAGAGGTCGTACTGTACGCTGGGCTCCCGGTACGTCATCGCGGGCGCGTCGTCGTCTTCCGTCGTCTGCTCCGGGCCGGCTTTCTTCAAAAAATCCGAACGATCAATGATGCGCCAATTGTAGCCACCTCGTTGCGCCGCGGTGAACGTGCCGTCCTTGTTCTTCGGCTTCTGCTTGACGAGATTCGTATTGTTTTGCCAATAATCGAGGTCGTGAATGCAGGCGCAGAAGGCCTGATAATCGTTTTTCTTGACCGACTCGACCAGCTTTTCGTGCTTCTTGACGAGATCGCCGCGATAACCGAGGTCCACGAGCACTTCTTTCATGCTCGTGGGATATTTGTCCCAATTGCCTCCCCAATCGGCAACGATATTACGCGCCTTCGTGACGTAAGCCGGATATATTTTCGTATAGAGTTTCTGCGCGACCGCCTTCGTGATCTTGGGTAATGTCCCGACGTTGTCGTTGACCCAATCTTCCGCAGCGCTCCCCTTTTTCCCCGCGCCGCCACTGAGTTTGTCCGCATCCGTCGCCGAGACGCCAGCTGCAACGAGGTCCGCTTTGACGTCCGCTTTGGTCCGACCCCCCATGTCGTATCCAGCGCCCAGCGTTACGCCGGAGGCCGCGGTGCCTGGCCAATGCACCGAAAGAACTGCCGAAGAATTTCCCCCCTCGACGGCGAACGTGAGTTCCGAAAAATCCGGGAATGCAGGCGATTCGCTCATGGCTGCACCAATACACGCATTAGCGCGTCAGACCGATGGTTCGACTGGCGTCAAAACCTCGATGATGTTGAAAACCATATTTCGCCGCAATCGTCGCGACACACTTACCTGGTTGGACGATGTGGGTGGTTCCAGGCATATGCGCTCCGCGCCAATGATACACGCACCGGCCCCGAGTTACTCCATCAAAAAGCCCATCCGCGCAAAACGCATGACCTTCTGCTCGGCGATCTCCTGAAACACGTCGCGATCGATACACGCGGCGCCATTCATCTCGACCGACACGATGCCCGCTTCCGCCTCTTGCAACACCGCCGCGACGACCTCGGACAAACTGTTCGTTCCGTCCATACGGCGCATCATGGCGCGATCGAAGCTGTCCACACGCACCGCTTCATGCAATAGCGACGTGCAAAATTCACTGCCTTCACGTGCCTGGTAACGCGCAAACGAAAACACGCGGGGCTGCTCCGATGGTCCATACGTGATGGGTTTTTCCGCGGCCCACAAATCCAGGGCGCCTTTCGTGTAAAGGCCCAACAAGTTGCGACAAAGTCGTGCGCGTACGTCATGCGTGAGCTCGAGCTGGCCAATACGCGCCGCAACCGCAGCCACAAGCGACTCGAACGTCATGCCTCGTGGAGATCGCTCCGCAAGTTCCCACAGCGCGGCTTTGAGCGGCGCTTGATCCGTCGCCACCGCCCCCGATTGTCCGTTGAAACTCACTTCGATTCCCTCGGTAAAATCAGGGATTTCTTCAGGCGCCAAAAGTCGCGATCGCACGGTCAACGTTTCGAGACGCGAAGCGACGACGCGACGATCGACTGGCGCATCGTCACGGCAGAGCACAGCGCGTCGAAAACATCGCAGCTCGACGAGATCCAGCGAATGTTGCATCCGCAAATAATCGGCGCCGCGATCCCGCAAAGCATGCACGACCTCGGGCCCCATGCGGTCAGGAAAAACCAAAGGCACATGAGCGTCCGTGACGAACGACAACCCCGCGTCGCCCATATCGCGCACGAAGTCTTCGAAGTATTCAGGTTGGTTGTACTCGACGAGATGTTCACCAAGCAGATAGTGGTCAGACATCTGCGACAGGATCGAAAGCTCGCTGCTGAGCCAGACGCGCGCCGGATCACTCGATTCGAAGTTTGTCGCCATGAACTTCAAGAATTGCCGCGCTTTGATGACGCGATCGTGTTGGCTCTCGATCCCGCGAACCTCGCGCCGCAACATGTCGCGCAATGCACCACGCAAGTGCCAACCGGGGAGGGTGTTGA
>DAOMZH010000787.1:0-5453 GCA_035437985.1 Polyangium sp. (in: bacteria) | reverse complement strand
ACCCAGAGTGACTGTGGCAGGTGCCATAGTGGAATTGTCGAGCAGAGTGAGACACGAGCGGCCGTTGCGAAGGGCGTAAATGTAATGTAAACAGGTAAAAAGTAGGCCTTGATTTGTTCCGCCAGGACGTGTGAGGCAATTAACTTTTATGCAAGTTATTGATATTGTTGCATAATAATCGACCGTGGTTGATTATTTGTGAATTCAGGTACAAGTTCACCTGACTCGCCTGGCGGCCGCCACCCTCCGCCATGGCGGCCGCCACCTGTTGTGAGTAAGATAACGTGTGTTAAGTTATTAAAATCATTCAGCTTTGTACCACTTTCTTAGTTTGGCACGTTTTTCGCCATGGTGCGTGGCATCATGAGCCAAGCACGCCCCATTCATCCTCGAACCACCTACTTCGTTACTCGGCGGGTCGAACGCCGTCATTGTTTATTGCGCCCAGATCCATTGATGAATGCGTTCATCAAATATGCGCTCGTCGTGTCGGCTTGCCGATATGGTATCTTGGTCCATGCGTTTTGCGCCATGTCTACACATATACACTACGTCATCACCGATCCCCATGGCCAGCTTCCCCGATTTCTAGCGATGTTTCATCGCGCAGTCGCAATTGGAGTAAAAACCATTCGCGCACGCGATGGTGCCATTTGGGATCGTTCACAAACAAGTATTGTCGAATTGTGCACTTCAGAAGCAATTATCGAGAAGATTGCGTACACTCTGGCGAATCCAGTCGCGGCAGGGCTTGTACGTCATGCGCACGAGTGGCCGGGGGTCAAAACAAGTATCGGCGACATTGGAAACACATCATTGCACGCGAAGCGGCCAAAGCAATGGTTTCGTTCTGACAATCCCGAATGGCCTCTCGATGCAACTGTGCCCATCTCAGTGCCAGGATCTCCAACGCCAGCCGAGGCTGCTGAATTTCGCAGTCGTGTCAGCGCCGAGTTGATCAAACTAGAGGCGGTTGCACACGCATTGATTCCCAAGAACAAGGTTCTCGGCGTCAAGGGGGTGCTAAAGCTCAATCCGGAGCACCGAATCACAACCTACGAACCGAGTCGACAACGAAACCCGACTATCGCTGTGGGTCGAGGAAATCGAGAAGAGCTTATTCGAGCGAAAACAGCTGTGCGTGATTTTCGCCAGCGATATCGTCGCGCGCTCGAAGCCTGGCGTCAAGGCGAGCGTAGTGTGGTTTTTCCCCAAGGTACCTACGTAATGCGAGTCGTACACGGCGTCAATGTCGCGCCCTATTTGTCGTGATGGCTGGACATTTTTGGGGACGGAGCAGAATCGCGACTCATCCGTGATTCGGCGAGTTGAATTGTATGGCATGACAAACTGCAGATTGCTCAGCGGCAAAGTCTTGAATAGGCGGGGTTGTCTAGGTGAAGTCGCCATCGCCTTCTACCAGGTCGAAATCACTCATTCCCCAAGCTCGGGGAAGAGGCTGCTGTTCGAAGACGTCTTTACACGTCTGCAGCAGCGTTGAAATTGGCTCGATCCGCACCTTCAAAAAACGTGTCTTAAATTACTATGTTCCATCTAGTTCGCCAAAATGATGAACGTCAGGCCATTGCGAAACGTGCAATCGTTGTATGCTGACAAACCATCACGATGCACGTAACACGCAACCACGGTTTGTTAAACATTGCGCGAATTACGCAACCACGGTACGATATTTGGTCGATTCCCCACAGTCGGGAGCACGGAGGTTACAACCAATCTCGAAAAAGATACGCCGCCCACGAGGCTGCGCGTTCCCATGCTGGCCTTTGGTGCCAGCTCTCCGTGGTGACGGCTTCGCAATGCTCCAGATCCTCGTGGAACATCTTTTCCATGGCGCGCGCGAATCGAGCGTCTTCGATAATTGCGTTCGCCTCCATATTCATGCGCAACGATTGCTGATCGAGGTTGCTCGAACCTACCGTCGACCAATGACCATCAATCACGGCAGTTTTTGCATGAAGCACGCGGCCATGCCATTCGTACAGCCGAATTCCCGCATGTAGCATACGCCCATAGATCGTTCGGGTCGCGAGTTTAACCGCGGTCACGTCCGTCGTTCCTGCCACCATCACCCGCACATCCACGCCACGTTTGGCTGCGTCACATAGCCCCCGTAAAACTCCAAGTGTTGGGAGGAAATAAGCATTCGTGACATAGATGCGGCGTTTCGCCTCGTGTATGGCTTTGCGATACGCATGTCGAATCGTCGATCGGCCGCGATGCATGTCGTTCGTGACGACATGCACGAACGGATCTGGTCGTCGACCTTGATGGCTATAACGTGCATCGTCGATAACTGCCCCATTGGCCTTTTTCCACGTGCGCAAAAAGAAGTATTGCAATTCGAGGGCCGCTGGCCCTTCAAATTCGAGGTGCGTATCTCGAAACCCTCCCCCTCCTTCGTCTCTCGACGCATAATCATTAGAAATATTGATTCCGCCGGTAAAGGCCACACTTGAATCTACAATTAACGCCTTGCGGTGATTTCTCCGAGATACCTGACGAACCATTTTTACATCCTGCAATACGTGCAATACAGGCCGAAACGGCAAAACCCGAACACCATTCTCGATCAATCGATCTACAAATCCACTCGATACCGACGATCCCCACGTATCGTAAAGCAAATTTACTTCCACCCCTCCGCGCGCGCGCTCAATCAAAGCGTCAGCAAATAATTGCCCAATGCGATCATCTTCCAAAATATATGTTTCGAGGCAAATCGTAGCGCGTGCATTCTTGATGGCTTCGAGCATCGCTGGAAATGCTTGCGTGCCATCCTTGAGCAGTCGCAGACGGTGAAAACCCACGACCACATCACAATACGCCCCACTTTCGCGTGTCGGCGATGGCCCAGCCAACACCTCGAGCGCAGGACGAGCGTCGATTCCTGGTGACGTGGCCGGTTTTACCGCGCGGCTTCGTTCAAACATCTCACGTCCCAAAGCGTAGCGCACTTGCAAACCTTTCGCCGCAGTCGCGCAATGTCGATGTGCATTTGCTCAGGGCTCCTTCGGTATCCCGTCGGCCAGCGTAACTCGATCCCGCCCCGCCTGCTTCGCTTCGTAAAGCGCAGCATCCGCCGCCTCGAACAATGCATCCGCCGATGTCGTCTGCGATGTCGCCTCGGCCACGCCAATCGAGACTGTCAGCGGAATGGGAAGCTTCACCGAGGTTTGACTCAACACATGACGCAAACGTTCGCAGAGCACAATGGCTTGTTCTGCATTCGTCGAAGGTAACAGTACGACAAACTCGTCTCCTCCATAACGAGCTGCCAAGTCGCTAACCCGACAGGTTTTTCGCAGCGCATCACTGACCCCGATGAGTGCCCGATCTCCAGCTTCGTGACCTCCACGATCGTTGATGTCCTTCAAGTGATCCACGTCGATGAGAAGGAGCGAAAATGCCCGACCATGACGCTGCGATCGAGCCAGTTCTTGCTCGACCCGCTCCCGCACATGGCGCCGGTTGTGGAGACGCGTGAGCGGGTCGGTGATCGATGTTCTTGCCAGTTCATCTTCCCGTGCGCCAAGCAATCGTCCTAGAAGGACAAACATCGCCAAGGTTGCAAAGGTGAGATAACCGTAGAGCACGGGGTCGGACTTGATTTGAACTCCAATGAAATCCAGCGATGGTCCTTCACCCGCAGCTACACTTCGCACCAAGAGAAGTCCCAAAGGCGCGCCTAACGAAAGAAGGGCGCCGAGGCATGCAAAGGTTGTTGCCTTGGGCAGCGTTTCTGGCATTGGTGAGCTTTGCATTGCTTCGCCCATCACCTGTGAAAGAAGCGTGCCGGAGCAAGGAACTGTCACCACGCTGGTGGACTGGCACGGGTCGTGTTAGCTCCGACGAAGGTCTCAGACGTAGCGCAGGAGCGCGCGAAGAGGAAAGGCGACGAACATGCACCGGATTCTGGTTGGTCTCGATGCTTCACCGCGAGCGCAGGGGGTCCTCGAGGCAGCGCTCGATTTGGCAAGACGTACTGGCAGCAAGCTCATTTTGATTCGGGCCGTGGGTATTCCTATCGAAATCCCCATCGAGGCGTACGCGATGCCGCCGCAATCGCTCGAAGGGTTGCTGCGCGATCAAGCACAGAAGTACATCGATCAGGAAGAAACGAAAGTGCCAGCGGAGTTTCGGGGTGGCGCAAAAGTGGCTGTAGGTACTCCTTGGCAAGCCATTTGTGACGTGGCCAAGACCGAGAACGTCGATCTCATCATGATCGGATCACACGGCTACCAAGGCCTCGATCGGCTCATCGGCACAACCGCAGCCAAGATCGTCAACCACGCCGATCGCTCCGTACTCGTCGTGCGCGATGCACAACGACTGACATCGTGAGCACCTGCAATCCTTGCGCTATCCGCGCATGAACTGCGCTGCCATGTAGCGTCTTCAGAACGTGGTCCGAAGTACAAAAAAACCAACCACGGTAGTAATTTTGTATGCTTCAGTGCATAATACGCACGCGTGAGTTCACCCAAATAAGGTGGTTCGCAATACAAAAAATCCAACCACGGTGTGATGTTTTGCCTTATTTTACCATGATGGCGGCTTGGTTCGTGTCCACGTAACGCATCTGCGCCTCTGCCCCCGTCAAATACGTCTCGTAAGCTGCGTTGCCCCGCAAATGTCGCTCGTAGAACGCGGTCACGTAGGCTCGGGCCATCGCGTTCACGGTTGCGTTGTCGAGGGTCGCGGCGTTGCAGAAGGTGCACGTCGCTCCGCATGTCGACACATTGTCCAGGAAGCTCATGTGGTTCGCGCCTTTGACGGTCACCTCGAAGCTCGGTGATTTCGTTCCCGAGTAAAACGTCAGGTAGTTCTCGGCAGATGGTGCACAAGGCTGAAAGCCTCCTGAGGCATCCGTAATTTCTCCCAAAAAGCCCGTGGGAATTGCAAGATTCGGCATCAGGGCCGACACGTCTACGCATGCTGGAGGATTGCACCCGCCTCCGGGTCCGCCCCCGCCATCGACCGGATCGAGAACGATGCTTGCTTTCACCCTCGGGTCCATCGTTGCTGCCAAAAGGGCCAGTTTGCCCCCGAGCGAATGCCCCGTCATGCCTGCTTTCGTCATGTCGGCTTTGAGTTCCGGCTTCGTTCCAGCCCAATCAATGGCGGAAATCAGGTCTTTGGCGTTCTTCGTGTTATCCTGCCCAAAGAACGACGCCGGAAAATCAGCCGTAATCGCGACGTATCCAAATGTCGCCAGACGTTTGATGTAATTGGTGTATTGAGCCACCGGAAGCTGAAAACCATGCCCGATCACGATAACTGGATATGGCCCAGGTGTCGGCCCGCCTGACGGATAATAGGCATCCATTGGCACCATATTGCCCGTCGCCGTATTCGTGAATTGTGCGTCCTTCAATTCGAGAATCGTGTACGGACCGTCCATATTGGGATCGTACACGTTCATTGGATTGCCA
>DAOMZH010000786.1:0-5456 GCA_035437985.1 Polyangium sp. (in: bacteria) | reverse complement strand
AGCTGCTTGAGCAGCTCCATGACTGATTTACGATTGAGTTTGTCGAGGGCCGCGTTGAGCACGCTGGAGGTATTGATGAGGGCGGTGGGGGCCTGCATGGTGGGCTGAGGGTCGACGGTCGTGGTGGTGAGGGTCGAACCAGGAATCGCGGAACCTAGCAACGTTGCTTTCAAACCATTGCGGCTGTCGTTGGCATAAAGTGTGGAGCCGTCGTCGAGGGGCCATCGGGCGTTGAGTCCTGCGACGCTAGCATCGGGCGACGCCAATTGGTCATTGAGGATCTGGGTCGCTGTACGCGCGACGGACCAGATTCTGGCCTCGCACATATTGCCTTTGAAATACCCACCGGGACCACGACCAATCCAAAGCTCGGCTTCACTCGAGTGGCCGATGGTCGCAGACCCAACGTTCGATGAAATGACCTCTGCGCCATCGACATAGAGTCGAATTGTCGCACCGTCGAACGTTGCGGCGACATGGTGCCACGCATTGGCCGACATGGCGGTTTGCGATTGAAGCTGGCGCAGCGTGCCGGCAGTATCATAAAATTCCAGGCGGAGTTTGCCATCGACAACCAGCAGGCCATAACCGCTGGAGGGACTTGTGCTCGTTTGAAGCTTGGAGATGACACCCATGACGCGGTTGGCGACGTAGGTATCTGGCAGGATCCAAGCTTCGAGGGTGATTGCTTGAGTTATCGTATAGGCTTCGATGCCCCGCCCTGCATTGACGTAGCCATCGGTACCATTAAAATCGATCCATTTGTCTTTGATTGCCACGGCGCACTCTCCTGTGTGGGTGCGAGCCATGGAGCAAGGAACGATCCAATAAGCAATTGTTGTGGATCCGAGGGGAAAATGGAGGTTCGAGGGGCCTGGTGGTGGGGCTTGAAAACAACTTTTCTTTCACATGAAAGCGAGCTTTAAAGATGTCCACGGATCAAGGAGAAGTCCGGTGGCCTAACCGGAGAATTTTGACGCCGTCGTTACGTGGAGCGGGCTCATGTTGGTATATGGCGTGCCGTAGCACGTTGACTGACTCATTCCGCAAGTGACGAGGGATTCGAGATCCACCTTGACACGCATGTTGCGGTGGCGTGAGAATTTCTCGCCGCGCTCATTTTTTCTTGTCAGCTTTCATTCGACAAAGGACTCCCCATGACCGACGGGTCGAACACGACGATGCACGATACAGACGAACCATTGGGCACGATTTTCGTCGATTTCGAGGGGCGAGTTCAGGGGATCGACGAAGAGGCCATGACGTTTTTTCATCGTCGTGTGGACGAGGTGCAGGGGCGTGACCTTGCGGAATTGTTTTTAGGGCTCGTCAAGGAAAATGAGAGCTGGGAAAGCGTAGCGAACGAACGTTCCGTCCGGAGATGTAAGGTACCTTGTGGCGATGGTAATCATATTGCTGTTGACGTACGTCTGCGACGTATCTTCTGGGGTCGTGAGTCGCGTTACGTTGCGACATTTTCATTATTTCGCTTTGGCGACGTGATGCGGAGTTCCGCATTTGCGCAGCGTGTTTTCGACGGAATCGATGCGATTGCGGCAGTCGTGGACGAACATGGGGTCATTGTGGCGGTGAATCAGCAATGGCGAATGTTTTCGGCGGCAAATGGGGGCAATCCACGACAAACGGGGGAGGGGGTCAACTATATCGGTCTTTGTGCGGGTTTGACGGGGAATGGGGAAGGGGAGGCGAGATCGATTGCGCAAGGGATGCACGAGGTGCTCGATGGGGTGCGCGAGTCGTTTCATATCGTGTATCCTTGCCATGGTCCTATGGTCCAACGTTGGTTTCAGGCCCGAATCCGCCGATTCTCGTTCGAAGGACGCACGTTCGCGACCATTACGCACGAGCGCGTGGATGAGTTGAAGCATGCCGAGGAAATGATTCGGCTCGAGCAGCAGCGACTGTCCGATGCGGCCGTGTTTGCGAATCTTGGATATTTCGAGCGGTTCATGGATCCGCCACGGGCCGAATGGTCGGCTGAAACCGCGCGAATCGTAGGCTTCGATGGTACGTCGGGTACGACGATTGCTGATTTTTACCAAGTCGTTCATTCCGACGATCGAGATCGTTTGCGCGAATCATTTGCCAATGCGGTACTCCGCATGGATGTACTCGATGCCGAATTTCGCGTCGTGCATCCCGATGGTTCGGTGCATTGGATACGGGGTTGTGGTCGACCGCGCTCTGGCGAGGATGGCAGCCTCACGAGCTATTTTGGCATCGTCCAAGACATCACGCGGGACAAACGCGTTCTCGACGAGAGTGTGCGGGTACAATTGGAGCTCGAGGTCAAGAACCGAGCGCTCGAAGTAGCCCGTCATGAAGCGGACGAGGCCAATGCGGCCAAGTCGCGATTCTTGGCCATGATGAGCCACGAGATTCGAACGCCGCTGAATGGCGTATTGGGCATGGCGGGAGTTTTGTTGGATAGTTTGGAAGATTCTGGGCATCTCGAAATCGTCGAAACGATTCGGATGAGTGGCGATGCGCTTTTGACGATCATCAACGACATTCTCGATTTTTCCAAGATCGAGGCTGGTTTGATGGAGCTCGAAGAACAGCCATTTGCAGTGCGGCATTGCCTCGATGACGTCATCGACTTGATTGGTCCTCAAGCGCGCAGGAAGTTCATCGAGCTCGCGTTTGTGGTCGATCCGCTCGTGCCCGCGGGGATTTGGGGAGATATTACGCGGTTGCGTCAGGTGCTCGTGAACCTCGTGGCCAACGCGACGAAATTCACGGATGCTGGCGAAATCGTGGTCTGCGTGAAAGTCGATCCGCCGGTGGTTCCGGGAAAGATGATCTTGCATTTTTCGGTGCGCGACACGGGCATTGGCATTGCAGCCGAGCGCTTGGGGCGACTATTCCAAACGTTTTCGCAAGTCGATGCCTCGATTAATCGCAAATATGGGGGAACTGGGCTGGGATTGGCAATTTGCAAGCGTCTGGTTGAATTGATGGGCGGTCAAATTTGGGCCGAGAGTACACTCGAAGTGGGGACGACGTTCCATTTCACGATTCCCGCAGTGCCGTCGCCGGATGTCGCGAGTGAATTGCTCGAAGCGGTTGTGCAAGCTCGGCGGGAACTCGAGGGATTGCCGGTGCTCATCGTCGACGACAATGCCACGACTCGTGCTGTGCTTGCCGATCAATTGCAATCCTTGGGTATGGTTCCGACATTGGTGGCTTCGGCTGGGGAGGCCTTGGAGCTTCTTGCGGAACGGACGTCGGTCTCCGAAATGGCTTTGCGGAGGGGATTTGCTGTTGCCCTCATTGATTTGGAAATGCCAGAAACGAATGGATTTCATTTGATCCAGCGCATTCGTGAGGAATTGCGGCTGATTGATTTGCCCATGTTGTTGCTCACGGCGTCGGATGTGTCGACATCGGCCGTTACCAAAGAGTGGAATGCACGGTGCATGAGCAAACCCGTAAAGCATTCGGTGCTTTTGGAAGCGGTGACTCGTTCCATCACGCAAACGAAGCGTGTTTCTTCACGTGCACCGCGATCCATTCCCATCGATTCGAGCCTCGGGATACGCCATCCATTGCGCATTTTGCTGGCGGAAGACAATGTCATCAATCAGAAAGTGGCCTTGCTGCTCTTGCAACGAGCTGGATATCGTGCAGATGTTGCGGCCAATGGCCAAGAAGTGCTCGACGCAGTCGCTGCCAAAGCATACGATCTGATTCTCATGGACGTCCAAATGCCGGAAATGGATGGTCTGGAAGCCACGAAGCGTTTACGCGGGCCAGGTCCGTGGCTCGGAAAACCAAGAATCGTCGCGATGACGGCAGATGCCATGCGGCAAGGTCGCGAAGCTTGTGTGGCGGTGGGGATGGATGATTTCGTGTCCAAACCCATTCGCGTGCAAGAATTGACGCGCGTTTTGCAACAGACGGCGAAGGCAAAAAACAGCGAACCGAACTCGGAGGATGCGTGGCAAGCGGGTACCGAAGCGGATTTGCTGGAAGTCGACGAAGTCGTCATCGACGAGGGTGCGTTTCATACGTTGCGTCGCGTATGCGAGCTCGAAGGCGAGGATTCATTGTCGACCCTCGTCGCCGAGTTCGTCATTGATTCACGAAAAATGATCGACGATTTGGACAAACGAATTCAGGAGCTCGATTGGCCCGAGGCCGAGCGATTGGCCCATACTTTGAAAGGTACATCCGGCGTTTTTGGAGCCAAGGGGTTGTCCGAGCAAATGGCGAAAGCGGAACAATTGGTTCGGAGGCGGGCGACGGGCGAGGTCCCGCAGGTGTTGGCTCGGGCGAAGGTGGAACATGGCCGTGTTGCTGAAAAACTCGAGGCGTTGTGTCGCGGGACCGCGAATTGAGCAGTCAACGCGTCAGGCGGTCCCTCGCTCGTGATAGAATCGCATCCCCCGCGGCTTACCTGGAAGTGGAAGTGTCCGTGACGAATGCGCCAAGAGCTTGACGAGCCTCCGTTTGTTTGGCTATGTTCGGGGATTAGAGCAAAACAAGCTCTCAATAGGATGGTTGCATGCTGCATCGAATTTGGCTCGGGGTTCCTCTTTTCATGGCTTTGATGCTTGGCGGATGTGTCATTCGCGTCCAAGGCGCAGCACAGGGTAAGGCGCAGGCGCAGGGCGCGTCGGCAACGAAGAATTCTGCGACGCCTGTGCGAACGTGTCCGGATCTCGATCCGAACACGACGGTGACTTATGACT
Organism: Polyangium sp. (in: bacteria); assembly: GCA_035437985.1. Classification (GTDB taxonomy): domain Bacteria; phylum Myxococcota_A; class Polyangia; order Polyangiales; family Polyangiaceae; genus Polyangium. The sequence continues at coordinate 741 of DAOMZH010000786.1, read as the reverse complement.
TCAATGCTTTGAGCGAGGGCAAACTCGACGGGCAAGATGGCTGGACGCTCGTTCACGGAAATAGCCCGATGCAGCTCGCGCGAGGCAAAGGCTTTGATGGGTCGATGGCGGCGGTGTTCATGAACTACGGGCAGATTGTCCGAAAAAACAGCGGAGCATTCAGCGTTCCCAAGATATCCGGTAATGAAACGACCTTGGCCATCGAGTACGATACGCTTTTTGCTGGCTATATCGTTGGGGGCACGTCGGAGTTCATGCTCGTGTCTGCTGCGACGATGACGGGGGACCTCGCGAGCACGTCGACTTCACCATGGATTGGGGTGAAGGAGGGGCATTTGAATTATCGGCAATCGAGTTTCGGGGAACAGATTCCTGCGCCGGTACCGAGCGACGTCAAACCAGGCCATTGGATTCGATTGCGTTTGGTCATCGATTTGACGGACAAGCGCGAGGGCAAAAACGGTTCAGCCACGGTGTTCCTCAAGAATCTGACGAAAGAGGACAAGGTATTTCGGTCGATTCCGCGCCTTGATAATCTCGATGCTCATCTCGAACGGGCTTCGACTCCGCCGGCGACATGGGATGCCATGTATGTTCGCTTCGACAAACCGGCAGATTATCGTATCGACAACTTGCGTGTGTCGCCGGCGGCGAATTGCCGCTAGCAGCCCGTCGACTTATCTATTCGCGCCCGAAATCGTCGGTCGACATCGCTCGAAATACTGAAGTATTCCTCGCTCC
>DAOMZH010000785.1:0-5460 GCA_035437985.1 Polyangium sp. (in: bacteria) | reverse complement strand
AGTGCGTGCTGCTCGCGACGGACAACAACAACTGCGCGGCCTGCGGCACGCGGTGCGGGCCCGGCGAGGTCTGCTCCATGGGCGTGTGCCAGCTCACCTGCACGGGCGGGCTCACCACCTGCGCGACGACGGGCGGCGCTCGCACCTGCTCCGACCTGACGAGGGACCCGTCCAACTGCGGGTCGTGCGGCACGGCGTGCCGCGCGGGCGAGGCCTGCGAGGGCAGCCGCTGCGTGACGAGCTGCAAAGCGCAATCGGCGTATGCGCAAATCATCTGTCGGGCGCTTTTTCAAGAACGTGCGGCGGGAAAAACCGTGGACGTGACCGAGGCCGAGCCCATTTTGCAAAATTACCTCGCGTCGACAATTGAAGCTTTGGGACGATTGCGTGACCAGGCCCAACGACTCTTGGAGGAGCACCTGGTCGGGGCGGATGGAAGCCGCACGCTGCGTACGGAAAAGGAACTCGCTCGGGTCATTGAATCGGGCGACTTGGCCGTCGTTTTGAAACAGCTCGAAGGTGCGGCGATTTTGCGGGCCGAGGAGCATCATGGCAGCCGGTATTTCGAGATTGGCCACGATTGGCTGGCCAGACGGGTATTCGAGCAGCGCGTGGAGCGCGAACGTTTGGCCGAACAAAAGCTCATTGAAGAGGCGCAAGCGCGACAGCTCTCCCAAGCGCGGGCACAACAGCGTAAACTGCGCATGGTTGCCGCGGGAGCGGTCGTGATCGCCGCGCTCGTTGGAGCAGCCGCAGTCGTCGCGCTCATTGCAAGATCCCAGGCCATAACTGCGCAAAAAGAAGCCGAGGTAGCGCGTAAGGCTGCCGAAACAGCGGAAAAAAAGGCGCAATGGGAACGGGACGAAGCCAATGATTTGCGCGTGATGTCCGGATATCTAGCCCTGCAAAACAAAGGTGATCCGAGCGGAGCCATGCTTTTGCTCTCGGAAGTAAAAAAGCCGGAAGAGCGCAGTGGCTGGGTCGAATACGCCAATGCAGCGCTCGAAAAGAATGTGCTATTCGTGACCCTGAGTGGGCATCGGGGAGCTTTGCGTTCGGCGGTTTATTCGCGGGATGGAAAACACGTGCTCACGACGTCGGACGATAATACCGCGCGTGTCTGGAATGCCGACGGCAAAGGACGCCCCATCGTTCTCGAAGGACACCAAGGCGCCATTACGTTCGCGGCTTTTGCTCCAAACGACAAGGGCGACGCATTACGAATTTTCACGACGTCCGCGGATGGCAGTGCGCGCGTGTGGACGATTCACGGCAGCAAAGTCGAATCCGTTGTTATGGCGGGACAAACATCGGAGGCCACGTATGGAGCATGGAGCCCCGATGGGCAACACGTCGCTGTGGCATCCATCATGATTCCACCGATTGATCCAGCTCGGCCTTTGTTGAAACCCGTGGAAACATCGTTCGTCCGGGTGCATTCTGTAAGCGATGGTTCGATCCTCGGAGAGTTCATAGGGCACAAGGCGCGCGTCAATGCAGTGGTTTTTCTGGACGACACGCACATCCTGACTGCGTCCGATGATAAAACGGTACGTGTTTGGGACGGGGCGACGAAAGGAAGGGTCATGCAGGTGCCTGGACATACGACCCCCGTGTCGTTTGTCGAAGTAAATCGCGAAAAAGGCCTCGTCGTGACGGCGTCAGGGGATACCAAGGCGCGCGTATTCAAAATCGGAGCGAATGCGGCACTCACGCCGTTCATGACGCTCGATGGGCACGTGCGCGAGCTGTTGCACGTGGCAATCAGTGACGATGGCAAGTTTGTCGCAACGGCATCGGCGGATCGGACGGCGCGGGTTTGGAACATCGAACAGCCATTTCAAAGAGGCAAAGAAGTGGTGTTCGACAAACACGAGGGAGCGGTGAATTTCGTTGCGTTTCGTGGAGGAGATGCGAAATTCATTGCTACCGCGTCGAGTGATCATTTGGGCCGCATCTTCCGCGTCGATATGCCAAACGTGCCTTTCGTGCTTGCGGGGCACGCCGCTCCCGTGCGATCGATTGGCTGGAGCCCCGCAGGCGATAGATTGGTGACCGCCGCCTCGGACCCAAGTGCCAGCGCGTCCGCTGACCATTCGGCGAAAATATGGCGAGCCGACGTCGCTGATGCCCCGGTACGCCAATTATCCTCCAATGCTGGCACCAATTCGATGGGCACCCTGCATGCCGCGTCTTTTGCAGGGGCAACGGATGCATTTGCGGCAGCGTATGACGGCTCGACCGTCGAATTACGCGACGCCAGTGGCCGAATGGGCCCTTGGCAAATCAAAGCTTCGGCAACGGAACTTTGGGGTTTCATTACCGCGGTCGCGCCAAACCCCGAGGGGACGCGATTGGCGTTTTCTTCCTTGGGTCAGGATGCAATCGAGGGAACGACGATAGCATCGCGAAATCCCGCGACAAAAGCGATTCGAGCATTGTACGTTTACGACAAAGCGAACCCAGAAAAACCAGTAATTCGGCGCGAACTCACCGCGGCAATTCGACACCTCGCCTGGAATGAGAAAGGCGATCGAATTGCGTTGGCGCTCGAAGACGGGACTGCCATGGTAATGCGGACGGATACCGATGGGGCGCCAGCCGTTTTCAAGGGGCATTCGAATTGGGTCACATCGGCATTGTTTAGCCCCGATGGTCAAAAAATCGTGACCACCTCGATTGATAGGACGGCGCTCGTTTTCGACGTAAATGGCCCCGGTTCACCCGTGAGTCGTTTCGAGCATCCCGCTGAAGTTTATGCAGCAACGTTTGATTCCGCAGGCAAACGCATTGCTACGGCATGCGCCGATGGCCAAGTCCGAATCTATGCAATCGAAGGCGGAAAGGCTTTGGCCGAGCTCGATACGAAAAGCGAAATGGTTCATCGTCTCGCGTGGAGTCGCGATGGAACGCGCATTGCCGCGGCCCTTGCGTCGGGGGCAATCGTCGTCTGGTCCGCGATTACCTGGCCACAAACGATGGAGCCGCGATCCTTCGTGCTCAAGACCGACACGCCCGCATTGACGATTTCGTTTGTCGATGGCGGCAATCGGCTCGTGGCGATTACCCCCGGGCGTACGTATACGTGGGGACTCGATGTTGCCCAGTTGAAAGCGGATCTTCAAGGCAACGCCAAGGATTGTTTGTCAGTCGGCAGTCGCATTGTCTACTTGAACGAAACGCCCGATGTCGCGGCAAAAGCATTCGATGCTTGTGAGCTCGTCCATGAGCGGGGCCAGCCCTCCGAACCGGCAAAGGTGGTCGAGGCCAAGGACCTCGTAGCGGCGCGTCTCGTCGTGTGGCCCGGCGATGCAGAAATCGAAATGAATGGCGTGCTCGTTCCTCGGCGCGATGGCCTCCTCGAATTATGGGGAAAGCCCGCTGAAAAGAAGAAGCTGCGCGTGGTCCAGGGTGCCGATTCGTTCGATACGGAAGTGACGCTCGAACCATCCGGGGCCAAACCCTCGGCCATCGACCTCGATATGGTCAGGAGCAGCCGAAAAGGTCGCGAAAAGCCGACGAAAGCTGGTGAAGGTGATTTCGAATCACTCACGCCCGAAGACTTTCATTAAAAAATCAGTAGTCCGAGGAGTAAAGGCACATGGCAAAAGAGGACAAACCCGTGTGGCAGACGTCCGTCGAATCACTCGCGGCGTTGCCCATCGCGGATCCAATCAAATTCTTACAAGGCAAATCGACCAATGAAGCGGCTCAAGAGGCGGAGCGAAATAAATTGGCCATGGAAATGCTTCAGGCCAAAGCTCGCGCCGAACAGGAGCTGGCGATTGCCGAACGTATTCGCACAGCCGTCGAGGTAGAAATCGAGGATTATTATGACGTATCCGGTCATGGCCAAGTGGGCGTCGATTCCGAATCGTCGAGCGTAGGTATGCGCGGCGGGGGGCAAAAGGTGGCTCGCCGAATCGTGCGCCTCAAAGGCGTTCATTCAAAATAAGAGATTGTCCTCGAGGTCGATCACAGCCGTGAACGACCGCCGCTCCGATATGCATCGAACCATGAAAAGAGCTCGACCACTGTCGTTCCGGCGCGGCGCGCAATCGCAATGGGTGCTTCTTCGCCGTGAATCAAGCTGAGCACTGCGGCTTCTTTTAATGCGACCGACACATCGACTGGTGGTGGCACGTTCACGGTTATCACTGGCTCGGTCATTGGTTTGTCTGGTTTGTCTGGTTTACCCAGGGCATTTTTCGCCAGCGGCAATCTCGTGGCAGGATCTCCGAGCAGAACGTATCCCCGCAAATCATTGCGCAGCATCCACAAGTGACCTCGTTCCGCTTTATTCGTCCCAGCATCGCGTTGGTGCGCGCGAGCATCGGCTTCCGCTTGATAACCCGCCATGAGCGCATCATTGGTTTCGCGGTAAAACCGCATCAACGCTTCGATACCCACACCTGCCCGGCTTCCTCGCGCCATGACCTCGAGCACCGAGTAGAATCGGGATTTACGACTTTCACTCAAATTGGTTGCGCTAGAAAAACCGTACGTCCAGGCGAGGTCCATGTGGCCGATGATGGCCAGAGGACCATTCGGGTTGGCAAGCGCGGCCTGCGGAAGCGCGGCGACGAAAGGACGCGCTCCTTGTGCCGGCAAACTCGCGAGCACCGAATTGGCTTTTCCACTGAATTTGCCTTCTTGCGCAAGTAGCGAGAGCCAAGCGTGATACGCACTGACATTGGGTGTGCCTGCTCCAAAACATGCGAGCAAAAACCATAAACCGCCCGGCAAGAAAGTTTGTGTTCCCAGCCGTTCTGCATCGAGCACGTCGTGATGGCCCATAACGAGCGCCCCTTGTTTGCGCCATTGTTCTTCCTCGGAGGACCATCCTTTGCGTGGTGCACCAACGCCGTGACTCACGGAAAGCAATACCGAAGGTCGCGCATTCGCCCCGGCCGCGAGAAACTCGTCCGTGCTTTCTGCTTCGATTTCGCATACTTCGGTGACGGGCAAACGTCCCGCATCCCGGTTTTTCATCGCCGCTTCGAGACATGGGTTCAAAAGCCGGGCTTCGCCACTTTGAGTGGCATTCGTGCCGTCGCGAGCTATATGGAATAACATGTCGGGGCGTTCCCCGAGGGTTCCATTTTGGGCGAAACCGACCACCTTTGCCGCATATGCCGCATAGTTATCGAGATTCGCCTTGCCTTTCGCATTGGCGAAATGGGCGCGCCCGACGAGCGCGCAATTCGCGAGCGAATGTTGGAGCTCCAAAGAAACCTGGTCGAGATCCCCTAGAAGCATCAAATACAAGGGACGATCGTCTTCCTCGACGTCCTCCGACCAATAAACTTCGTCCTTCCACGACACGGCGTCTTTTGCGTTCATATCCGGAGGTACGCGATACGTGATGATTTCTGCCCCTTGCTCTTCTTCACGCAATCGAATGAGCGGCGCCATTGCTTCGAGCAATCGGTCGCCTTCTTTGCCTTCCGGAACAATGAC
>DAOMZH010000784.1:0-5460 GCA_035437985.1 Polyangium sp. (in: bacteria) | reverse complement strand
GACGAGCAACAGTGCCTCGCAAATGGCCCTCTTCGTCGATGACCCGAATGATCCCGATGCGTGGAAGCAGTACCCGCGGAAAACCTGCGGCCATTTCGCAAATGGCGTGTGTTTCGCCATCTTCCGTCGTCCAGGGAATTGATCGCGGCCCGGGGGCAAAACTCGATGTATCCAATTGCGGATCGACCTCGACGCTGAGCGGAGTGGAGGCGCGCCGAAGAAGGTCGTTATGCAAAACGAGGGGTAAATCGCGCATCATTCCCCGACGAATCGAGCGGGCTCGAGCGTGGAGCGCGTCATGTAACTCATCCCGCCAAGGAAATGGTCAAAATCATGACCCCGCCAAATTTGCTCTTGCCAGTTCGTGAATTTCATGTGTGCGTTCGCTGGGGTACGGCAACATCCGCGATGCACTGCGGCGATCTTTCCCGTCGAACTCACCGCACACTGCGGGTCTGTTCGGACCAACGCTCGATTGCTGGTCCTGGTTCAAGTTCGTCTTGGACGAATGGTGCTCGAAGATCAACGCCGACAAAACGTGTGAGATAACGCGAGAAAATCAGCCCAAACTCCCCTTGCGCGACATACCAGGGTCCATGTCGAACTTCGAGCCGCCCTTGCCCAAACCCTGCACGAAGTCCTCGAGCCGTCCCACTTTGACAAGCATTGGGCGTTCCCAAGCGACCTTCGCATGACCCAAGGGAGCATTCATCGAAGGTTGTTCCTGCTGAATCGTATCGTCGAGTTTCATGTAAGGTACTTTCAGGCTGCTTCACGATCGAGCAAAGCGTGCGGCGAGCCATGCCTCCGTGCTTAGCAGTTGCCACACAGGCACCCAACGTTCAGATCTACCAGAAAAAAAATGCATCATGAGGTCGTCGGTCGCCGCGGGGTCGACAATACCAAGTTCTCCGAGCCGCGTCGCGCCCTGAAGACGCAACCATGAATTTCGTCCGAATCTCCGGAGAACATCACGTCCCAGCGTGGTGAAATCAACTTTTCGCACGGGCATTGTAACCGAGGGTAATTTTCTTGTCACGAGTTCGCGTAAAGGCCCTTTCATTCGGCCACCTTGATAAAGCTGGCGCGGATGTACGCGTAATGCAAGGTCGACAAAATCCTGATCGAAAAAAGGATACAGAATTCTCACCCCAAATCGCCCCGCCCATTCCCTTCCTTGCTCGAGTTCCATACTCAACGTCGGCGTTTGCGGCAAATCCCGCATCGCCTCCACATATCGACCTTCCCCATGACCAAGCTCCACCCGCACCGACTCCCGCGCCCGATCTTGCATTTGTTCCGCAACCCTAGAACGAATCGGAATCGGCAAAGAGCGTAATCGATTTCGCAGTAAGTGGTAAAACTTGGCACCAGTTGGTCCAGCCAAACGCCGTGTTTCTTCGCGTAAAGTAGGCTTGATCGCCGCCTCCCAAAGAATGAACTGAGCCACACGAAATGCCGAAAAGGGGCTCGTTCGTTGCCACGCGCGAATGAATTCCGCAAGTCCAAAAAAATCACGTCGCGAGAAAAGATCGTGGGCATAACGAGTATCAACGACGAGCATTTCATCGCCGCCAGTGCCAAAAAGAACCCGGCGTAATCGTTGTTCTTGGGCCGTAACGAACAGGGTCGAATAAAGACCTTGCCACAGTCCCAGCACGGGGCTCGAATTTCCCGAAGAATGGGCCAATGCCGAGGCCACGAAGTCTTCCTCGAGGGCGGCGGGATTCACGGTTCGAAAGTGCTGGGGCATCCCCAAGGTTCGCGCCACACTCAGCTGCGTCGATTCTTCATCGATTTCGGTATTGGGAAAACGCACCGAAAGTGCCGACAGCGGACTCTTCGCTCCGCGTAATTCCGCCGCAATCGCCGCCAAACCCACGGAGTCGAAACCGCCACTCAAGGCAATGGCTTGCGCCCCCGCATCGAGACATCGGCGCACGGCGCGTTGCAAGGTGGATTCGAATTCGGCCAGCTCCTCCTCGCGGGCCCATTGAAATCCGAGCGGCAATGGATTCCAATAACGCCAAATGGACAAACTCGCGCCGCGAACGCTCAGGGCATGCGCTGGGGGCAAACGCTGCACGTCGCGATAAAACGTTTCGTGCAAATGTTGCGAGAGCGACGAGCTCAGCAAAAATTCAGCTATGCGGACGATATGCGGTTTCGTCGGTATTTCAGGTTGGGCCAAAAGTGCTTCGACGGTCGACGAGAGAAAAAAGACCCGTTCGTTCCAATAATAATAGACAGGATGGACGCCCATTCCATCGCGAGCGACGACCAATCGGGCATTTTTGCGGTCCCAGAGGGCAATCAAAAATCCACCGCGCAAATCACGCAAAAAGTCATCCCCGCGCGCTTCGAATAACGTCCCCGCATGACGCGCGGGCGAGCGTCGTCCATGTGCGTCCGCGGGTACGTCGAAAAGATAGCCGTCCAGAAAAACGAGATTGCCCGAAGGCATTTCGACAATTTCAAAACCGTCGCCTGTTTCACCCGGACCAACTTCGACGAGCGGCGGGCCGTTTTCGGGCGACCAACGCAAGACCCACGAACCAGCTGGCAAATTCGCCACCGTACGCGCAGGAGAAACCAATTCGACGACGGACTTTCGCCGATTGTCGCCACATTCCAGCAATCCTTCGCGCAAAAGCTCATCGACGAGCAACTGCATATGGGCTTGCAGAACGTCGATTTCGGCGTCGAATTTTTGACGCAAATGCTCCACACAACCAGCCAAGGTCCCATGCTGTTCGAGCCAGAGCCAGATTTCGGTCCCCGGAGCATTGAGCTCGAATACGGAATTCGTTTCGAGGTTCACGAGGAAAAACGTATCCCCGAGGCGGCGGCCCACGATATGCGCCGCGGGGCGAAGCGCATTTTGAGCACCCTCACCGCTCATTCGCCCACCCACGAGGCCCGGAGCACGATACGAACAAAGCGAAAGGCGCGCAGCGGCAAATCTCTTCCCGGACAAACGCCCGTTCCGTCGAGACTGTTTTGCGCTGCATTCGACATGGACGCAGTCCTATCACAAGTCGTACGCCGAGAAAAGTTCCCAAACATGTGCGGACGAACGAAAGGTTCTTTACCCGATGAATCGCCCAACCTATACTCGGCAACGATGTCAAAACCGCCCGTACGCACGTGGGTCCGCGCGTTCCTGTGGCTCGATGGGGCCATCCAACGGGCGGTCAATCTTCAAGACAGTGTGCGCGATGAATTATTCTTGGCGTGGGTTCCTCCGGACGAACGAACGCCCCTCACGACGACGCTTTATAGTCGCGAGGATTCGTATATGCCGGGGCGTGGGCATGTGGAACGAGGGCTATTTCCGGCCGAAGAATATGCTCTGCGTTCGAGACCTCTGGCCCCGGGTAGCCGCATATTACTTGGGGCGGCGGGAACGGGACGGGAGCTCGTGGAGCTTGTGGAACGAGGTTTTGACGTCATCGCGTTCGATCCTTGTTCCTCGTTTGCCCAAGCGGCGCGATCGATATCGCCGAAAGTCACTTTTGTCGACGCGGCATATGCCGATGTGGTGCGCGCGGTGGACGAGCGCACGGGGCCGCTGGCATTTTTGCAGGACGGGCCGCCGATTGACGCAATCATGTTTGGATGGGGCAGTCTTTCGCATGTTTTGCCCCATAAAGAACGCGTGCGTTTGCTTTCGGCATTTCGCCGAATGGCCCCCAATGCGCCTATTTTTGCAAGTTTTCTTTTTCGCCCCGAAACGACGAATTTCACGCGCGGACGCGCTCGCAATGCGTTGAAAAACCTGTTCACGGCCCTCGGCGCCCCGAACACTTCGGAAAAAGGCGACCATTTTTCGCCGTACATTGGTTTTTTCTCGGCACTTGGACGCGAAGAAATCGACCAGCTGGCTGCGGAATCAGGCTACGAAATTCTTCATTTCGATGCCGGGGCCGATGCGTACGCGGTGTTCGAACCGAAAAACACGGCTGGGTAACGGGGACTACTCCGCCCAATTTTATGGCACGCCGCTTGGTGAGTGCTTGATTTCACGGCGCCGCGGCGGGGCCCCGCTGTATGAGCCCGCGAAGCGGGCGAGTTCGGGGCGCCGCGGATGCCGAGAAATCAAGCCTCGCCAAGCACAATGAACGAAATGGCCAAGCAATACTACGTTCCGGTTTCCAGATCCGGACGCGACTGGCCCATTCCAATGGCCCAGCCCATCGAATACCGCGCATTGATTTCACAACGCGGATTCCATTGCTGCTTGCCATGTTGATCGCGCCAGCGAAACGCATCGATTCCAAATGGCCCGAAATACCCCGCCTGCACCAAAGCATCCGCCACAGCTTTCGCCGTCGTCGCCAATGAATAAGCTTCGTCACGACCGAGCTCCCCACGGCGAATACGTCGCGTTTCGACCCACGCGCCATCCTCGGTCATCGTTTGCACCGTGGGTTCTCCCAATACGACCACGCCCGCCTGCGCAATATGCCCGTGCAAGCCAAAATCGGCAATTCGTTCCACCCAAGGCTCGACCACGAGCGCTCCGAAACGCCGAAATGACGCCAGAATCCACGACCGAGCATCCGTCATGACTTCGTCAGGACGAACTCGGCGCCGTCCTTTTCCTGCAAACCCGTGAGGCCTCCGCAAAAGCCAATTGTTTCCGGGTGCGGGTTGGGCCAAGGCTTCGACGACTTCTTCCATGGTGGTCACGATTCGTTGTCCGGGCAAAGTCGAGCCCAGCTCCAACGAAAATCGCCGATCGTTCACGCGCCGCAAAACCTCGAAATCAGGCACGGGGCCGCGCGTCGCGCCCGCACGGGCGAGGCTCATGAGGGCTCGCGGAGTTGGCAACCAAGCCCGTCCCATGCATCCTTCCGCCAAACCCGTTTCGTTTTCTTCGCCAAACAAAATAACATCGTCCGGGGGTACGAGGTTGCCGAGCTTTTCCACCAAATTCGGCAATCGGGCTCGCGTATCAGCGCCAATCGTGCGCCGCGGATCCTCGAGCTCCACTTCGGCTCCGAGATTCAGGAGCCACGCAGATCGGGTACCCATTGCTCGAGCTCCGTCAAAAATGCCTCGGGAAAACCAGCACGGGCCCGGGCTAATTTATTTTGAGGTGTTCCACGCATGACCATAGGAGAAAGAGGCTTGGGCAGATAGGTGCGCCACGCCTCGAATTCGACATTTTCCGTCAGTCGCTTGAACCAACGCACGGCAAAACGCACGTGGGGAATTTCTTCAGCGCAAACGAGAGCTTGAATTCGGGCACCTTCATGGTCGCCAATCGCCGCAAATCGTTTTTCAAAGCGAACGGTATGATCCAGATTTCCACCCTCGAAACCCATACCCATCACCGCCACATAATGCGCCGGCGTCGGCGATTGTGGAACTCGTTCCCAAAACCAATCACGAACAGGAAAATCACCAAAAGAATGACCCAGCGTCTTCATGTACTCGAGGTACATGTTCATGTGC
>DAOMZH010000783.1:0-5463 GCA_035437985.1 Polyangium sp. (in: bacteria) | reverse complement strand
CCAAGCGGCCAAAAGATCGCCTCCATGAGGCGGAGGGTCATTGAGGTGTTCGAGCAGGCTTTGGGGAGGTGTTGGTAAATCGGCCAGCTTTGCTCGGCCAACCATCGGCGACAGTTCCGCTACGTCGCGAACGCAGCGCATGAACTCGCCTACCGATTTGAAGACATTTGCCGAGGCGAGCATTTGCATGGCGGCCAAACCGCCTTCGGTTTGCGACGAGCGGAAAAATAGCTGCGTCATCGGCGCTTGCAGCAAACCGCTCGAAGTGAACTCGTTCAGACGAAGTCCAAATGCTTGGGCATAAGCATCGAGTTCGTCCGGTGTGGGTTCATCCTCGCCACTCTCGAGCTCGCGGACACGCGCTTCGTCGACACCAATCATGTTGGCCATGACGGTGGTATTGACCGCGGCCTTACGTCGGGCCTCGCTGATTACATGCGAGATGCTCACGGTGCAGAGTTTAGTGCATGTGGAGCCGGAACGCGCCACCTTTTTGAACCAAGTCGCACATGATTCTGCGTTTCCGCAAAGGACGTTAATCCCATCTTTCGAAGTTTGACGCGGATAAATAGTTTGTCGCAGAATAATTCATTGCAACGTGGCAGACTTCAGGTGTACCGACATGACCAAGTAGGTTCGTCACTTCGAGCTGGGCACGACCGTCAAGACCAACCACATCATTCACTTCTACTTCACCACCACCCCTTGACAACTCCCACCACCCATGTCTAGCGCCATCGCGTCCCTAACGCACCGACCGATCCCGCGCGTCCACCAAGTGCACCGTCACGAGCTCGCGCCATCCAAGCGTCAACGACAAGTACGCACCCTGATCCAGCAAGCCAAACTTCTCCGTGCCCCCAAGCGCCCCCGGACTCGCCCGTAACGCCCCCCGAACACCCAACATCGGCCCCGGCGCTTCCGCGAAAAATGGCACCGAAAACCCGAGAGAAAACTCGATCCCCGGCTCGTTCCTCGGGTTCGTCGGAAGCCGCGGAATCGTCCAATACGCTCCAAGACCAATCGCAAACGAATCGATGAGCAGATCGAGTCGCCCACGTCCAATCTCCAAATTGAACGCCGTACGCGCCAAGAAAAGCGGCTCGATCACCAGGCCCGTCGAGATCGAACGCGGAACACGACGTCGAGCGTCGAACGCGTCGTCATAGTTCACGTACAAGCCCGCCGAAGACAACAACAGCGCCGAGGCAAACGCCGAAAGCGCCGGCCCCTCCTGCATGAACGCCGCCCCAGCTCCAATCCGCAAATCGAGATCGCCGTCGTAACGACCGTACGCGCCATCGTCCCCCGTTGCGCGAGCACTCGGCGACATCAAGAGCCCTACTGCCAAGGCACTGACGAACATCGAGCGGCATACGTAAGTCCTGCTCGGACAGCTTCGGCCTGAACCTCTGGAACTCAACATCAATGGTCGAACGCCTCCCGCATCGCGTCGCGAAGTTCCGGAGCGAAGATGATCCGGCAGCGCGTGAGTGTTTCGTTCCGCAATCGATCGAGCAAGAACGAAACTTCGGAAGGCGGTCGGGGACGACCATGCGGAAAAACGACGTGCAGCGAATCGTCTTCGGAGTAGGGGACATCGGTCGCGACATCGAGTCCCACATAAAGCGTCGGATCCAATCCAGCCTTCGCGGCGATTTCCTGCGCCGTGGCCAAGGCCCGTTGACGCGTAGGTTCGTCAGGACAAGCAAATGCATGGGGCGAATCCGCGTCTCGCGTGTCGGGCGTCAGCTCGATCGTCTTGAACAAGGCTCGCGCTCGCAACCGTTTGCAAAGATCAGCAAGCACCGGATCTTTGGCGTTTTCCCAGGCGCGAATGGCCCCGAGCAAAACTTGATCATCGAGCTCCAAGTATTGATCGAGCGTCGGCGTGTCTCCTGACGCCACGACCGAGATTGCTTCGGGCAACACAGGCAAATGCACTCCATCGGTGATGGCGACCAAAGCCCGACGCAAGATTGCACCAATCATCCATTCCGCCGAACGCGTGGCCTTGTGGAAGTAGACCTGCTGAAACATGAAATAACGGGCGAGAAGAAACGATTCGATCGCCACGATGCCTTTCTGTCCATCAATGGCGAGCGACGGCGCGTTGTGTCCCGGAGGTCCGCTGGGTTCGCTGAACCGCAAACTACGCAAAAGCCACGGCAAATCATAGTCGCCGTACCGCACTCCCGTCGCGTGCGCGTCACGCAGCAAGTAGTCGCAACGATCGACATCGAACGTGCCGCTCACCGCCCGAGCGAGATACGGCAGTTCGTGTTTGCCGCGAATCAACTCCGCAACTCGACGCGGCAATCCCGGATCATCCGCGACCAACGTCCGATGCACTTCGGATGCAGGATCGAGCAACACGCGCACGGTCCATTCTTCATGCTCGACCGCGCCAGGCATCGCGCTCTCGAACAGGTGCGACAACGGTCCATGTCCCACGTCGTGCAGCAATGCAGCCGCAAGCGCGTCACGTGCGCGCTCACTCGTCACGCGTTGCCAGAAGGGCAGATCGCGATCGATTTGGCGCAAGCGCACGAGGAGCAGTTTCATGACGTGCGCTGCCCCGAGGGCATGCGAAAACCGGGTGTGTTCAGCCCCTGGATAAGCCAGTGAGGTGAGTCCGAGTTGTCGAATTCGGCGAAGACGCTGCAATTCGCGCGTCTTGAGCAACCGAGGAACGATGGCGTCTTCTTCGCTCTCGAACGCGACGAGGCCATGAACGGCATCCCGTAAAATCACATCTCCTCCGCAATACATCGTAATCGGGAAAATCGGGTCAGGAAGATCCTGACCATTCCCGGGATTCCTGAATCTCCAATTTGCAGGTAGCAGCAACTAGAAATCGATTTGGGCGCCAAATTTTTGACCATACGCGGAAAAACGCCTCCGACAAACATGCTCCTCCATGTGACTTGTCCAGGAAAAACGACTCGCGCGTCGATTTTGTGCGTGGCGCGCAAAGTGCCGTCGTGTAGTGTCGAATGATGGCCGGAGCGTTCAGCGAACAAATGAGCAACCCTCCATGTCTTGTAGGAGAAATATGAGTTCCGCGAGTGAACGAGAAGACGATGAAAGCGGGAGTGCGGGGCCCGACGCTGCCGACACTCCAGGCGAAGAAGAACTGGATGGGCCGCTGCGGCGCCTTGATCACATTCTTCGGGCTCTTCCAAGCACGGAGCTGACTGCGCTCGTGCGTCGGCTCGGGATTCGGATTGACCCGCAAAAGCGAATCGATCCGCCGTCTCAGGTGGCGCGAGCGTTGGTGGGTATTCCGGATGTGCGGGATCCATCGCGTCTTCAGCCTTCGAGTCGCGAGCTTTTGTACCGCGTCGCCGAGGCAGGTGGGGCACTTGTCGTTCCCTCTTTGCCAGCGGGCCTCGAGCCGCTCGTTGCTCGCGGGATTTTGTATGCGCGGAAGATCGATGCCGGTATCGAACTCGTTTTACCCATTGCGTTTCTTGTTCAGATCAAACCTTGGGAGGGCGAAGACCCTCGTTCCTTGAGGGCTTTGCTTTCGCAAGCCTCTTTTGAAACGGCCAGTGCCGTTGCTGCGCATTATTTGGGACGTCCAGCTACTCCGCCCATCGTGTTGTCCCTCGAAGTTGCTTGGCAGCAGCTTTCGGACCCTGAGCGATTGCAGTCGGAAGTAGCCCGTTTGGCGCCAGCCGAAAAACGGCTCTTGGAAGCGATCGATGCAGTCGGAGGCGAAGTCGAGACCCACGAATTGCTCGATCTGGAGCGGGAACCGATGCGTTTGCGCGGAGCATCTGGGGTGACCGCGAGTCGTCGCGGCGCGGGGTTTGCCCTGGAACGTCGCGCATTTCTCGTCCCGATTCATCCCAATCGTCACGTCATCCCGACCGAGATCGGCCAAATTGTCGGAGCGGAACGGCGCAAAGCTCGAGAAGCCCGTCGAGCGCAAATTCGATCGTTTGTCCTCGAAGAAGATCACGCCCCTCGTCGCGCGCGATTCGCCTTGGATCCTGCGAGCTTGGCGATGGGACTCGCGTTTGCCATGCGGGAAGCGACGAACGATTCGCGCTCCGTGAGCGAAGTGCGCGTGGGCGTAGGAACTCCACGATCGCTCATCGTTCGTTTTGCCCAACGTTTTGGCCGCGATGTGGAAACCGTGGCGCTCAGCGTGGCCCTTTCCCGAGCGATTGGCCTTTGGGAACCATCTTCAGCCTCCATCGTCACCCCACCAGGATCGTTTTCCATTCGCGAATTGACTCGCGTCTTGTTCAACACCTGGCGACGCGGCGGCGCGTGGGATGAAGCTCGACCCGAACGCGAAGTTTTACGTACCGCAACGGAAGGTCGTGAGTCGAGTCCCATCGGAGGCTTGCGCGAGATGGTCCTCGATGCCCTTCAAGAACTCGGTGAAGGTCGTTGGGTTCCATGGTCGTCGCTACGTGGATATCTCGCCGCAGATGATCGCATTGGAGGCGTCGAGCGTTTGGTTCGGCGCTGGGCTGAACGCATGGGCATCGAAGCCATCGATACCACCGAGATCATTCGGCGCATCGCCCTCGAATCGTTGCCCGCCTTGGGAATTTTGGACCTCGGAGGCGAAGGTGAACTCGACGATGGGGTGACGTTGCGTCTGACGTCCCGAGGTCGAGCGTTGCTTGCGGGGACCGATCCACCCACCGATTCATCATCGAGTCAGTTTGTCGATACGTACACCTTGCAGATTCATCCGGCGACGCGGGTCGCCCATGCTTTGGCGCTCGCGTCGTTTGCCGAAGTGAGCCGCATTGGCGACAAGGTGGATGTGGTGATCGCCTCGGCAGCCGTTGCCCGCGCGCTCTCGGCAGGTTTGGAGAGCGAAACTCTTCGCGCACGGATCGAAGCTGTGGCGCTCATCCCGGACAACATTGCGCAGATGCTCGATCAGGCGAGCGTGGTGCTCGGTCGTGCGACGTATGTGCAAGTGTCTGGATTTTTGTGGATCGAGGATCAGGAGGTTCGGGAACTGTTGCGAACGCGCAGGCCCGTTGCCGACATGTTCGTCGACCCTTCGCCACCTGCGGGATTGCTCATCGGACCGGATGTGGATCTCGAGCGTCTGGTGCGTCGATGTCGCGCGTTGGGTGTGGAAATCGAGGCCGATGGGGCGCTGATTCGCGCGCGTTCGATGAGTCCCTTGCCTGGAGCCCCCGAGACGGCCCGTCCTGCTTCGGCCACGCGTCCTCGCTCACGTACGCCGAGTACGCGCACATCGCGGAGTTGAGCCAGGCTCGTTTCGCCATTTCGCCATTTCCCCCAATTTCATCGACAATTCAACGACCGAAATGCACAACCACGGTCGAGTTGGTGGGTTTTGCGCGTGAATGGGGCCCCAACCAGGGTGGGGTTCTGCTTCATGCGCTGGGCAACAGCCAGCAACCACGGTCTGGTTGGCGCATTCATTTTTTAAATCGTTGCAGCAACCACGGTCTGGTTGGC
>DAOMZH010000782.1:0-5463 GCA_035437985.1 Polyangium sp. (in: bacteria) | reverse complement strand
GAAGCGGACAAACCGCAACAGGTCCAGCGCTAGCTGGTCCGGGTGCAGGGTCGGATAGACCCTGCTCGGGTCTGGGGTGAAACCCCAGCGAAACCTTGATCGCCATTCACTCAGAGCAGCGTCGTGCCGAAATAATCGAAATCGTAGTGCAGTTCCATGAGCCCTGCATTCTCCAGCGCGCGGCGTACGGGAGTCGGGTCTGGCGCGTAAAACATCAAAAAACCTCCGCCTCCAGCTCCAATGAGTTTCCCGCCAATGGCGCCGTGTTCTCGACCCATGTCGTACCAATGGTCGATATCGGAATTCGTCATCTTCGACGAACGTTTTTTCTTCCATTGCCAATGTTCGTCGAGTAGTCGTCCGTAAGCATCGAGGTCTCCCAATTCGAGCGTTCGTTTCGATTCGAGCCCGATATTCTTGATGAAGTGCAAATTGTCGATCATGTCTTGGCTTTGGGCTCGGCTCTTGTCATCTTGCTCTTTCAGGATTGACGAAGCTTCGCGAGTGATACCCGTGCAAAAGAGCAGAAGTCTTTGCGTGAAGCGCAAGAGCACTGGTTCTTCCACGGCTAGTGGCGTCACGACGACGCTATTATCGGGCCGGAATTCATAACAATTCACCCCGCCAAACGCCGCTGCGTATTGATCCTGCTTGCCGACCGGTTCACGCAGAATGTCGATTTCAATGTGCGCGGCCATTTCCCCAAGCTCACGCTGGGACAAAGTTTTGCGAGAAAAACGAGCGAGGGCTTTTAGCAGCGAAACACCAAAGCTGCCCGAAGAACCGAGCCCCGTGCCGGCGGGGATGTCCGCCATCGTGGTAATTTCGAGTTGTGGTTCATGAATGTCGAGCAAATTGAGCGCTTCGCGAATGATGGGATGTTTGATCTCCGCATTCTCGGAAACCTGTTCGATTTTCGAATATCGCACTAAAATTCTTTTTTCAAACGTCCGGTGCACGGACACATAGACGTGCTTGTTGATCGCTCCCGCAATCAGGAATCCTCCGTGCTGCCGATAATACGACGGCAAATCCGTTCCTCCACCACCCAAGCTGATTCGTAAGGGACTTCGTGCAATGATCATGTTCGTTGAAATCTTCGTTTTGCCATCCAGGAGCCTGAGGAATGGACGCATTCGTCACGCTCGTTTGTCGCGGCGCGAGCTTAGCACGCACGTTCGGTGCCTGCCAAGAGAACGAATGTCGGTCCCCGCAAATGTTGCTCTCTCCAAACTGTGAATTGTTCTGCGTATGGTACGCACAAAGGTGGTTCGCGCTGCAAGCACCCTACGCCGGGCTTATTTCGCAGTGCGTCGCAATTGTTTGCTCGGTGCTTGGGCCTGAAAAATTTGCGCGAATTCACCCGCTGCGCACCGGGTCGAATAACGTCTTTCGTTTCGCCACTTCGTCGGTTATAGTGTCGCCCCCCGAGGCGGATCTAGTTCGTATCCATCGACTACACCCGCTTTCGCTTGACCAAGTTTTTTGCGCGGAATAGCCCGCAGTCACAACCCGAAAACGCGATGAACAACTCCACGTCGACTATTTTCTGGACCCATACGGACGAAGCACCCGCCCTCGCTTCGCTCTCGTTTCTTCCCATCGTCAAGGCATTCTTGAAGGACACGGGCATTGGTGTCGAGATGCGCGATATCTCGCTCTCGGGCCGCATTCTCGCGGCGTTTCCTGAACATCTCGCCGAAGCGCAGCGTATTTCGGACGACCTCGCGATTCTTGGCGAACTCACGCTCAAACTCGAAGCCAACATCATCAAGCTGCCCAATATCTCGGCTTCGATTCCCCAGCTCAAAGACGCCATTAACGAATTGCAAGCCCAAGGCTACAACATTCCCGATTATCCCGAAGCACCCAAGGACGACGCCGAAAAAGCCATTGCCGCTCGTTATGCCAAGGTGCTCGGGAGCGCCGTCAATCCCGTCCTGCGCGAAGGCAATTCCGATCGCCGCTCACCCCTTTCCGTCAAAGAGTTCACCCGCAAGCACCCGCATAAGCTCGGCGCGTGGTCGCGCGAATCGAAATCGCACGTTGCGCAGATGGCCGATGGCGATTTTTATGGCAGCGAAAACTCCACGACCCTCGCGAAAGCAACTGAAGTTCGATATGAGTTCGTCGGGGCCGATGGCACGACCACCGTCCTCAAGAAAAAGGTGGCGCTGCAAGAAGGCGAGATTCTCGATTCTTCCGTGATGCATATCGCACCATTGCGCACGTTTTTCACGGAACAAATCGCTGACGCGCAAAAGAATGGTCTGCTCCTGTCGCTGCACCTGAAATGCACCATGATGAAAGTGTCCGATCCCGTTATCTTCGGGCACCTCGTCAGCGTCTATTTCCAAGACGTTTTCGATAAACACGCCGCGACCCTCAAAGAACTCGGCGTCAATCCCAACAACGGTCTCGGGGATCTCTACGCCAAGATTCCCGCGCTTCCCGCCGAAAAGAAGGCGGAAATCGAAGCGGATATAAAGGCGGTATATGCCCAAAGGCCGCCCCTCGCCATGGTCGATTCCGATCGCGGAATCACCAATTTGCATGTCCCCAGTGACGTCATCGTCGACGCCTCGATGCCCGTTGTCGTCCGCGATTCCGGCAAAATGTGGGGCCCCGACGGCAAACTCCACGACACCAAAGCCCTCATCCCCGATCGTTGTTATGCCGGCATTTACACCGCCATTCTCGATGATTGTCGCGAGCATGGGGCATTGGATCCCAAAACCATGGGCAGCGTCCCGAATGTCGGTCTCATGGCTCAAAAGGCGGAAGAATACGGCTCGCACGACAAGACGTTCATTGCGACGGACGCGGGGACGATTCGCGTCGTCGACGACGTGACGGGCGCGGTGCTCCTCGAGCAGAAAGTCGAAAAGGGCGATATTTTCCGATCTTGCCAAACCAAAGATCTTCCCGTACAGGATTGGGTAAAATTGGCAGTTCGTCGGGGCAAAGCGACCGGCGCCCACGTCGTTTTCTGGCTCGACCGCGGTCGCGCTCACGATGCCCAAGTCATAACCAAGGTCGAAAAGTACCTCAAAGATCACGATACCTCGGGCCTCGAAATTCGCATTCTTGCCCCTGTGGATGCAATGAAGTATTCGCTGGAACGTATCCGCAAGGGCCAAGATACCATTTCCGTGACGGGCAACGTTCTTCGCGATTACCTGACCGACCTGTTCCCCATCCTCGAGATTGGTACGTCGGCGAAAATGTTGTCGGTCGTTCCGCTTCTCGCGGGCGGTGGATTGTTCGAGACAGGTGCTGGTGGTTCGGCCCCGAAACACGTGCAGCAATTCCAAAAAGAGGGTTATCTGCGCTGGGATTCGCTAGGCGAGTTTTCGGCGCTCGGTGCTTCGCTCGAACACATTGCGCTCACGTTCAAAAATGAGCGCGCTGCAGTGCTTGGAGAAACCCTCGATCAAGCCATTGGCAAGTTCCTCGACAACAACAAATCACCGGCCCGCAAAGTCGGTGAAATCGACAACCGCGGGAGCCATTTCTATTTGGCGCTCTACTGGGCCGAAGCATTGGCGGCACAAACGAAAGATGCCGAATTGAAGGCTCGATTCGCGAGCGTTGCCAAATCGATGACCGAGAACGAAGCCAAAATCAATGGCGAGCTCCTTGGTGCGCAAGGCAAACCTGTCGATTTGGGCGGCTACTACCACCCAGACATCGCCAAAGCCACGAGCGCGATGCGCCCGAGCGCGACCCTCAATGCTCTCATTGACGGCCTGAATTCCTGAGCTGACTTCGGCCTCGCCCGAAAAACGCTGCGTGTTCTCGCAAAACGCGCAGCGTTTTTCTTTTCGAATCGGTTTCTAGAACCACGCCAGTATTAATGTGCCAAATAATGAAAAAATTCATTGAAGAATTGCATATTTCGTTGTAAAAACAACCCACATGCCCGGTCCCCAAATCCGTCCCCCGATTCCTGCAAAATGGCTGCGCCTTGCCGCCGCGCTCTTGGAAGCAGGGCTGCTCGTGACGGTTGGCGCCATGTTTCTCTCGGGGGCCATTCAGGAAGCGGACGGCGACGAAGGACCTTCGAATTTGCCGGTGCGCGTGGGTTTGGGCATCCTTCCAATTCTAGGCGTGAGCGCTCTTTATGCTGCGCAGCGTATTTTTCGCCCTCGGCGATTTGCGTTCATGATCGCCGGCGCGCTCGTCTGCGCTCTTGGTGGGGCATTGCGTACGGGGCTCGAATTCTCCCAGCGGCTTTTGGATGCATTGCGCGGATTCGCCGTGGGCGCAATCGCAATGGGTTTTTTGATGTCGGTCGATGACGAGGGCACCAATCTCCTCGATAGTGGCGCCAAACCCTGGCGCGAATTGTTCATGGGCACGTTGCTCGTGACGCTCGGTGCATTACCATCAGGCATTTATGGCGGGTTTGTCTTGGCGTTGCCAGTTATTTTTTTCGGGATTGGATTTCTCGTCCGCTGCATTCGGTACGACGCACCAATCGTCGTTCCTCGGAAAAGTGGCGGGGCTGCATTGCGGATCTTTCTGGCAATTCTTTTTTTGCTCCTCGCATGCGGATTTCTTATGGTTTGCCCGATGCTCTCGCTGGGGATGATGCCTCGGCACAAACCATGATGTATTCTCGTCGTAAATCGAATAGGCTAGTCGAGGTGGAGGGATCATGCGTATACATGACAAACGTGGTGCTCGAACGACAAACCTGTGGGCCTTGCTGAGCATCGTGCTCTTGGGGTTGACGATTGCTTCTTGTGAAGGCGGTGGGGGTGGGGGCATTCTGGGCGGGGGTGAAGGCGATTCTTGTACCGAGAACTCCGATTGCAACAGCGGCTATTATTGCCGCGGCCCCAATCAGCCCAATGCGTGTGGCATACCTCCTCGCGAATTCTGCGCCTCCGATACGGATTGCAGCATGGGTACGGTTTGTCACGTCATCTTCGATTCATGCAGCAGCGACGGCCTCGGCTCGGAATGTTTACCTCCGTGCACGGCAATGAGCTGCGGTCAAGGTCTGCGTTGCAATGCCGCCGGAGCTTGCGAAACCATTCCTTGTGACGAAGGTTTTACCTGTCCCGATCGTCAACGCTGCGATTCCGCAGTCGCCCACGCATCCGTGCCCGTGTCTGCGCAGACGAACGGATGCGTCAACATTACGTGCTCGAACGATACGGCGTGTCCCGCCGGGAAATTCTGCGTCACCGGATATTGTCAGGACGGGGAGGGGAGTTGCCGCGAGGATATTGCGGTGCCGTGAAGGACCATTCAACGCCATGTTGCAAGTGGATCGCAACGTCGTACGATATCGGGAATATCAGGTCCGGTAAGGATGTCTCCCAGCGGCCCTAGAGCGATTTTGACTAGATAATTCAGCAAAGAGCGAAAATCTTCGAGCTTGAGCCAATCGCTCTTGATCTCGTTCGCCTTGGTGAAATCTCCGGCACGAATGGCCACATCATATTCGCGAAG
>DAOMZH010000781.1:0-5467 GCA_035437985.1 Polyangium sp. (in: bacteria) | reverse complement strand
AACCTCGCGTAGCGCGCTTGTTAGCGCGCGAAGCGAGGGTACCAATTCAGGCGCAGCCTCAACCCAGCTGCTTCAAGATGAATTCGAGTCGATGACGATAGGTGTGCTCGGCCAGCGCTCGTTTTGCGCCGGCTTGTCGAATGGGTTCGACTTCCGCGGGAAAACGTTTGGCGCGGTCGATATGGGCCAAGAGCTCTTCGTAGGTGCCGAAATCCAATACTTCTTTGCCGGGTTCGAAGCATTGTGCGAGCGTCGGACGTTGTTCGACGATTTGCAGTCCCCCGGCGCCGGCAATTTCAAACGCTCGACAATTGATCGAGTTTCCTTCCGCGAGCGCGAATGAATTCAAACACGCCATGCCCTCGCCAAAAACGCGGCTCTTTTCCAGGCGTGTAATGTATTTCCCGGAAAAACGGGCTCGGACTTCGGGTGCTGCCCATCGCGGTAGCGGAGAACCATACAGCGCCAGATTCACGTCATCCCGCGACAAACGTACGAGAAGTGCTTGGCGAAACCCATAATAATTCCCGGCAATGATCACCGAGTCGTTTTTGCGGGTCGCCACTGGGCGATGCCATTTGGGATTCATCGCTTCGTGCATGAGGTGGGCATTCTGCCCGACGAGGTGCAGTTTCTTCACCGCATCCGGATCTTTGACGTACACCACGTCCCAATGCGGATTCACGAGGCACCAACGGTGACTATTGGCTGGCGCGTCTCCCCACCAAAGTATTCGCCGCCCACGCATGGTTTTCCCAAGTTCTTCGAGCACCTCGGGGTGCACATCCCAGGTGAGAGCCAGAATCGCGTCAGCCCGTTTTTCTCGGGCCATCGCGAGCAATTTCAAGTCTTCCGGCGGAGGTTTGTCGCCCAAGATCCGTTCTTTGACCACTCGAATGACGCGACTTGTAAAGGACCAATAATCCGCGTGCCGCACTTCTTCATTGCTGAGCACGGTGTGGCCCATTTCTTCGAGTGTCGTGCAAACGTTGTCTACGAAGCTATCTTCGAAGCGAGGACCAGGAATGAGAATTCGCATGGGAGATCCATTTCGTGCCGTCATCGGGAATCCTACATCATCTAGTTCGAGTGTCGCAAAAAAATCGAGATATGGAAGTTCCTTGCAAACATTCAGGTGGTCATCTCGGGGGCAAATGACCGCAATGCGTCCCAGAGTCGTTGTCCAAATTGTTCTTCCAAAAAATGCTGCCGAAGCCGTTCTCGTCCGGCTTCGCCCAAGCGCCGCCGTTTGTCCGCGTCGCCGAGCAATTCCACAATGACGCGCACGAGTGCCGGTCGATCACCATAACGAACGAGAAGCCCCGTCTCCCCATTCAGCACGACCTCACAAGCCGCATCCTCCGTCGACGCAATACAAGGTTTTCCTTCGGCCATCGCTTCGAGGTAAACAAGGCCAAACCCCTCGCCACGACTCGGCATGGCAAAAATATCCGTCTGCCGATAACAATTTCGCAGTTCGGCATACGGTACGCGACCCAAAAAACGAATGGCTCCCGTGCGCACGTGACCCATGCGCTCCGCCCGCGCTTCCAAGTCCGCCCGCGCTTCGCCTCCACCCACGATATCCAGCCGCGCGTCGGGAATGAAACGCAGTACGTCACTCCAAACAGCAATCAATTCCTCATGCCCCTTGTACCGCTCGGCACCCGTCATTCGACCGACGATCAGCACCGAAGGTCGATGCGCATCCGTGTTCGACGAGCGCACTTCGTACTGCTCCAAATCACGATTGAGCCCGAGCCAGCAGACGACGCTCGGAATTCGTCGCCATTCGGGATTGAATTCGATGAAGTGGTCCAACGTGAACCGACTATTCGAGCAAATACCAGCGGTGACTTCGAGCCCCGCACGCTGGTGTATTGGCAATTGTCGCCAGCATTCGACTCCATGAATGAATTGCACCAGTTTTCCCCGCGGACTGCGGAGCAATCGCCCAATGGGTCCCATGCCGAGGTGGGTCGCCAAGATCAAATCGTGCTGGTGAAGCTCGGCTGTCGCCGCAGCGAGCAACGGCACTCGAGCACTCGAAAAACCCCGAAATCGTCGCGGAGCACGACGTAGGCCGCTGGACCGAGCAACCTTCTCCACAGGACAAGGTTTGTCATGGAATGACCAAATGTCGAAATCAATCGTCACGCCGTGCTCATTGCCGATTCGTTCGAGTTGGCGTATTGCTTGCCGCGTGACGGTGGGAATGCCCCCTTGCGTGGCGTCGACGAGATCTGGGCAAAGCACGGTCAATTTCATCGTTCATTTCAGCCCAAAGACAGGCGATGCTTATCGAGGTACGCGACGAGCGCGGTCAAGCAAAAGACGCGCGAGTAAAAAACGCGTCCTTCGAGAAATCCGGCCCAAATCGACGTAACTGCTGCGGGATTCAGAAAACCAATCCGCTTTATCGGCGCCCCAAAAAGCAATTCTTCGGCCCATGGTCGTAAAGGACCGCGCAACCAAGCGCCAAGGGGCAAACAAAATCCCATTTTCGATTTGCGAAGAACATCCTCCGGCAACTTGCCTACGGCTCGAGATAGCAGAGGCTTGTTGACATGACGATTGAATTTGAGTTTCGCAGGCAGGCGCAAAACATGCTCGACGAGCACTGGATCGACAAGGGGTACACGAACTTCGAGCGCGTGATGCATACTCATCACGTCTGTATCGCGCAAAAGCGTGTCTCGCAAATAATTGGACAATTCGAGCACTGAATATGCATTTTCTGGCTCGAGGTCGCCGCGTTCGAACAGAGCTGCAAATCCCGGAGGAATCGTCAGGGGCAAGAAGGGTGCGTCCTCGGCAAATTCTGGACGGACGAGGGACTTGATGCGCTCGGTGTCGAACATCGAGCGGAGTGTGGCGTAGGTAGTACCAGGAGAACCACCAGCGCCAAGAAGATCGACGAATTTTTGCAGGCGCGAGGGTGTTTGCGGAATTTGCGAAAGAGTTACCGCCGCGTGCTTGGTTTGTGTCGATATGCGTCGTAAGACACGACCGAGGGTCAACAGGGGTCGGAAACGGCGAAATGCATCGTACCCGCCAAACACCTCGTCCCCACCAACGCCCGACAAAGCGACCGACAACCCCGACGCGCGGGCGGCTTTGGAAACGATGTACGTGTTGAAACCATCATGGGAAGGCTGATCCAAAGCGGCAATGAAGTCATCGATTCGCTGCGCGGTCTCGTCACCCCCGAGCCGCACCTCGCAATGCTCCGCGCCAAGCCAACGAGCTGTTTGGGCCGCAATGCGCCCTTCGTTAAACGATTCTTGATCAAATGTGATCGTGAACGTGCGAATGGGTCGTGTGGACGCTTGCGCGGCCAATGCCGCAATGGCCGTGCTATCGATGCCGCTCGAGAGAAATATGCCGAGAGGCACATCGGCGACCAAACGCAAACGCACGGCGTCTGATAACACCGCGCGCACATCGGCGACAGCGTCATTTGGCTCCATCGGCACCGCGGGAACCACGGGAATGTGCCAATACGTCGAAGAGCGTACGGTACCGTCCGCATATTCGACGATGGTTCCTGGGGCGAGTGGAGCAATATCCGAAACAATCGAATCCGGTTCGGAAACCGAACCTGTGGCCAAATAGGACGCTACAGCTCGCCGAGAAATAGTTTTGGAAGAAAAACCAGTCTGCAAAAGCGGGCGCAGTTCCGAGGAAAACGCCAAATACCCTGGGCCCGAAGTAAAATACAAATGTTTGATTCCCAAATGATCGCGCGCCAAGACGAGTTTTTGCAATTGGCGATCCCAGATAGCCAGGGCAAACATGCCGCGAAATCGGCGAAATGCATCCGCTCCCCAATGCGCATACGCTTCGAGAACCACCTCCGTATCGCCGGAACTACGAAATCGTCCGCCCAATGATTCGAGTTCCGCCCGCAGATCCCGAAAATTATGAACTTCGCCGTTATATACAATCGTAAAACGTTCATTGCTCGTCGTCATCGGCTGACGACCACGAGGAGATAAATCGAGGATGGCCAATCGCGTATGTGCAAATCCGCAGCGTAATCCTTGCCCAGTTATTTCCAATTGCTCCGCACCGTCTGGACCACGATGAGCAAGTGCACGAAGTGCCGTTTCGAGGACCTCTTGGCCTCCGAATTGAGGTTTGTCCGTGACGTAGCCAAAAATTCCGCACACGAGGTAGTCTTCCCTATGTTTGTCCCAACAAGCCAACGTTTCGTCCGTATTTTTGCGAGCCGAAGGGCGCCTGCTGTTCGAAGGCGACGGGTGAAGTCATTTTCCTTGGTTGCTACTCATGGCCAAAA
Organism: Polyangium sp. (in: bacteria); assembly: GCA_035437985.1. Lineage (GTDB taxonomy): Bacteria > Myxococcota_A > Polyangia > Polyangiales > Polyangiaceae > Polyangium. The sequence continues at coordinate 1,167 of DAOMZH010000781.1, read as the reverse complement.
ATTCATCGAATGTCGCTTGCGGTTCAGTGTGCGGATTTGCCCAATGCGCGGGCTCGTTCTTCGACGACGCGTTTTCGGAGAGCGTCGTCCCATCCGCCACGTTTGGCTGCAAGGTGTTCGAGGGCATCGACGGATTGTGCATGAGCGCCGCCGCGACTTGCGGCATCGGCCAATGCCATCCAGCGAGTTTCGGTGGGCTCTTCGCGTGCTGCCCGAGCGTAAAGCGCGATGGCCGATGCGGAATCACCACGTTGTTCACGGATGATGGCGGCGAGTGTGGCTGCAACCGCGCAGGTTTCCGAGGACAAACAGTTTGCCCCCAAAAACTCACGCGTGGCTACGTCGACCCGCTCGGAGCCAGTCGTTTTGGAGGCTGCTTCGAGCCGCACGCGCAAGCAATCCGCACGATCTCGCACGTGTATGCAACGTTCGCTCAAAAGTATATCCGCATCATCGGGTTTTTCTTCGAGAACCAAGAGGCGCGCGAGCAAGGTCGCCGAAACCGATTCCGTCGGATGCGATATGGCCAGAGCTTCGGCGTGTTCCCGAATCACTTGGGCGCATTTCGCCCGGTCTTCGCAGATCGTTCCCTTCGAGTCTTTGTTTTTTAATGCGGCAAGCCGGGCCTCCGATTCGCGAATATGCGGACCGAGGAGCCGCGAATCGCGGGCCAATGCTTCCAGGTCACAAAGCGTCCGCAATTCTGGGAGCTTTGCGGCTTCCGCGTGAGCTCCAAGCGAAGCGAGCAATGCGGCACCCCGAAGTCCTTCCGGCACCATGCTTTTCAGGTCGTCGAATTTCGTCGTGAAATGCAGCGCCAAACGCGCTGCTGGGTCGATGAGCACCGCGTCTTGTTCGACTGCAAGACGTAATTCGAGCAAGGTTTGGCGTAACGCACCGCGAGTGCCCAGAACTTCGGCCAACAACAAATGCGCCCGAGGATTGACCGGGCTCCGTTCAAGGGCCCGTTGCAGCCAGGGAAGCGGAGATTCGGAATTCGTTCGCGCAGCAACGAGCGCCCCGACGAGCGAAAAATAGGGTTCGGCGGGGTGGCGGGACATGGCCTTGTGCAAAGAAGCGCGAAGCTCGCTCCGGACCGCACCATCGGCAATGTTGCCTTCTTCGTAAGCTTTGGCGAGCTGCTCGTCGGTGATTTCCTTCTTGGCG
>DAOMZH010000780.1:0-5476 GCA_035437985.1 Polyangium sp. (in: bacteria) | reverse complement strand
AAAACTTCGTGGCGCAGAAAGTTCAACTTCCAACGAACGCGCGCATGCGCCTCGACAACCTCGCGCCGGCACCACCGCCCCTGCCCCGCGACATTCCGCCGCCTCCGCCACCTCCACAATTCGATGCTCCGCCACCTCCGCCGCCTCCGCCAGAGACGCCCGAAGAGCTTGCGGCGCGCAAGAAGGAGCGCGAAGTCTCGCAGCTGATGGATCAGGGTTTTTCCGCGTTGCGCGCCGGAAATCGCGACGAAGCCCGCAGGTTCTGGAAAGAAGCATTGGAGCTCGATCCGGGTAATCGACGCATCGAGCTGAACCTGAAGAAGCTCGATCAAGATCCCAACAAGCGTTACTAGTCCCGAAAGACAAACCAACGACGCCGCTTGCACATCCAAGCGGCGTTTGCCTTTGTTGCCTGACGACGAAATTGCGTTGGAGCGCTATTCAACGAGCGGCGGCGAGGCTCGCGTCGGCGCGAGCAAGCCGAGCATTCGTACGGGATTTGTTGTCGACGACGCTCACGATATGAACGCCTTGAGGGGTGAGGGACAAACTGACCATGCAAACCATGGTCGCGGTCAAACCTTCGCCGGCAACTGCAACGAGAGCACCGGGGCGGCTATCCGCAATAGCTGTCCGAATACGCGCACCGGTCGGCGTGTCGTTGTAGGTCCGAGCCACGTGAATGAGATCGGCCGACGTTCCAAGCACGACGATCGTGCCCCCGCCGCCAAAATCATTGAGCCACGTAGGACTAAACGCCTCGACTGCACGTGCCGGAGGAAGTCGTCGCAGCAACATTGTGTTTGCCTGGACAATCATCCGATCGATGATTCTTCCTTCAGGAGATTGGCGCCATCGTTCAATCGTATCGGCTGGGGATACCCCAGGTTCGATGCGAACGAGACGTCGATCGATCACCCCGCCCAACGTAGCTGCGCCCGTGTGTTCCACGATCTCGACCGTGCCGAGATACGACCATGCGGAGCGTTGTTGCAGAGCGCGAGCGAGTTCCTCGGTCCAAGAAGCTGCGATCGGTTCGAGGTTCGCGTTTGTCATCGAGGCAGGATGCTAGTCCAGGTTTGCGTCGGATGTGTGAGCTTCGAAAGGGGTGTCGCGCCAAGCCCCCGTTGCTCGCAAATGGCGTGCTAGAACAGCCCGAAATGACGGTTCTTCAGGTCGCCGACGTCGGGTTTGGTTACGGGCAAAACAGACTCTTCGAGGGCGTAACATTTTCGTTGTCGCGAGGCGAACGAGCTGCCTTGGTAGCTCCAAACGGCGCCGGAAAGTCGACTCTGCTGCGAATCGTCGCTCGTGAGTTGGTCCCGGATGAAGGTTCCGTCGTGGTTCGGCGAGACGCACGGGTGGCGTACGTTCGGCAATCGCACGAATTGCCCAAAGAAGGCACGGTATTCGACGCGTTTTTGGCGGCTTTCGACGACCTTCATGCTTTGCGTCAAGAGCTCGATCGCGCAACGCACGAAGCTGCATCAGGAACCGACGCTGCACTGAAAAAACTGGGCGAACTCACCGATCGTTACCACCTCGCTGGAGGCGACGAACTCGAACGCCGCATTCACATGCTCGCGGAACACCTCGGCTTTCGCGAATCCGACATGGAACGCCCCCTCACGAGTTTGTCCGGTGGCGAACGTGGACGACTCTACCTAGGTTCGTCGCTAGCCATCGAACCGGATCTCGTTCTTCTCGACGAACCTACGAATCACTTGGATATCGAAACGATTTCGTGGCTCGAACGCTACTTGGCAGGTTTGTCCAGTGCGATGCTGGTCATCTCGCACGATCGGGCGTTCTTGGATGCGCTTTGTCCAATCACGATGGAGCTCGGGCAGCGCTCGTTCCGCGTGTATCCGCTCGCGTATTCCGCGTATGCGGTGGCGCGGGAAGCCGATCTCGAACGCGAGCGCGAACTGGCGTCACGCCAAGAAGCGTTCGTCGCGAAGACGGAAGAGTTCATCCGGCGCAACATCGCGGGGCAGAAGACGAAGCAAGCGCAGAGTCGCCGCAAGATGCTGGACAAACTCGAAACGATCGAACGTCCCGAGGACGTATGGGCCCGCGCGGAAAAGGTCGCCTTTCGTTTTGCTCAGGCGCCACGAAGTGGAGACATCGTGCTGGATACGCGAGGTCTAGGTGCGGAACGGGGAGGAAAACAACTCTTCGAGGGGCTCGAGCTTTTGGTTCGTCGGGGCGAACGCATTGGCATCGTTGGTCCGAACGGATGTGGCAAAACGACGCTTCTAGGCTTGCTTGCTGGGCGCAGCAAACATGACGACGAAGGCGAGGTTCGTCGCGGAACAAACTTGTGCGAGGGCTACTTCGATCAGCATTTGGGATCGCTGGATCCGTCGAAAACAGCAGTCGAAGAAGTGCGAAGCGTGCGTGGAGACATGAACGTCGACGTGGCTCGACAATACCTCGCGCGCTTTCGGTTCTACGGCGATGACACGTTGCGACGCGTGGATGGATTCTCAGGTGGCGAGCGCAGTCGCTTGGCCTTGGCGAAGCTCTTGCTCGAACCTCGAAACCTCTTGTTCCTGGACGAACCCACGAACCACCTCGATATTCCGGCCGCGGAGATTCTCGAAGAAGCGCTCGTGGGATTCGAAGGGACGGTGCTCTTGGTCTCGCATGATCGACGTTTTCTCGAAGCAGTCACGACGCGGATCGTGGCGTTTGTCGAGGGACACATCGATGTGCTTCCCGTGGGATATCGCGCCTACGAAGAAAGCCTGAAACGCAAAGGTCAAGAGTCGACGGACGATGACGATGAGGGCGCCGTCGTCGAGGTGGCTGCCCAAGCAGCTGAAAAGCGATCGGTGAAACGTAGTGGATCGACAGTGACGCGAACGGAAAATGCGCCAGCGTCGCCGCTCGAGAAAAAGCGCTCGTTCGAGGCGGCGAAAGCGGCGGCACGAGCGATGGAGCGCAAGAAGAAACGCGTCACCGAACTCGAAGATGAAATCGCGACAGCTGAAGCGGAACTCGTAAAGATGCGGGAAGCGTTGAAGCAGGATCCTGGTGGCGATTGGGCGAAGCTGTCGAAGATGGCGGAAGAAGAACAGGCGCTCACGCGGCGCGTCGATGCATTCGTGACGGAGTGGACCATGCTGGGTGAAGAGATCGCAGCGTTCGAGGCGACTGGGAGGACGGCATGAAGCGATTGATCACAAGGCTGTCCATAGGACTTCTGCTGACGTCGTTTGTCACGACGAGCGGTTGTGGGCGGAAGAAGGAAGAAGACGGGACGACGCCGGTGGAGGTTGCCAAGGAGCTTCCGGCCCTGACGATTCATGACGACACGCCGAACCTCTTGCTCACGTGGATCGACAGCAAGGGCGACATGCACGTGGAGCTCGAAGTTGCGGGTGTTCCGGCGGAGGGAAAGTCGCTGGTACGTGTGGTCGTGAGCGATCGCGAGGATGGAACGAAAGACGCGTTTTACGTCGTGGATCTAGGGAGCAAGGGTGCGGACGGTGGGTACACGGCGAAGACGATGTCGCGACGGGCATGGGAAGCGGAAGTCGAAAAAAGGCGTTCCGGTTTTCTCGCGAAGTCCATGCCGGCCAAACCCGCAACCAGCGTTGGATCGGGCAATACGGGCACTCCGCCGAACAATGACAAACCTCCGCCGGTGGCTTCCGATGTGACGGTGATCATCTATGGCGCATCGTGGTGCAGGCCGTGTCACGAGGTGGGCGAATACTTGAAGGCCAAAGGAATTCGGTTTGTCCACAAAGATATCGAGGAGGATCGCAACGCGGCGATCGAGATGCGGGACAAGCTCGAGAAGTCCGGGCAACGCGGCGGAAGCATTCCGGTCATCGATGTGCGGGGCCAGATTCTCGTGGGTTACAGCCCACAGGCTCTCGATCGAGCGCTCGCAAAAGCTGCGTCCGGCACGGCTCTTTGAGCGGGAAAGAGCGATGCGCAAATTGACGTGCGCGCGGTCGTTGCCGTCCTGCGCGTCACGGCGTATACGACCGGCGCCCGCGAAGAGGCTCCCTCTTTGAACATTTGGGTCTTCGGGTCGCCTGCGGCGTCCTGCACCCCAAGCCCTTAGCCCGCGGGAAATCGGAGGAGCGACTCCATGATCGACGTGCTCATGCCCCAGCTCGGCGAGAGTGTGGCCGAAGGAACCGTCACGAAGTGGCGGGTACGCGAAGGCGACATCGTGGCGCGCGAGCAGCCATTGCTCGACGTAGCAACCGACAAAGCCGACACCGAAGTTCCTGCACCTGCAGCGGGACGAATCGTCAAGCTGGCCGTGGCCGAAGGCGCAGTTGTGCCGAAGGGCGCACTGATTTGCCAGATCGACGAGACGGTGACGGCAGCGGCCGAACCACCGAAGCCAGCGGCTCCAGCAGCTCCGCCTGCAGCTGCGGCGGCACCGGCTGCGCAAGCGCCGGGAGCGGCGCCATTGGCGTCTCCGTCCACGCGTAAATTGGCGCGCGAAGAAGGCGTCGATCTCGCGCAAGTGCAAGCCACGGGTGAACGCGGACGAACCACGCACGATGATGTGCGTCGCGCAGTTGCTCCGGCATCCGCCCCGTCTGCCGCACCAGTAGCTGCACCGGCTGCTCCAGCACCGGTTGTTTCCGCACCTGTTGCAGCACCGACGGCCGCTGTGGAGCTCACGCAAATGGTGAATGCTGGTGGTGGGTTCGTCCCGCCAAGCCCCAGTGGTGGGTTTGGCGCGTACAAGCTCCCGCCGTACACGCCGCGTCCGGGTGACGAAGTCGTTCCTTTCTCGCGCCGTCGTCGCATCACGGCCGATCACATGGTGTTCTCGAAGGTGACGGCGCCGCACGTGGTAACAGTCGCCGAAGTCGATCTGCACGCGACGTCGAAGCTGCGGGACTTGCACAAGGATCGCCTGAAGAAAGAAGGCGTTCCGCTCACGTTCCTCGCCTTCATTTGTGCAGCAACGGTTCGCGCACTTCGCGAATACCCGCACATGAACGCGCGCGTGCTCGAGAATTCGTTCGTCGTCTTGAAGGACATCAACTTGGGTGTCGCCGTCGACACGCAAGGCGGACTACTCGTACCGAGCATCAAGAATGCGGATCAGCTTTCGCTACGAGGTTTGGCGGCGCAGATCGATGCGGTCGCGGTCAAAGCCCGAACGAACAAGATCACGGCCGACGATCTCGCAGGCACGACGTTCTCCGTCAGCAACCCGGGCCTCAAAGGCAATTTGTTTGGTGGTGCAATCATCTCGCAACCGAACGTGGGCATCTTGCGCATGGGCGAGATCAAGAAGCGTCCGGTCGTCGTGACGCGCGATGGTGAAGACGTGATTGCCATTCACCCCGTGATGTACATGGCGCTTTCGTACGATCACCGAATCGTCGATGGCGTCTTGGCCAACTCCTTCTTATGGCGAGTCGCCGACATACTCACGCGCGGCGAGTTCGAGGTCTGATGTCGACTGAATCCAAGTTTGCTGGTCATGCTC
>DAOMZH010000779.1:0-5480 GCA_035437985.1 Polyangium sp. (in: bacteria) | reverse complement strand
GGATCTCCAATGTACCCATCAACTTCAACCACGACGGTTGGGGCGGCGGGGCCCATGTAGCGGATCTCAATCATGATGGCAAAGCCGAGATCTTCTTTGGGCTCAACCTCTACAACCACGAAGGGGTGTTGTTATGGCAGAGGCCCACGGAATACAGCCAACCGGCAACGACCGCAGCCGATGTGGACGGCGATGGAAACCTCGAACTCATCTCCGATCGCAGCGCTTGGCATCATGATGGGACCATGCTCTGGACCCGGCCGGACCTAGGTGCGTACCATTTCCCGAGCATTGCCGATTTCGACCTCGATGGGACGCCCGAAGTCGCGCTCGTTGGCAATGGCAAAGTCATCGTGCTCAACGGCCATGACGGCACGACTTTCTGGGGTCCGGTCGACCTCCAGACGGACGGCGGTGGACCTTTGAACATTGGTGACTTCGATGCTGACGGATATCCCGAAATGGGAACGGCCGGCGAAGGTCTTTACGCCGTGCTCGATTTGCAATGCACCGGAACGCCTCTTCCGGCTGGATGCGATCGCGAAGGCGTTCGTTGGGGCGTCCCGACCAAGGACATTTCTTCCAACGTCACGGGTTCGTCGATCTTCGACTTCGAAGGCGACGGCGTTGCCGAAGTCATTTACTCGGACGAATGTTTCACCCGGGTATTTGGCGGACGTAATGGCCTGGTGCTTTTCGAGTCGCCCGTGAATACCCGCACGGCGACGGAATATCCCTTGGTGGCCGACGTCGACGGTGACAACAATGCGGAAATCATCGTCGTCGCCAATGAAGTCGTCCCGAATTGCAGCACGGCGCCTTGGAATCAAGGCGTATTGGGTACGGCTTGGAACGAAGCCCCCTACCCGCCTCCGTTCTGCAAAGACGAAGTCGTCTGTGGCTACCGCGGTTTGACCGTGTATGGCGATGCGCTGGACAACTGGGTCCGTACGCGACGGGTTTGGAGCGGCCACGCGTATCACATCACGAACGTCAATGCCAATGGATCCATTCCCATGATGGAAAATCCCAATTGGAAACAACCCGGCTACAACAACTTCCGCATGAATGCCCAAGGATCCGGTATCTTCAGCGCCCCGGATCTGCAGGTCGAGCTCGTTGCGGATGCTGAAACATGTCCCGCCAAGCTTCGTTTGCGCGCCAAAGTCACCAACCGCGGCGCCATCGGCGTTTCTGCGGGCGTGGAAGTCACGTTTTACCACGGCACCGATATCATTGGCGTCGTGACCACCGCGAAAGACGTGCTCCCCGGCGGCTCGACCGAAGTCACCCTCGACTACCCCGTGCCCACCGTCGAACTCGACATGCCCCTCGACTTCACCGCCATTGTCGATTCAAACATGGCCAACAACGAATGCGAAGGTGGCGGCGAAGACAACAACACCGCCATGGCCACAGGTTCGTGCAGCGCCACGAACCCGAAGTGAGCCCCCCTGACCCCCCGGCCCCTTAATAAAAAATAAGGGGCGCCCCCAAATTTCTCGTTTCACCAACCGCTCCTTCGTGGCATGCTGGTCCCAACAGCATCCCGCAGCGAGGAGTCGTTCATGCGCCCGTACTTGCCTGCCATCGTCGCTTTCGTTTCCGTATCGAGTCTGGTGTCGTCAGCATCGGCCAAAGATTCGGATTGTCCTGATGGAGCTTGGTTCTGCGAGACCGAGGCGAATGACTCGGTCGAGGAAGCCGCCCCTCGAACGACTGACGCGTCGCGTTCGGAGGTAGTCGTCGAGACAAACCCGGTTACGGTCGAGCAATCCGAACCCGCACCGCGCATCGTGATCATCATCATGCCCGACGGCAAACCCGTCGAGGCAGTGCCTTTGCCCCCGCCTACGACGGGCCGCGTTTTCGTTCCGCCCCCGATACGCAAGCCCGCGCCTCGCAAGGTCGCGCAACCCCGAGCGTCGTGCGGGGGATACAATCCGAGTTGGAAACCCGAAGTCGGCTTCGACATCCACGCCCAGCGTTTTGGATTCAGCTTCGGTGTGCCTGGAAAAATGGCCCCTGACGACGCACACCTCACGGGCGGGGGGGCGAACCTCCGCTTTCATCTCCGGCCCAAGGCAGAAATCGATGTCGGAAATGAATTCGCTTTTGGCAAAGATTTCAATGGACTCGATCGGGGTGAAATTGGTTTGACCGGGATGCTCGTTCGGCATTTCAATCCCGACAGTCGACTCCGTTTTTATGGGCTCGGTGGAGGAACCTTCTGGTTTGGATCGGCATACTCCGACAAGAAAAGCGCGCTGACGCCGGAAAAGGACACGCAAACCGGCCGGTATTATGCGAGCTACGGGGCGCTCGGTTTGCAAGCCGGGTTGGGATCGGAGCTGCGGTTGTCGCAACTTTTCTCGTTCCACGTCGATGTGCTCGCGACGTTCCGCTGGCGATTCGCCTCCTCCCAAGATGCTCCGGAATACTTTGATCCGCATACCAAAGAAGCCATGAACACGTCCCCCGGTTTTCTCCTCCGCGGCGGCATTACCTTCTGGCCGCCCGACAAGAAAGCGCGCTGAGTCCCCCCAGAAAAACCGTTCGCACTGCCCGAGAATCGAGTTAGTCTCGGGCCATGTCGCTCCGTCTCGCACTCCTCCTTGCCCTCCTCCCCAGTTGTTCCTCCGAAGTCAAATCCGACCCTACGTGCCCGTCTGATCCGAATTGCACGAGCACCGACAGTTCGTCTTCGACAGGCAGTTCGTCGGGAGCAACCGGGGGCGGCGGATCTGGTGGCAATGGTTCGTCGAGTTCGAGCGGCAATGGCGGCAGCGGCACCAGCAGCAGCAGCAGCAGCAGCAGCAGCAGCAGCAGCAGCAGTGGCATGCTTCCCTTGCCTCCTACGTGCCGACACACGTGCACGATGCCCCAAGACTGCGTGAGCATGGGCGCGATTTCCTTGCACGACGAGGATAACTGGAACTGCAAGGCCGGCGTCTGCGAATACAAGGGCTGCAATTCCAACCACGAGTGTATCGATGCCTATTTGGATGCCAACTACATCTGTGCGCTCGTTGCTGGATTGACGATTCCCAGCTGCACGAAGAAATGCACCACGAACCTCAATTGCGCCACGGCGCTTCCCCTGTACGACGACGACAACTGGGCCTGCAAAGCCGGCGCTTGCGATTACAAGGGGTGCAACACGAACGTCGAATGCATGGACAGCCTCATGGGCGCCAATTATGCGTGTGAATTGATGCCCGGACTGAGCATCAAATCGTGCCGGCCCACGTGCACGATGGTCAGCGATTGCGTCAATGGCAGTACGGTGCCGACCCTCGACGCCGATAATTGGGACTGCGTGCTGGAATTGTGCGAATACAAGGGGTGCAATTCGAGCCAGGAGTGCGTCGACGCCAATATGAATGATCCATACGTCTGTCAATAGTCGCCGTCGGCAGAGCTTCCTGCTGCGAGAGCGACGGTTGGTTCTGTAAAACCTTGCCCGCGGTCACGCGTGCGCGCCGGTTGCTGTTCGACAGTCCCTGCACGAATTCGTTTGGCGGAGCATTACGACGACGCTTCTTGCGCGTCGGGGCACTCGTAGGAAAGTCGACCGACGAAGCCAGAGTGGCTACCCATGTCCCCGGCGGTCAGATCGCCATAATCCTTTGGAAACTTCGTCCGCCATTCTTCGAGTTTCGCTTCGATGACGCCCGGTGATGTGACCCATTCTCGGTGTTGTAGGTCCGGCCTAGTTTTCGCCGTATGCCGCAAACGCTGTAAGACCCGCGTGTAGATTTCATCGTCGGACGCACGGCGCATCGTATCAATGGCCGCCCGTAGATCCGTTCGCACGTCGCCCGTCGGCGCATCAACCCACATGCCGATGTGCCCCCCAAAATAGAACGCCATCAAATTGGTCAAGTTGCCGAAGCTGGAGCTGATATTGACATAACGTACGGTGTCAAGTATTTCCCAAAAGAGCAATATCGCTTCCGCACGCTGGGAGACGACAGGAATCGTGTTGTACAACGGCTGATTGATGGCCAGCGACAACGCGCCCCAGGGATAACGGCACAGAAAGCCTTCACATGCGGAATCATAAATATGTCTGTTTTCGTAAGGCACCTTGACGTTTATGGCGGTTTCGCTTTCCAGCGCATCGATGAGATAAAAGTACCACCGCTCCTGCTTGGGATTGGGCCGCGAGCCAAACTCGTACATCGTCGTGATCTGCGGGGTCGGCCTGGGGGTTGTCTCGATGCCCAAACCCATGTTGATCAGGGCGATCTCATTTTGGGCGCCCATGAAAATCATCGACCCCGGCGGCACCGGGATGAGCTTGGGTTCGGGGAAGTCGCCATGAGCGTCGTACCGTTTGCCCCACTTCTTCGCTTCGGCCTTCATCTTGCGCCGGCAGGACGGGTGATCACCGTAGATGAAGGCCGGAAAAAGCAGCGCGTTCGTGTCAACCGGAGACGTCATGCGCGCCCGTGTACCGCGCCGTTTCCCCCATGTCAATGCCCCACTGCGCCCAAAAAGCACGAATTCGTCGCCCGAAAATTTGCCCTTTTTCATTGAACCCGTGTAACGTAGCGGCCCATGAGTGCTCGCATCCTCGAATACGCGCTCGGACTCTTCTCCCTCCTGCGCGAAATTCAATACACCACCAATCAATGCGCCAACGAACCCTTGGCCGACGCATACCTCGCAATCTTCCAAGCCCATCGCGCCGAATGGCAATCGATTCTCCTCGAAGAAATCGCCATTCTCGATAAAGTGATCCAAGCTCAAGCCGTCGTCGACAAAGCCGACCAAGCCCTCAATCAATTCACCGGACGCGTCTCGCACGTCGTCGATGAATACTCCGACGGCCCCACCCGCAAACAACTCCGCACTTCTCTTTTCAAAAATAAAGCCCTCAGTAAATTTCGCCGTCCGGTCCTGGGCGGGCAACTTCACGACATGCGCGATTGGAATGCCGTTCTTTCCCAATCCAGCATTGGGGCCTTGAGCGCTTTGGCTCCCGAAGCCGAAAGGCTCGTCGTGGCGGGTTATGCCGCAGCCGAAGAGCGCGACGCCGCGCAACTCGCCAATCGCCATTTCCGCGACGTTGGCCCGCGCAAGCAATTCATTGACAAGCTCAACGCCACGCGCAAAGAAATGCACGGAGCCCTCGCCAAACTCCCCTTTCAACGCCCGGATCTGCCCAGCGACTTTGCCGACGGCTTTTTTGCATCCGGTCCCACACGCGAAGAGGAAGATACCATCGACGGCGTGAAAGCCACCATCGAAGACCTGCAACGGCAACTCGCCGAACAAACCGCGCTATTACAAAAACTCGAAGAAGAAGCCGCCAATGCCGCACGCGATGAACACGAACGTCGTGCCCGCATTGACGAAGCCGACGACCTCGAGACCAAAGCCAAAGAAATGCTCGCCAAAGCCGCCGCGCTCAAGGCCGCAAACAAGAAATAGCCTTGGAAATGTGGGGTTTGGGACGAAGAGCGCCGTAGGCG
>DAOMZH010000778.1:0-5488 GCA_035437985.1 Polyangium sp. (in: bacteria) | reverse complement strand
TACAGGTCTCCGATCTCGAGCAAGCCTTGGCCATCGTGTTCCGCGAGTATGGAATCACCAAATAACGGGTACGCTGTCATGGGTCGGCGAATCGGATCCGACCGAGGCCACCAGATCGGAGATCGTCGATATAGTACGCCGAGCAATAACATGACCCATGAAACGACAATCTCCAAGATTGATAGGCCGTTAGATATGATGCAATGGCAACGGCGAAACCTACAATTCGCATTCTTGTCCAGCAGGGAGTCGTCCGCAATGCCAAGCGTGCTCTTGTTGCTGCTTTTACCGCACATTGCTTCAGGGTGTAGTCGCGGACCCAGCGTCTTTGATTCACCTTCAGTTGCCGTGTCACAAACGATCGAACCGAGTATGCCGCCGCGACAAACACATGATACTTTGACGGACGCCGGACAACCGATAGATGCTGCCGTCCCAACCGTCCAGATGGTTCTGGTGCCCGCCGGTCGCCTACACGTGGGCTCAGCAGATGGCCGTCCCAACGAGAAGCCAGTTCATGAGGTCGAAGTAAAAAGCTTTTCCATGGACGCCTATGAAGTTTCTAGCGGTGATTACCTAAAATGCGTGCACGCCAAAACTTGTGCCGTTGTTGAAACGTCACAGAACCTCGATGACACGTGTAACTTTGGCAAAACCGATAAATTGAATCACCCGATGAATTGTCTCCGTGCGAGTCACGCGGAGGCTTATTGCGCATGGGTTGGAAAGCGACTTCCTACTGAGGAAGAATGGGAGTATGCGGCGAGGGGTCGCGATGGTCGAAAATTTCCGTGGGGGAATACCCTACCATCTACACAGCTTTGCTGGAATAAAGAAGCCACTTGTCCGATAGGCGCGTTTCGGACAGACAAAAGTCCGTTTGGGATAATGGATATGGCGGGCAACGTCAGCGAATGGACCAGTACCGAAGTCTCCTCCAACTCTGGTGGCGATCGTGCTGAAGGTGAGCGCATTGCTCGGGGTGGCAGTTGGGAAACCCGAAATCCCGTTTATGTAACCACAACGGTTCGTCGTCGGCATCCTTCAATTCGGGACCTACCGGACCTCGGATTTCGATGTGCGAGGGACGCGCAATGAGCGGTTTCAGAAAAACCCACCGTGGCTGACAGTCGCCGCGCAATTCGAGCGCGCGACGTATATCTATACGTCAACTCACTAGATTTTGAACACATACGTACGTCAACCGTCTCCTGATTGTAATTTGTACAAGTACGTTTGTCTACATAAACGTACGCTCATCATTCGCATGCTACACGTAAACGTACGTATTCTGCGTTCGAAGCCCGCACACGTCGAGAGGCCCATCGACGTCCTCTAGTCTCGCGCCTGCCGCGCGCACTCGATTGTCATGGTGGGGATCGGCGAATTGCGCTAAAGGCAGCGTCATGAGCTCGTCCTTGCGTAATGCGCTTTTCCTGACCGACATTCTATTCCTGGTCTATTGGCTGGTTTCGGCGCTGAACGTAAGTGGCATTCTGACCGTTCCTGCGGACTGGCTTTACGCCGACGCTCACATTCCGCGGGTGGTCGCGTGGAACTGGTCCTTCCTGCCGCTGGACGTCGCCTTTTCGCTGACGGGTCTGGCAGCAGTCCGGGCGTCAGTCCGGTCAAATCCGCTCTGGAAGCCGCTGGCGCTCATTTCGCTCGTCCTCACCATGGTCGCGGGCGGAATGGCCATCGGATATTGGGCGTTGCTCGGAGAGTTCAACGCCGCATGGTTTCTGCCCAATCTTGCAATATTCGTCTGGCCGCTGTTTTTCCTTCCGGGCCTCGTTTCCGGTCTGGCCAAGACAAGCACCTGACCGCATTCAGGTTGTGCTACGTACGCGTGCCCGACTCGAAGGCGCCAGCACGTATAGACGTACGTGCGGCGTAGCGCTCGAACACTTCAACATTCGAGAATAATGATCGTATCACCTCGTTTTTGGCGTATCAATCCTTCATGACGAGGAATGACGCATGACTGGAGCTGGCGACCAACGACCGGGACAAACGGACACGACAATGCATTCCTATCCGCTATGCCTATTCCTTGTCGCGCTCGCGCTGGGCTGCTCGCAGCCGGCGGAAACGATTCACCAGCAGCTCGAGGTGCCCAGGGCATCCATCGTACCATCCGCGGCACCTGTGGAAACGGCAGCTGCGCCGGTGTCTAGCCCCAATCACTCGTCTTCCAACTTGACACCGTCCGCCGCACCGACGCGTACGCCGCAGCCTGGTGAGATTGGCCTCCTCTATGCCTGTGGCGAAAAATATGCCGTCCCCGACCAATGCACGGCGGACTCCGAGCAGTATGCGCAATGGCTGGACACGGTGGAAGTGAAGCCAAGCGACGGGCGCATCGTGCATATCCACGAAGGAGGTCCGTTGGGTGCTGAGTGGAACCCCTCGAATGATTTGGTGGTTTTCGCGCCAATCGCCCAGGGCCCGCGGGCGCTGCGTGTCGAAAGCAAGGTGATATCCCCGGGCAAAATGATTAGCCGCGGTTGGGTGGTGTTTCGCGTGCCATATCGCAATTGGCGGAGTGCCGAGCGGCGGCCACGCAAAAGCGATGGGCTCGAGGGGAGTGCCGAAAGCCGCGCGGTGAGCGTCGTCGAACTGGAGCTGACCTCGGATCAAGACCCCAAAACTCGAACGACGATCTTGCTTACCGCGTACGGGGAGTAAGCAATACGTGCAGCGAACAACTCGAACCTGCCCCTATGGAGCACGAGATCGTTGCACAAACGTACGCTCAATGGGCCACATGAACGTACGTATTTACGCGCAAGGTAGCAACAATTGAATGGATTTACTCGATGATGTATACAGAAACGTACGTCATTCGTAGGCCCATGTGCACAGACGTACGTGCAATGCGGGTCCAGGTTCGATGGCCATTGGCAGCCGGGGCAAAGCCGTCTACGCTCACACCCAAGTCCCGCCATGCGCCCATGCGTGTTCGTTTCCATCCTGCTCCTCAGCTGCGAGAGCCGACCCGCATCGAGCACCGATTCGAGTGTACCGCCAGCTTCATCGGTAACCCAAGCAGCTGGCGCATTTCGGTGGGTTCACCATAACGCCGCGGATTGGATCACCTTCGACCTCGATCTCACGGCCGTTGACCTCGCGCTCGTGGGGCAAGCACCAAACGAGCCACGGACGCTTGGCGCACTTCGGCCGTTTCTGACGATGCACAATCGCGAGTTGGTCATGGCGACAAACGCGGGTATTTTCAATCCAGCCCATCGCCCCGTGGGTTTGCACATTCAGCACGGGCAAGAATTCGCGCCGCTCTCGAATGCCGACGGCGAGGGCAATTTTTATTTGAAGCCCAATGGAGTGTTTTGGATTGACGCGTCTGGAGCTCACGTCGCCCCGACCGAGCATTATGCGCCGAAGGGCAAAATCGAGCTCGCCACGCAATCGGGCCCGCTGCTCACGACCCAAGGGCGTTTGCATCCGGCGTTCGTCGCGTCGTCCACGAGCTTGCGCACGCGAAGTGGCGTGGGCGTCGACGCGCGCGGGCATGTTGTTTTCGCCCTTTCGCGCGAGCGGGTGACGTTTTATGCAACAGCGACGCTTTTTCGCGACGTCCTCGGATGCCCCGATGCGCTTTACCTCGACGGCGAGATCTCGTCCGTGGCAGCGCCCGGTCTTCCAGCTCCCGAGGCCCAAGAGTATGGTGGATTGCTCGTCGCCACGAAACGAGCACGGCCTTGATGGTTTGTCGTGCGTCGACGACGCTGCACAAACGTACGTTCATCGACGAACATTCACGTACATCCGTACGTTGTCACGGTTTTGGTCGACATCAGAGCGGGGATGTCACGTGTTGCGCGGAGTGACGCAACTACCGTTCCGGAAGGACACACGCTTCGGCATACTCGCGGCACGGATAACAATCCCCCGGCGCGACTGCGCTGCATGTGAAAGGGTCTGGGCACATTGCGTCAATACTCCAGCCCATATGTTCAACCGTTCCCGGCTCTTGGCATTGCAATGCGCAGTATCCACGTCCCTCGGATGATACCCACACGCAGGTTTGAGGAGCGGTACTGCACGGCGACAAGGCGCAGGGATACTCGAAGGGTGGACATGGATTGTCGGGGTCACACGGTTGCGGCTCGTGACAAACCGCCACGCACTCTTCGAAACTCTTGAAAGGCACGTACGCCTCGAAATAGGCTTCCCAAGTCTCGTAGTCAGAGGCTTCGAGGTCGGCTGGCGCAATACCACAATATTGTGTACATCGTCGCGCCGCCGAGTCGTAGTAGAATGGGCCGGACATTCGCAGGTCGATTGCAAATGGGTCACGGGGCGGTGGGTGCTTCGCGCAAAGCGGATCCCGCAGCTTGACCTCGGGCTCACACGCGAGGCCCAACCACGGAACCGTCAATGCCAGAAGTGCCAAACAGGCCTTTCCTCGAGCCGTGCGCCAAGAATTCATGAATCGCGGTCCTTTCTCGTCTACGCGTCAGTTCGAATTCCTGAGCAATTCGCGGACCACCCCGACCCTTCACCTCGTCGTTTTGCCCGACAAACCATGGCGCCCCGAAGCCCGGGCAATAGGGACCATCTCCTCGGTAAGTACCGATCGAGAAACGCCTTTTCCCGCCAACTTGTCGCACTCGACTGCCAACCCAGTAGACGCTGCTCGAAGCTGAAGCCATTTTGCCCGACGCGACCGAACGGACGTGGATCCGTGATCGGTCGACAGTTTGATTAATGCATAAACGTACGTCACGCGTCGAGAATCGACGTACGAAAGTGCGCTGCGTATCGACGACGCCAAGCGATGAGGCTGATACTTGCGGCAGGGCAAAGAACGACAACGTGACGTAGGTCACGATTATGGCGCGAATGGCGCAAAAATCGGCCGAAATGGCAGCTCACGGTTACCCAACGGAGCTACGCAATTTTGCGCGATGAAGGTCGATCACCCGACGTGCTCACGCTGCTGGTTGATGGCGCTGCGGCGCGGTCGTTCGACTATGAACCTCCGCTGTAGATAGGCAAGACAAACCTATCCGAGACAAACACCGTCGGGGCAGTGCGCGGGCAGTGCCGCGTGGCCAACTTGTCCAGGGGGGAGCCCCGGACCAAAACCCCCGAAATACCCCCGGACAATTTGGAAGACGATCTTCTCGGATCTGCTTTTCTTACTAGAAAGGGAGAGTGGGATCTAGGGGCCCGCCCCGCGCGATTTTGGTTGTCGAAGCATCGGAGCGGGAAAACGTTGCAGCTCAAAGTAGTTTGGCTGCACCTGTGGTTGCATCTACGGAATTCGATGCGTGGCGTGCGTTGAACGCGGCCTACGCCGCGCACTATCTCGGCGGAGTCGGGGCCGGGGGTGATTTGCCGAATCAGGTGCATGGATCATGTGTGATTCGGAACATGTGGCTAATGGTGCCTGGTAAGGGAACGTTACCGGGCGTGACAAACGTCCAGGGCAATCTACGCCGCGAACTTGCCCGGGGCGACCCAC
>DAOMZH010000777.1:0-5493 GCA_035437985.1 Polyangium sp. (in: bacteria) | reverse complement strand
AGAACCAACAGCAATGGTGGCTCAACATGCTGCGCATGTGGGAACTCGGTGCTGATGGCGATCCGGGCTTTACGGACAAGGTCGAGTTCCACGATCCGAACGGCAAGGTTTATGTTGCCAAACGTTTCGGAACCGAAGTTCTGTTCCCCGGTACGAAGTACGAGAAGCGAGCGGAAAAGGGTATCGCTGCCCGCGTGCTTCAATACGCCAACGACTTGATGATCCAAGCGTATGACGTCGATGGAATCGACTACGACGGCGATGGCATCAAGGACTGGTACATCGCTCGGTTGAACCCGATGACTGGTCAACCGCTCGTCAAGTACGACCCGAGCATCACGAATCCGCAGCTGCCGACGAACACTGCATGCACGGCGCAAGACAACAGTGGCTGCACGTGTACGGCCAACCGTGCTTGCGTGAAGCTCTCGCGTTATGTCGAGCTTCCGTTCTTCATTCGGCAATCTCTCGCGGCCTACGGGCTTGCCGATCCGACCATGAAGGGGATCTACAACTGATCCGCTGATGGGTCGAAACGACGACGGCCACGGAATCACCTCCGTGGCCGTTTTCTTTTGTGCTCCAAAAGGTTGGAGTACGAACGAAAACATCATCCTCGGTTGGAGACACCATCTCAAAACTGCGAGTGGGGTTCGTCTGGAACGTCCGGGGCGGGTTGAAGAGGCTGTCTCGTAATCCGGGCCGAGGTTCGTCTGGAACGTCCGGGGCGGGTTGAAACCCGCCCCTCCACATGGCGAAGTTCCTCGCGCTGCCGCGCTCGAACTACCGCGATCCATTACGGATCAACATCGAGACTTGGCGTCGAAATCGCAGCAGAAACCAATTCTCGCGGTGCATGAACGACGATAGTCCGAAACGGTAGTGGAGGACTTTGTCATGTAGAGCCCCCGGTTTTAACCGGGGGCGGCGTAGCGGAGGTGTTTGTCATGGCTAGTCATGAGACAACCAGCGTGACTCAAACTTGCCGCAAGTACCCGCCACCAATCAGCTTCAAAATGATCTGCGCCGTTTGCAGATCCGTCACCTGACTCCGATTGAAGACGGTAAGCACTTCGGATTCGTTAAACGCGAGCTGAAAAATATCCAGTTCGTCCGGGGACAAACTGCGCACGCGAGGTTCGAGCGGCATGGGCACGACGAGCCTTGCTTCCGGCGCCGGCAATCTATGCTGCAACGCATTGAGCTCGTCGATCTGGCGCAACCCCTCCATCAAGAGTTCTTGCACCGACAAGTTGATCGCGACGGGGATCGTGCGTTCTTCCGGAGGCTCGAAGTCAAACAGTCCACGCGTCCACCCGAGCATACGAATCGCGGCTTTGAGGGGTGGGATGTCATCTTCGTTTATCTCGGCAAACGTGATGATTCCGCGGTGCATCACGAGGCGTCCGACGTCTTGATCCGCCGTGATGACCAGCACGCCGCTCTTCTTCGACGTACCCAACAGTTGCAACAAGTCGGGGAGCGGAATTTCTTCGATCTGCCCCGACATCGATTTCGCCGGACCTCGCGGCGCCATCGAAGGTTTGGGAGTCAAAACCCTACGTTTCGACGTCGGACCTTGATCGCCCTGAACGACCTTCATGATGCTCGTGCCGATCAGCACGCGATCGCCTTCTTTCAGGGAGGAGCGCTGGATCTTTTCGCCGTTGACGAACGTCCCGTTGGTCGAACCGAGGTCTTCGACAGACACATCGGATTCCGTCATGACGAATCGTGCGTGACGGCGCGACACCATCTCTTCGACGAGGACGATCGCGACATCACTCGCACGACCGACCACGATCTCATGGGCGTCCGAGAGCGGCACTTCGCTGCCCTGGTACTTGCCCGAGATAAATCGAAGGACGAGCTTCGACGGAGACGTCATGAGCGAATTTCGTTCCATAAAAGCGGGGTGAAAGCAGCGGCTGCGCTCACCTCGCTAGATCCAACATTCTGCACGGTCGATGTCTTGGGGTCACCCGATAATAACTTCTAAGAAGGGTTGAGCTTTCACCCTATTCCCATCACCTCGTGATCAACACGCGTTCAGAAGGCGTTGTGACCCGTGAGTGCTTGACCAAGGATCAGCGTATGCACCTCATCCGTTCCTTCGTAGGTGTAAACGCTCTCGAGGTTCAAGGCGTGCCGAATGATCGGATAGTCGAGCAAGATTCCATTTCCGCCAAGGAGCCCTCGAGCGGTGCGCGCAATGCGGAGCGCCGCGCCCACATTGTTCTTTTTGCAAAATGACACTTGCACCGGGGTGATGCCGCCATTGTCTTTCATCCGTCCAAAGTGCAGCGCCAAGATTTGCCCTTTGGAGATCTCCATGGCCATTTCGACGAGTTGTTCTTGGACGAGTTGTTTTGCGGCGATGGGTTTGCCGAAGGCCACGCGCTCGCGGCAATACGAAACTGCGCTTTCGTAACACGCGCGTGCGGCGCCGAGGGCCCCCCACGCAATGCCGAATCGAGCTTGAGTCAAACACGAAAGTGGACCTTTGAGACCCTGGATATTGGGCAGCATATTTTCTGCTGGTACACGCACTTCGTTTAATACGATTTCTCCCGTGGGACTGGCGCGCAGGCTCATTTTGCCGTGTACCGTAGGCGTGTCGAATCCCGCCATTCCGCGCTCGACGATGAATCCGCGAATCGACGAAGCGTCTCCATCGTCGACTTTGGCCCACACGACGGCGAGGTGCGCGATGGGGGCGCTCGTGATCCACATTTTCGTTCCTGTGAGCACAAACGAATCGCCGTCACGTTTTGCGCGTGTTTTCATGGCCCCGGGATCGCTGCCTGCATCGGGTTCGGTGAGGCCGAAGCAGCCGATCAATTCCGCTGTAGCCATTTTGGGCAAAAACTTATTTTTCTGTTCTTCCGAGCCAAACTTCCAAATGGGATACATAGCGAGCGAGCCTTGAACGCTGGCGAAACTGCGCAAGCCGCTGTCTCCGTACTCGAGTTCTGCGAGGGCCAAGCCGTAGGAGACGGCATTCATGCCGGCGCATCCATAACCGTGGAGCGATGCGCCCAAAAGGCCCATGCTGGCGATTTCGGGGATGAGGTCGGTGGCAAACGTTTCTTTGGCGAAAAGTTCGGCCGCGCGAGGCAAATATCGTTCGCGGACGAAACGACGAACGGAATCTCGAATCAATCGCTCCTCTTCGGTGAGGTGCGAATCGATGGAAATCAAAGCATCGAGCGAAAGGGGCTCAGGAATGTTGCGCATGATGAGTGGGGGGTATGTATCGCGAATCGAGGTGCGCGTCGAGAGGGGATTTAGGGGTGGGGGGTTTTACCGGAACAAGGGGCAGGTTGAAATGGGTAAACCCCGTATCGGAGTGTGGGAGCATGATGACCTCACGCCTCGTCGACATTCGCCCCCCGAACCACAGTAAGCCGTGATATGCAAGGTTCCGAGCACGCTGCGTCGGTATAGGGATTACCTTGCGAGGGAATGCGTCATGCAACATCGTGAATCACAACCAACCCCACTTTCATTTGGAGATCGTACGACGGTGGCCATTTTGCGCCGCGCCGTGATGCCGTTGTTTGGGGTGATTTATGGGATCTCGCCGCCTGTTGGGCGAGTGACCGAGCGACGTTATGGCGAATTGCCAGAGGAAAACATGGACGTCGTCGAGCCCCCGCCGGGTCTGCCGAAACGGCTTTCCGTCGTTTTCCTCCACGGAGGAGGTTGGATCGCTGGAAGCAAGGGGGCTTTTTATCATTTGCCGCTGCTTGGGCTCGCGGATGCTGGGCATCGAGTTTTCAGTTTGAATTACCCGCTCGCGCCCGAACACCCCCATCCGCACGCACTTCAATCGCTCGTGCGTGCGCTTGCGCTGCTCTACCGCGAGGAAAACCTACGTGAAATTCACCTGGTGGGGGATTCGGCTGGTGGAAACCTTGCAGTGATGCTGGGTCTAGCGCTGTCGAATGCCGAATTGTTACGAACCATTATGAATGATGCCCCGGAAGGATTGCCCACTGTTCGAAGTGCGGTATCACTTTATGGCGTGCTTGACCGAATTTCGTGGATTGAAGACGGCTTTCCCATTGCGCGGCTGTTTTTACGAGCTTATGCCGGAGAGCCGGCAATCGACCCCGCGCAATCGCCATCGATCCCCATTACGCCCATGGATGTGTCCAACGTCGAAGTGATTCCGCCGATGTTCCTTGGTGTAGGCACGAAGGACCAACTCAAGCGTTCGTCTCGGATATACGCCGAGCACCTCCGGTCGCGTGGAGCGCGGGTGGTGCATAAGGAATATGAGGGCGCGGATCACGCATTCTACAGTTACAAGGGCCCGGTGAGCGACGAGTTGCGCCGGGATGTCATTGAATTTTTGGCATCGATGGAGGCGTGACAAGGTCGGTAGGAGTCCGTGGCAGGGATATCTCTGACCTAAGTGGCGTGGCGACCTACACCCGTCCATTCGGTCGAGGCACGGGCTCTGCGTCGGCATTAAAACAATCTTTGGCTGTCCCCGGAAATGCCGCAATGAGTTGTTTGCGCATTTCTTTGTCGTTGGAGAAGACCTCCATCCATATGGAGAAGAATCCGCTGAGTCGCGCGATGTCCACGACTGCGTCGCGTAGGCATTTTGGATCTTTTGCCGTCGCGAGTTGTGATCGCCAGTGAATCGCCGTGACATAAGCTTGCCTTCGCTCTTCCTCACGCACGTCACCAGTCGCGTCGAGCTTCAATAAGTTATGAAGCCGTCGAGCCATTTCTTGCTGTTCATTTGTCAGGCAATCGGCAACTTCGGGAAATACATTGACATACTTGAATGCGAGCGCGGTATTGTCCCGCGTTGGCCAGAGAAAGTCATCAACCGCATCGGGTGTGGGCAACTGGGCCCCCTTGCGGCTATTGCAATGAGAACAGGATAGATGATGGTTTTCCCATAGATCCCTATATTCAGGGAATCGGCCTTGGGGAATGACGTGGTCGACTCCCGGCTGATTAACGATTGGCAGCTCGCAATACGAGCAGTACTTGCCCCAATGCCCGAGCAGGATGTCTCGCATTTGATCGGATAGCGTTACACTCCTGGGTTGTTTTCTGCGAGCTACGGGCCTCATGTCGACTCTTTCGGTGGTTCGAGTCGAATCCCGTGCACGGCCCCTTCCGCTTTGAGCGTTGCCAAGAATGCGGGATCATCACTATACCGGGCAGCCATTTCTAGATATTTGGTACGCGCTTCTATGATGGCTTGCTCGTCCTGCGTGTTTGTCCGTTCGAGCAAGGCTACAAGGTCCTTCGCCGCTTGTTCCATTTCGAGAAAACGTGCGCTGCGGGCGGGATTTCTAACGCCAAGAACGTCACGCGCCACGTCTTCAATCCCACGCTTGTATGGCGACTTTGCCAAATGCATCAGGCCGGAGAGCGAAAATACCTCCTCCGATTGCAACGACTGCACGATGAAGGGCGAATGTGTCGTCAAGAAAAACTGAATCCGTGGAAAAACTCGGCGCAAGT